>JBAZUN010000413.1:0-5721 GCA_041661365.1 Candidatus Latescibacterota bacterium
TCCCGCCTGAGGCGACCTCGAAGCGGCCCGGCCGGTCGGCCTTGGCGTCGGTGAACGATCCCTTGACGTGGCCGAACAGCTCGGTCTCAAAGAGCGTTTCGGGGATCGCCCCCATGTCGACGGTCAAGAAGACCTCGCCGGATCGGGACGAGTGACGATGGATGGCCCGCGCCACCAGCTCCTTGCCCGAGCCGTTCTCTCCCAGGATCAGCACGCTGGCGTCCGTGGCCGCCACCTTGGCGATGGTGGCGTAGACCTGGCGCATGGCCGGGGACTGGCCGACGAAGTCGCTGAACGGCTGATCGAGGTCGGCGCTGAGCTGCTGCTGCCGGGTGCGCAGACTGGCGCTCTCCTGGCGCGAGCGTCTGAGGGCCACGGCCGCGGCCGCGGTGGCCAGCAGCTTCTCGTTCTGCCAGGGCTTGAGGACGAAGTCCGTGGCCCCGGCCTTGATCGCCCGCACCGCCATCTCCACGTCGCCGTACGCGGTCACCAGCACCACCACGGCCTGGGGGTCCAGGGTCAGCACCTCGCTCAGCCAGTGGAACCCCTCGCGGCCGCTGGCCGCGTCGCGGGTGAAGTTCATGTCGAGGAAGACCGCGTCGAAGGTGCCGTCGCGCAGGAGCCGCGGCAGGCCCTGCGGATCCGACTCGGTGCTGACCCGGTACCCGTGCTGCTTGAGCAGCAGCCGGGCCGCCACCAGCACGTCGCGGTCGTCGTCGACGAACAGCAGGTGTCCCTGGGTCTCGGTCATGGTGCTCCCTTCGGGTGGGTGAAGAGCCTGTCGGAGAACCCCATTCGGGCTGCGGCCGCCCCCGGTGTCCGCCGGCTTCGTTCCCTTCACTTGCCGCATCTCCCCTCGATGCGGCGCCGCTCAGGCGCCTTGCCGGCCGCCACCGGGATGCGGCCTCGCTTGCCAAAGCAGGTTCTCCGACAGGCTCCTAGCCAGCCCCAATCTATCGTGCTGCCGCGGCGCCGGGCAACCGGTCGGCCTTCCTTGATCGGCAGCCAACTCATCACCGCCCTGTCCACTGGCGGACAGCGCCTGTACCGCCAGCGGACGGTCCCGCTCGCTGGTCCGGCGCCGGGTGACGGCGCCAACTCGTTGTCTGATCTTTAGATCGGTCTGGTGGCGCGAGGGTTGCTCAGGATCTCCCATGCCGCGTCCCGTGCTCCATCCTGCAACCCCCGTGCCCGGCGCCACCGACCGGCCGTTGCGCCGGCGCTGGTGGTCGCCTCGGCGCTTGGTGGTCCTCGGTCTGGCCCTGGGACTGACCGGCCTGTCGGCCTATGGCCTGCTCCACGACCGGGGCCTGCGCAAGCTCCGCGTCGATCCCGAGCGGCTGACCCTTTCGGTGGTGGAGCACGGTCCGTTCCAGGAATACACCTCGGTCCGCGGCGTGGTGGCGCCCCGGTACACCGTGTTCCTCGACGCCGCCGAGGGGGGCCGGATCGATTCGCTGCTGGCCGACGAGGGAGCCTTGGTCCAGCGCGGCGACCCGATCCTGCGGCTGGTCAGCCCCGAGCTCGAGTTGCTGGTGCTGAACCAGGAGGCCGAGCTGGCCCGTCGCCTGGAAGAGCAGCGCGGCGCCCGGCTCCAGCACGACCAGCACCTGCTCTCCCTGCGGCAGGAGCTGCTCGAGCTGGAGTATCAGCTCGCCACCTGCGAGCGCCGGTACCAGCCGTACGCCTCGATGCGCGAGCCGGACCGGGTGGCCACGATCTCCCGGCAGGAGTTCGAGCGGCTGCGCGACGAGCTGGAGTACGCCCGCCGCCGGCGCGACCTGGCCCTGGAGCGCCACGCCCAGGACTCGCTGTTGGCCGCGGTCCAGTTGTCCCAGAGCGCCGGCACCGTGGCCACCATGGAGCGCAACCTGGCCGCGGTCCGCGGCCGGCTCGACCGGCTGGTCCTGCGGGCTCCGATCGCCGGTCAGTTGACCGTGCTGGACGCTCATCCGGGTGAGAGCAAGGGGGCCGGCCAGCGCCTCGGTCAGATCGACGGCCTCGACGGCCTCAAGGTCCAGGCCGGCATCGACGAGTACTACATCAACCGGGTGGCGCGCGGTCAGCAGGCCCAGGTCGAGGGCGAGGCCACGGGCCAGGCCCTGGTGGTGCGCAAGGTCTACCCCGAGGTCAAGGACGGCCGCTTCGACGTGGACCTGGAATTCGTCGGGCCGCCGCCGGCCGGCCTGCGACGGGGGCAGACCGTGCACGTCCGCCTCGAGCTGGGGGAGCCGGACGAGGCCGTGCAGCTCGCTCGCGGCGGCTTCTACCAGACCACCGGAGGGCGCTGGGCCTACGTGCTGGACCCGGCCGGCCACCGGGCGGTCAAGCGCCCGATCCGACTCGGACGCCAGAATCCCAAGGTCTACGAGGTACTCGAAGGGTTGGAGCCCGGGGAGCGGGTCATCACCTCGGGGTACGAGGCCCTGGGCGAGGACATGGACGTGCTGGAGCTCCAGTGAAATGCAGCCCGGCAACACCCCAGGAGGATTCCATGGCAGAGGATGGTCTGATCCGCACCGTGAGCCTGCGCAAGCTCTACACCACCGAAGAGGTCGAGACCACGGCCCTGGACGGGGTCAACTTCGAGGTCAAGGAAGGGGAGTTCGTGGCCATCATGGGCCCCTCCGGCTGCGGCAAGTCGACCCTGCTCAACCTGCTGGGGCTGCTCGACAGCCCGACCGACGGGGAGTACTGGCTCCTCGGCCAGGAGGTGTCCCGGTTGCGCGAGCGGGGGCGGGCCCACCTGCGCAAGGGAACGATCGGCTTTGTCTTCCAGAGCTTCAACCTGATCGACGAGCTGACCGTGTACGAGAACGTCGAGCTCCCCTTGCTCTACCTCGGGATGAAGGCCGCCGAGCGCCGGCGACGGGTCAGCGCGGCGCTCGATCGGATCGAGATCACCCATCGCGCCAAGCACTTCCCCCAGCAGCTCTCCGGTGGCCAGCAGCAGCGGGTGGCCGTGGCCCGGGCCGTGGTCGCCGAGCCCCGCCTGATCCTGGCCGACGAGCCGACCGGCAACCTCGACTCCAAGCACGGCGAGGACGTCATGGGCCTGCTCTCGGGCCTCAACGAGGGCGGTACCACCATCGTCATGGTTACCCACTCCCCGGCCTACGCCGACTACAGCCACCGCATCGTCCACCTCTTCGACGGCCGGGTAGTCTCCGAGAACCTGGGGGCGCGGTACGGGGTGTAGCCCGCGCGGGGCGGGGCCGTCACGGCACGACTCCGGCACAGGAGTGAGGAGGTTACCGATGCTGCGCAGCTACCTGCTCGTCGGCTGGCGGAACCTGTGGCGGAATCGGCTGTACTCGGCCATCAACGTCGTTGGTCTGGCCGCGGGGATCGCCTTTGCGTTGCTGGCCCTCCTGTACGTGCGCCACGAGTGGAGCTACGACTCCTTCCACGAGAAGGCAGACCAGGTCTACCGAGTCGTGCAGCGGGCGAACGACTGGAGCACGGGCCGTGCCTCCATGCCGGAGGGACTGGCGCCCACCCTGGCGGCCGCGGGTTTTCCCGAGATCCTGCAGGCCGTGACGATCGAGCGCAGCTTACGTTGCCGGCTCGGTCGGGGGAACACCTCCACCCCCGAGGTGCTGCGGTTCGTCAGTCCTGGGTTCCTCCAAGTCTTCACCTTCCCCCTGTTGGCCGGAGACGCGGCTCGCGCCCTGCACGAACCCGGCTCCATCGTCATCACCGAGGCTACTGCCCGTCGGCACTTTGGCGATACCCCTGCCCTCGGACAGGTGCTCAGCGTTCGCAGCGACCGCTGGGAAGGGGATGCCAGGGACTTCACGGTGGCCGGCGTCCTTGCCGACGTCCCCTCGAACTCCAGCCTGCAGTTCACTTGTCTGATGCCGCTGCAGGAGGAGGAGAAGGCTTTCCTGGAGTTCTGGGTCGGCGAGGGCCCCGTGTACCTCCGTGTTGCCGAAGGTACGGATGCAGTTGACCTCGGGCGGAAGCTGACTGCCCTGGCCCAGGCACGCACAGACCCTCGATACCGCCGGAAGGTCACGCTGGGCCTGCAGCCGCTGACCGCGGTCCACTTGGATCGGTCAGTGGACGGGATCCTGGAGGCAACCAGCGATCCGGTGTATTCCTATGTCCTGGCGGCGCTGGCTCTGGCCGTTCTGCTCGTGGCGTGCGTCAACTTCATCACCCTGGCCATCGGTCGCTCGGCCAGCCGGGCGCGCGAGGTGGGGGTTCGCAAGGTGGTCGGCGGCACCCGGCAACAGCTCATGGTGCAGTTCTGGAGTGAGTCAGTGCTCCTGGCCCTGCTCGCCACGGTTCTGGGGGGCGCCCTGACCGAGCTGATGCTGCCCACCTTCTGCAACCTGACCGGCCAAGTCCTGTCCATGGGACCGGCACTGAGTACGGGTCCGTGGGCACTGGGGTTTCTGGTGTTCACCTTCACCGCGGTGGCCGCAGGGGCGTACCCGGCAGCGCGTTTGTCGGCACTGCCACCGGCCCGGGTGCTTGCCGCGCGGCTGCGGATCGGCGGGGACACCGGCTTCACCCGCCTGCTGATCTCGGGGCAGTTCGCCGTCTCGCTCTGTCTGGTGGTCTGTGCCCTGGTCATCGGGCGGCAACTGGAGTACCTGAAGGCGAGGAACCTGGGATTCCACGGCGAGCAGGTCGTGACACTGTCCCCGGAGAACCCCTTCCTCAGTATGGCGGTAGGGGAGGAGAAGAATCGTGCCTTGGGCGTGTTCCGGGAGCGGGTGCGGCAGCACCCCCACGTGCTCGGGGTGACCAGGAGCAGCGGCTTCCCGATGCACACCAACGTGGCGCCGCTGCTCCTGCCGTCTGCCCCGAAAGCCACGACCGATTACCTCGAGATCGACGATGAGTTTATCTCTACCCTGGGTATCGATCTCATCGCGGGCACCGGATTCGCGCCAGAGGGGCAGGCTGGACAGACCGCCTCCGTGGTGGTGAACGAAGCACTCGTGCGCCGCCTGGGCCTGCCCGAACCCATCGGAGCCCGTCTGCCTATGCGCTACTACGCCCAGGACGACCGCTGGGTCGAAAACCCCATTATCATCGGGGTGGTTCGTGATTTCCACTACCAGTCCCTGCACGCGCCGATCAAGCCCCTGGCTCTCTTCCCGAGTGAATACCAGGGCGGATCACTGTGTGTCCGCATCTCTCCAGAGGACGTGCCGGGAACCCTGTCCTACCTGCGCCAGACGTGGTCAGTGCTGGCTCCGTCGATCCCCCTCAGCTACTCCTTTCTCGACGACGAGATGGATGCCCTGTATCGGTCCGAGGAACGCTGGGGGAAGGTGGTCGGGTACGCCTCGCTCTTCGCCGTGTTGATCGCCTGCCTGGGGGCCTTCGGTCTGACCGCCCAGGCCGTGGCGCGACGGACGCGGGAGATCGGCATCCGCAAGGTGCTCGGGGCCTCGGTCGGCCAGGTGACCGGGCTCCTGTGCCGGCAACTCCTGCTGCTCATCGGGCTGGCGAGCGCCATCGGTGGGCCCTTGGCGTACCACGCTATGCACCGCTGGCTGGGGGGGTTCGCCTATCGCGTGGAATTGGGACCGGACGTCTTCCTGGTGGCGGCCGGGGCGCTCCTGGTCACTGCCATGGCCGCGGTGGGGCCATTGGCTTTCCGCGCCGCCCTGGCCAACCCGGTCGACGCGCTCAGGCAGGACTGAGGAGGGTACTGATGCTGCGCAGGAGCTCGTTGGCCATCGGCGCGGTTGCTGCTGGAGC
>JBAZUN010000414.1:0-5720 GCA_041661365.1 Candidatus Latescibacterota bacterium
TGGTGTAGACGATGAACCGCTGCCCCTGGGCGTGCACCGTGGCGCGCACGCGGGCGAACTCGGCCGGCCCGAGCCGCGGCTCGAAGGCCAGGTTCCAGTCCTTCCAGAGCATCACCTCGCTCTGCAGGAGCACGATCTTGCCGTAGGGCCGCCAGGCGCCCAGCTCGGCGTCAGAGGGGTAGCCGGTCTGCATCGACCAGTGCCACACCACCCGGTCCTCGAGCGAGCGCTCCCAGTCGTAGGGCTTGGGCGGGCAGACACCCAGCCAGAGCACCTGATCGGCCGGCAGCGGGTAGGTGGCAATGCACTGGGCGTCCGGCGCATACCCGTCGGCCAGGTCCCTCACCGAGCAATAGAGCCCGAACCCGCCCCACTCGTCCGCCAGCAGATGGTGGGCGCCGTAGGAGTCCTCCCAGGCCGGCACGAGGTGGCGCTGGACCGCCACTTCCAGGGGCTCGTGCACGTGCAGCATGAACAGCGAGTCGCCGTTCAGGCGCAGGG
The DNA here is from genome assembly GCA_041661365.1 of Candidatus Latescibacterota bacterium. Lineage (GTDB taxonomy): Bacteria > Latescibacterota > UBA2968 > UBA8231 > UBA8231 > CAITNQ01. The sequence continues at coordinate 502 of JBAZUN010000414.1, forward strand.
TGAAGGAGGGATGCCTGGCGGTGGCCAGCACCAGGCCGTCGGTCTGCTGCACCACCTGCAGGCCGATCACGGGTCGGCCGAGCTTCAGGGTGGCCACCGGCCGCGAGTGGCCCAGGCGCTGCTCGAACCGGATCTCGCCGCGGGCGCTGTCCAGCTCGACCACCGCGCCGGTGGTGACCATCCGCAGCCGGCCTTCGTGCAGCTCCGCCCGCTCGACCCGCATGCCGCGGCTCGGGTGCGGGAAGAGGGCGGGGTCCATCAGCTCCTGGAACGTGGGGGCGGCCGGCGGCGCCGCGATGGAGGATGCCAGCAGCAGCGTAAACATGGTTCCACTCCTTCAGGCGACCGACTCCCACCGGCGTGGACCTCCCGGTCTGGTGCCGGCGATTCGGGGCAGACAAGGGCAGGCACCGCACGGCCGCAGCCAGCCCGTTCGCTGTAGCTTCGCGCCGAAGTCCGTCGCTGTCCAGCCCCCGCCGTCGCGCCGCGGGCTACGGGCCAGGCGCGCTCAAAGGCGCTGGGCTCAAGGCGCCAAGCCGGACCGGGGATCGCTGCCGATCGGGGCCCGACTCCCGACCAGCCCCATCCTCGTGTTGCTGCTCTGACCGCTGAGGCTGCGCCCTCACGGCCACGAGCACCGCGCCGCCCGGCCGCCTGCCTCCGTCCAGCCCATACAAGATCGGGCACCCGTCCGACGACACTCGGCAAGGGGCATCATCGCTCCAGTGGGCACCGACTCTCGCAGCCTCTTCCGTCCTTCACCCCGGCACGGGATCTACTTGCCTCCGGTCTCATCCTGAGCGCGCCATACCCGATCGCCCCGCCTTGCACTGACCCCCCTTAGCCAATGGGGGTACGATCACCGGTCATAAGGCGCCTCTCCCGCTCCCGCCGTCAACTGGGCCATCGACCGTTCGTGCAACGGCCCTAGGACCAGCAGGCCCACGGCCGCACCGACCAGCGCCAGGAGCATATCCCATTGAGTGTCCCAGGGGTCTCCCTGCGACCCCAGGAACGCCTGCCCGACCTCGGGGGCCACCAGATAGGTCGACCACCACTCGATGAACTCGTACAAGGCCGTGGCGCCCAGGATCACGCTGAGCACGAGGAAGACCAGCCAGCCGCCCCGGCGCAGCGGCGTCACCCGCAGCAGCACCTCCTTGACGATGCAGACCGGGAAGAATCCGAAGGCCAGATGACCGACGCGATCGTAGTGGTTGCGCGACAGGTCAAAGACCTCCTTGGCCCAGTTACCCAGCGGGGTGGCCGCGTAGGTATAGTACCCTCCGTACACCAGGATGAGGGTGTGGCAGCAGACGCAGGTATACGCCAGCCGGGACAGCGGTAGCCGACGGTAGGTCAGGGCCAGGACGACGAACGCCACCAGGGCCGGCCCGACCTCCAGGAGCCAGTTCAGCCGCCCGGCCTCGGCGAAGAAGGCGGTCAGGATCAGGATCGGCGACAACCCGGCCAGGAGGATCAGGGGATAGGCCGCACCCTCGACGCGCGGACGGCTGAGCATGACGCACCTGCCTTCATGAAAAGAGGCCCGGAGGAATCCGAGGCGCGGATTCCTCCGGGCAGCGGCTTCAGTCCACCGATCCATGGTGACGGGCTCCCCCACCTCGCGGAAAACTACCATCGCGAGCGGCGACCGCCCAACTGGGCTACCTGTTGCGCCGTCATTCGAGCAGCGGGGCGCCAGGGATCGGAGGCCATCCGGGTGGCAAGCTCAGGGGCAAAAGAAGTACGGATCATGGCGTCGCTCCTGTGGGTCGAGGCGCTCGGGTGGACGGACGGCGCGAGGGGGATGCTGGCCAGGAAGGCTAGCGCACCAGCACCACGCGTCCCGTCTGCGGCGGCATCCCCGCGGTGCGCAGCCGCACGAGGTACACACCCGAGGCCAGCGTGCGGCCCCCGGTGTCGCGGCCGTCCCAGAGGACGCGGTGCTCACCGGCCGGCAGCACCTCGCCGTCCACGAGCACGCGGACCCGCTGCCCCAGGGCGTCGTACACCTCGAGCTGCACGGCCACCGCGGCCGGCAGCCGGAACGGCACCACCACGCCCCCGTTGGCGGGATTCGGGAAGGCCGGCAGAAGCCTGAGCCCGATCGGGCGGAGCTCGGGCTGCGCCTCGGCCACGACCGTGGCGGGGCTGCCCTGGAGCACGGTCAGACACACCTCGTCGAGCCACACCGGCGAGGTGGCGCGGAAGTGCAGGGCCCCGATCAGGGCAGGCGACGGGCGGTCCCCGTACCCGGCGCGTGTGGGCTCTGCATACAGCAGCTCCGCCGGGACGACCAGGTGCGTCCAGACGCCCGCAGCGAGCGCGGGCACTGCGGCGGCTGGCACGTCCTCGATGGTGAGGCGGGCGCCGGCGCCCTCGCTGTAGGCCCACAGGTCTAGGGTGCGGCCGTAAGGGTGCAGGCCCTCGCCTTGCCAGGCACAGGTTACCTCGCCCAGGACGCGCAGCGACCGCTGGCCCTTCAAGGCGCGCTCCGTGGACGTGGTGTCGGCGCTGTTGCCATCGACGCAGCGCCAGCCCGGACCGGGTGCGTCGGTGTAGATCTCGTGGGCATCGGCCGGCACTACCCGGTAGCCCTGCCGCTGGCTGGCACGCGTCGACGGTCGGTCGCGCACCTGGGCGGCGACGATGACGCCGTCGCAGCCGAAGGCCTGATCGGCCCCGACAACGAAAGACGCGGTCCAAGTCCCGTCGCCGGCCGCCCGGTCGGGCGCCACGCCGTCGTCGCGCATCTCCCGCCAGCTTCCCGCATCGAAAGGCAGCAGCCGTACCTCGAGGCCCGCGGGCAGCGAGACTGCCGGTGGGGGCCACGGCACCAGGTGCGCGGTCGCCACCGCGGTCTGACCGCGGGAGAGCAACGAGTCGACCTGTACGCGCGCCACCCGCACCACGCGCTCGGCCACGCGGCGTGCCAGCGCCTGGCTGGCCGTGCGCACGTAGAGCACACCGAGCGAGTCGACGCCGAGGCCCGCCACCGTCAGCGTCGGCGGCAGGCCCTGGCCACGGCGCTCCCAGCCGCCGCGGTTCGGTGACACGTAAACCACGCCGCGTCCCCGCATGGCCGCGTACAAGCACAGGGGATCCAGCGGGTCCACGTTCCAGGGACTGCCGCCGCTGCCCTCCTTCCCGGTCAGTGCCGACGCACTGAGCTGCACGACGCCGCGCGCGTCCGCCGCCCAGACCATGGGATCCAGATCGGCGCCGGTGAAGCCCCCGCGTCCACCGGCCCCGGTCCAGGTCACGCCGCCGTCGCGGCTGCCCAGGTACCCCTCCTCGACGAGGTGCGAATACTCGCCGCGGTAGGGGGCGTAGATGAACCCCTCCCACCCCGCTGCCAGGCCGCCCCAGCCGTAGCGCATGTCGATGGGACTGCGCGGCGTCCAGTTAGCGGCGTAGCCCTGCTGCACGCGCAGGAAGGGCCGGGGGTCTGCCAGCGTACCCTGGTAGGCCAGGTATGGCGGCAGGTCGGCCTCGGCTACCTGGCGCCAGCCCATCTGCGCTGCCGTCGCGGCGCGGGCGCGGTACCAGCCAGCGTGACTGCCGAAGTAGACCACCTCGGGGTCTGCCGGATCGCAGCCGACGCGCGCGATCGGCGGGATGGACAGGACTTGACGGTCGGTCAGATCATCCCAGGCCAGGGAGTCGCCGTCGAGGCGCGCCCGGTACAAGCCCTGGACGCTGTAGGTGTTGGTCGGCCACTCGCACAGCGTCGTCAGCTCGTTGGTGGCCACGAAGAGGTAGCGGCCGTCCGGTGACACGTGCAGGGCCGCCACATCGGTGGCCTGGGGCGGCACCACGACCTTCCGGTCGTCGAGGTAAAGACCATCAGCGGTGCCGAGGAAGACGCGGCCGTCGGGGTGCAGGGTCGCGGCCCGCACCTGCTGGTCGTACCGGCAGGCATTGCCGGTCGCCTGGTGCAGCAGCAGTTCCCACGTGCGGCCGCGGTCCGTGCTGCGCCACACGTAGACCTGCAGCGTACGGGCGCCAAGGATTTCGGCCGCCGGGGTCTGTGCCGCCAGGTACAGCGCCCCAGCCGCAGTGGCGGCCAGCAGCCGCAGGCTCTGCACGCTCCCCCCCAGACCGGCGGCGACCGCCGTGGCCACCTGGTCGAACGGCAGCGCCAGCAATCCCTCGGGGTTCTGGGCGAAGGGGCTGGACCAGGCGCCGGGCGGGATCGCGGCGCTGTCGATCCGCACCGCCTCGGCCGGGGGAGGGGTCACGAGCGCGGGCACCGGCCCTGCCGGGGCCCCCGGCCCGACGGCGGCCGGCAGCGGGGACTGCGCCGCAGGCAGCACCGTACCGATGGTCACGACGCTGTCCGCCGGCACCGGGGGCTCCACCGGCACCGCGGCCACGTCGGCACGCTCCGCGCCCCCGACCAGGCTGGCGCCGTACCCGTGCCCCGAACGGTCGACGACGTCTCCCTCTCCCTCGAAGTCATACCACAGCACCAGGCCGGCGGTATCCTGCGACGCCGCGGTCATGGCCCTCGTCACCTCGGCGGCCGTCAGGGTCCTCGACCAGATGCGGAACTCGTCCATGCACCCCGGGAAGTATTGCCAGGGATTGCCGCGCTCGTCATCCCCCCGCCCCAGAGACGGTCGCAGTGCGTGGCCCCCGACGTTGCTGCCACGCTCGTCGAGCTGGGCGATCACCCCACTGTCGACGTAGAGGGTGGAGTGCCCCGGAGCCATGACCCAGGCCAGGTGGTGCCAGCGACCGCGCAGGTCGCGACCCACGGGCAGCCGGTTATTCTCGTGGTTGAGCCAGGACATGCTCTTGTTCGCACAGATCCCGATCGTGCCGGAGGTCATGTTGAGGATGACGTCGTTGGCCCATCCTGGCGTGCCGTCCATGTAGATCACGCTACTGGCGCTCACGTCCGCGGGCCGGAAGAGGACCCACAGCTCGATCGTCATCTCCGTGAGATCGGGCAGGGGGCCCTGCAGAGAGGCGTAGCCGCTGGTGCCGTCGAGGCGCAGCACCTTGCCCGACTGCGCCGAGGCGGCGCTACTCAGCAGCAGCAGGAACAGAAGGAGGACACGCATGGTGCACCCGCCTTTCTGCCGGCACCCAGCCGCCGGCCCTTGCCGGGGCGCGGGACGCGCCTCTTACCTCGCCCACAGAGCCGCCGGCACCCACGCCGGCCGCACCAAGGAAGGGCAGGGCTTAAAAGGGCCTCCGGAGGCGCGAGA
>JBAZUN010000415.1:0-5659 GCA_041661365.1 Candidatus Latescibacterota bacterium
AGGCCGCCAGCGGCACCAGCCAGGCCCGCCAGGGGAGGGGGTAGCCCCGGGGCGCGCCCTCGTAGAAGTACTTCACCGCCTCGGCGTCCTGCGGCACCAGCCAGGTGGGGATGTACGGATGGATGAGCTGGGCCCACTCGTTCTCCGGGGTGGCGTAGTAGATCCCGCCGCTGATGATCGGCAGCAGGTACTCGGTCAGGCCCATGTCGGGGATGGCGCACCCCACGATCCCCATGATGTAGACCACGGCCAGTTCCTGCCGCCGCAAGGCCAGGCGCGGGTGGAGGAGGGCCAGTCCGGTCTGGATGCAAATGACGAAGAGGAAGAAGAGGAAGATGGCGCCGGCGGTGCTGAAGTCGAGGGCCATGTACGACCCGCGCAGCACCATGTTGCCGTAGGGCGCGCCGGCGCCGATCCCGATCACCACGGCCGATCCTGCCAGCAGGGAGCGCCAGGTCACGCCCGGGCCGGTCTGGTCGCTCTGATCGGGCCAGGGCTGTTCGGCGAGGCGGGTCGAGGACATCTTCGAGGAGCACTCCTGTGGGCGGCGGCGCTCCGGTCCGGAGCGGTCTGGAGCGGTGCGGAAGTATAACCAACCGGTTGCGGGCGCGCCACGCGACGCCCGAGGAGGAACGTCCAGTGCTGCCGAGGATCGCCGTCGTCGGGATGGGCGGGTTCGCCCGCACCCACCTGCAGGCCGCCGCCGAGCTCGAGGCCGCGGGACTGGCGCGCCAGGTGGCCCAGGTCGCCATCGAGGCCGACCGCCAGGCCTTCGGGGATCAGCTCAAGGCCCTGGCCCGCCGGGAGGTCGCGGTCTACGGGTCGCTGCGCGAGCTGCTGGCCGCTGCCCGCCGGGAGATCGACCTGGTGGTGATCCCCACCGGGATCGCCCTGCACCGGCCGATGACCGAGGCGGCCCTGGAGGCCGGCTGCCACGTGTTGGTCGAGAAGCCCGCGGCCGGGAGCATCCAGGACGTCGACGCCATGTTGGCGGCCCAGGCCAGGTCCGGCCGCCTCTGCGCGGTCGGGTACCAGCACCTCTGCCGGGACGACGTGGCCCGGGTCAAGGAGTGGGTCTGCAGCGGCCGGCTCGGCCGCGTCCGCCAGGTCCGCGCCGCGGGGTGCTGGCCGCGTGACCCGGCCTACTACCGACGCAACGGCTGGGCCGGCAAGGTCGCGGTCGGCGACGCCTGGGTCCTCGACAGCCCACATCAGAACGCCCTGGCCCACGCGGTGAACCTGATGTGCTACCTGGGGTGCGATAGGCCGGGGGAGGCCCTGATCCCGGCCACCGTGCAGGCCGAGCTCTACCGGGCCAACGAGATCGAGTCGGCCGACACCGCCGTCTTCCGCCTGATCTCCACCGAGGGGGTGGAGGTCTTCTTCGCGGTCAGCCACGCGGTCGACCGGTCGGTCGACCCGGTGGTGGTCCTCACCGGGGATCGCGGCGTGGTCGAACTGGAGTACCAGGGAGGAGGGCGGGCCCACTGGCGGGAAGGGGGCGTCGAGGAACTCCCCGTGCTCCCCGGGCGGGGGGTGCTGGCCGATCTGTGCGAGGCGATTATCGGTCGACGAAGCGGCCCGGCCTGTCCGCTGTCGATGGCCCGGGCCCAGTCCCTGTGCGTCTGCGGCACCTTCGAGTCTTCAGCCGTGCACGAGGTGCCGGCCAGCGAGCGCCGCGTCCGCGCGGAGAGCGGTCAGGTATGGGTGCGGGGGATGACCGAGCTGGTGCTGCGCGCCGGCGGCGAGGCTGCCTTGTTCTCCGAGCTGGAGGTGCCCTGGGCGATCGCGGGGGAGCGGCTCGATCTGGCGGGGTACGCCTACCTGCCGACCTGGCGGGTGCCGCCGGGGTAGTTTGTCGCGTCCGAGAAATACCTCGGCATTCGCGGGCCGATCCATCCCGGCCAGCGTCGTTGCGCTCGCTTCCTGTATCTTCCCCTCGATACAGGGCGTTCGCGCGCCTAGCTGGCCGGGCGCCTCGGCCCGCTCAGTGACACAACGTATTTCTCGGACGCGACAACTCCTCACCACGAGGGGCAGATGCCCAACTGGGGGTGTGCCTCCAGCCGCGAGATGTCCGAGATGCGGATGCCGTTGGTGCCGTAGTTGATGAAGACCAGGTTCTGTCGGCCGACCTTGGAATCGGTCAGGTCCACGGTGCGCGAGAGCATCCCTTCCTTGTGCACGAGCTGGACCACGATCAGGTCGTAGAGCGCCTCGACCAGCCGCCGCCGGCTGATCCGCCGCTCGGTGGCCTGGTACCCCTGGGCATACTGTTTGACGATCTGGCGCTGCTGCGCAAAGTTGCGGCCCAGGGACTCGGGCAGGGCCTCGCAGGCGACGATGGCCCAGTCCACGCCGGGGGAGTCCTTCACGAAGCAGGACTCGGCCCGGTACTTCACGATGATCTGCTGGACGTTCTCGAAGAGCTGGGGCTGGGCCCGCAGCAGGGAGGCCGCGGTGATGCGGAGCTCCTGCCCCTGGTGCACCAGGCGGGACAGGCGGGGAATCAGGGCGTAGTTGGTCCCCGAGGTCCGCATCTGGTGGAGGAGGGAGCGGACCGTGGTCTCGCGCGTCTTCAGGGCATAGCGGCGGTCGAGCTGCAGGCGGTCCTCGGTCGGGATCTTGATGTCGAAATACCGCTCCAGATCCTCCAGCGAGACCGAGTAGGTCAAACCCGAGAGCAGCTCGTCGATCTCGACCGCCTCGGCCTGGTCGGCCTCGGGATCCGGAGATTCCTCCTCGCGCGTCGGGTGCCGCCGCTCGGTCTGGTCCGGTGGACTCTCGTCGTGCTGGCCGGCCTCAGCCTGGCCGGGGAAGAGCGGCCGCTGCGCCAGCCGTTGGGTCCGCTGCTGGCGCTCGGCCTCGCGGGCCAGGCGCCGCCGCTCCAGCTCATCGCGAGCTTTGCTGGCCCGCTCTCGGGCGTTGGTCTCCGGGTCGATGGCCGCGGACCTGGCGCGGCCGGACCGGGCCGGCTTCTGGGGTCGATCCGCCGCGGGCGATGCGCCAGGCTGCCGACGTCCCCGCGTTCGCTTCTTCTCCGGCCCGGCGCCGGTCGTCCCTTGTTCTTCGTCCTGCTCCTTGACTTCTTCGTCCTCCTCGAAGAGCGCCTTCTCGGGGTCGCCGATCCCCGGTTCGCCGGCGTCATCGGCGTCCGCCCCTCCCCGCGGCCGCGGTCGTTCGCGGGAGGGACGCTGCTGCCGCGAGCCTCGGCCCGCGGCCCTGGGCTCCTCACCCTCTTCCTCGCCGGGCGGGTGCTCCTTTCGTGGCGAACGGACTCGTGACCTGGACTCGTGCCCGCGGTGCGGGGTGAACCCCGGGGTCTCTTCCTCGTCCTCGGCTTCCTCCTTGGGGACGAACCCCGGGGTTTCCTGCCGTTCGTGTCCCTGTCTGGGGACGAAGCCTGGGGTATCCTTACGCTGGTGTCCCTGGGTGGGGACGAAGCCGCGGTCGTCTTCCTTGTCGGCCTCCTCCTTGGGGACGAACCCCGGGGTTTCCTGCCGCTGGTGGCCCTGCTTGGGGACGAATCCCGGCGTTTCCTCCTGCTCGTGACCCTTGGTAGGGATGAATCCCGGGGTCGGCCGCGTCTGATGCCCCTCGGTCCCGGCGAATCCCGGAGTCTCCTCATCCTCGACGTCTTCCTTGGGGCTGAATCCCGGGGTCTCCTGCCGTTCGTGTCCCTGCTTGGGGAGGAAGCCCGGGGTGTCCTTGGGCTGATGTCCCTGGGTCGGCACGAATCCCGGGGTGTCCTCCTGCTCGTGTCCCTTGGTGGGGACGAATCCCGGGGTCGGCTGCGTGGAATGACCCTCGGTCCCGGAGAATCCCAAGGTATCCTCTTCCTCGTCCAACTCCTCCTGGTCGCGGTCGGCAACGGGCGTCTTTACTTCCTCATCCTCGTCGAAGAGCCCGGTCTCCTCGGCTTCGAGGTCGTCGTCGTCCGCGGCCGATTCCGCGGCGACCTCGTCCTCCTCCTCGTCGGCGTCGAACAGCCCCTCCTCCTCTTCCTCCTCGGGTTCGTGATCCTCGTCCAGGTCCGCCTCCGCGTCCGGAGCGGCCCGGAACGGCTCGGTACCGCCGGTCAGCAGGCGGTCGATGCGGGCAGACAGGGCGGCCCCCGCGTACGGCCGCGCCGTGCGCAGGGCCTGGATCACCCGCCGGTCGACGACCGGGCGTCCCTCCTGTTCCAGGTCTTGGACCAGCAGGGAGGCGTACTGCCCCATGAGGAAGGTCTTCTCCTCCTGGTGCAGGGCCTCGGCCAGGTGCCGGGCCGTATCCCCGTCGTGGGTCATCGCGACTCCGACCGTCGGCTCAGGGGAAGACGAGCATGGGGAAGACCCCGGGCCACAGGCGCCGGGAGGCCTTCCAGTGGGGGATCCCTACCTTGCCGTGCACGGCGATCTTGCCGCCCTTCTGGACCGTGAAGGCGGTGCGCTGAGGGTCGCCTCCCTCGGGCTCGTACAGGGTGGCGGTGCAGGAGCTGCAGTTGCGCTCGAAGAGGTGTTCGCCCACGGCCTCGCCGCAGACGATCCGGTCGTACACGTCCTCGACCACGCTCTTCTGCCGCACCTGTTCCGTGGTCAGGAACCACTGTCGGGCGTAGGCGGCCAGTTTGCGCTCCGGCCGTCGCAGGGTGCAGTTGAGGTACTCCACGTCGCAGACGACCCACCGGGCACCGGTCAGCGGCTCGGTGTTGAGCGGCTGGTCCTCGTACCAGTTGGGCAGGTGGTAGCGGCGATAGAAGTACGCCGGGAAGCGCTCCCGGAGAGTGCGCAGGGAGCACGGCACCGGGTCGCCGTCGGCGTCGCCGATAAAGGGGTGGCGCAGGAGCAGCAGGCAGGAGGCGAAGGCTCGCTGCAGGGCCGGTACGTCGTTCTGCGACCAGGCCACGGCCACCGGGGGAAGGAGGAGCAGGTCGTCGAGCAGCCGCGCCAGGTCCTCGCGGTACCGGTCCAGATCGGCCGCGGCCAGCTCGTATCCCAGGATCTGCTGCAGCCGCTCCAGCGGGACGAACCGCTCGAGGAAGATCCACCGAGCCCGGTCCTCGGGGCCGATGTTGGCCAGCTCCGGCGCCGGCCCTTCGAGCGACAGGGGCGTGGGTCGGGGGCGAGGTGGCCGCCGCCCGGTCGTCTCCTCGGGCTCGTGCAGACCGACCGCCTCGGCCAGGGACTCCAGACTGGCTTCGTCCTCGTCCTCGAGGTCTTCGAGCTCGTCCTCGTCGTCAGCCGAGGCCGGGCGGGCCAGGCGGTCGATGTAGGGCTTGACCCGTCTCGCCAGCAGGCTGGCCAGGACCGGGTCCGGGATCAGGGCCGGCCCGTCCTGTTCCAGGTCGAGGATGGCCTGCACCAGGGTATCCCGATCCAGAGTGGTGCTGAGCGGCACTGCCGGGGTCGAGGGTGCCATCGGAATCCCTGGCTGCGGTCCACGCCGCGAACGGCCCGCGGGCTGCCGGCGGCGCGCCTTGGTATCGGTCGGACCTGGGAGCGGGATGCCCCCCGCAATCGGGGAGGCGACTTCTCTATAATAGCGTAAGGTCTTCTGGAACAAAAGCATGATCCCCGCGTGATCCCCCGGCGGGGACCCGCGAATCGGGTTCTCTTGACAATCACCCCGAGGTCGGCTTCGTTAGCGGCAAGGGACCGCGCGGGATCGGTCGGCGTCG
>JBAZUN010000416.1:0-5643 GCA_041661365.1 Candidatus Latescibacterota bacterium
CCCCATTCGATCTCCAGGTCGGCCCGCTGCCATTCCCCCAGGCCCGGTCCCATCACCCGCAGCTCGGGCACGACCACCCCGGTCTCAGCGGGGTTCTCCTCGCGGAAGACGGCCACCATCTCCGTGGCCGCCTCGACCCGCACGCTGTAGGCCGTATCCATCTGCTCGCCGGGAACACTCCGATAGGTCCACACCCGTCGGTCCGCGGAGATTGCAGGTTTGCTGAGCACCCGGTCCACGGTCCAGCCGAACCAGCCGAAGGAGGTGGGATAGACCCTGACCTCGACCGTCTCGGGCGCGGGCACCAGCACACCCGCCGGCCAGTGCAGCTCGACCTGGTAGTCCGCCAGTCCGCCGGTCCACAGGAGCCCGACCTGCAGCCGACCCTTCGGCGGTGGGGGAAGCGGCTTCAGCAGGTCCGGCATCTCGTAGTAGATGCTCTTGCGCTCCGACTCGGGCAACGCCTGGTAAGCGGTGCGATAGATCCTGTCGAGCCGCTCCAGTCGCCGCAGGATGAGATACGCCTCGGGCTGTTCCTGGACCTTCCGGTCTGCCCGCCACTGATAGGTCCACGGCGCCAGGTCGACCGGCTTGCCCGTGGGAGCGTCATCGGTCCAGCGGCGAAGGTCCTCGCGATAGGTGTCCTTGTTCATCCTTCCTCTCACCTGCGATCCCTGGTGAACGGTTGCCATGACCGGGCTCAACCTGCAGCCCCGTGACTTGCCGAGGAGGCAGGATCCATTCAGCCGGCCTGCTTCCTCGGTTTGATCGGGATGTGAATCTCGACCCGTTGCTCTCCCTGATCACCGGGAGGCGGATAGTACTCGAAGTCCACCGCCTCGGTGTCCAGCACGTAGTCCGAGGCAGGCAGCCACTCCCCGTAGGCCGCCTGCCAGGTCGCGCCGATCTGGCTCAGGGTGCAGTCGAAGACCGCGTAGCACGCCGCGGGCACCACCCGCCGCGCTGCACCCGGCGGGAGTTCCGCCAGCCCTTCCACCGCTACTCCGGCCAGGTAGACCAGATGTCCTTCCTCGCCCAGGGTCACCCCGTAGTACCCCCCGTCGATGTTGAACGGCTTCAGCAGGGCGTCCATCGGCATGTACTGCTTCTCCCAGATCTCGCCGTAGTTGAACTGACCCAACTGCCCGGCCTGGGCCGCCCCGACCACCGCGAACGCCGGCCTCTCGGTCATCCGTGGTTCCATACCTCCCCCTTTCCATCCTGTCGCTTGGGCAACAAGATACGACCTGGAACCGACCGCAACCCCATGGCCCATACCTTGCGCCTGCCCTGGACATCTGATGGTCCCCCCGATCCCGGCTTTCGGCCGCTTCCAGCAGATCGTACAGTACCGGCCGCGCGAGGATGGCTGCCCGCGTTACCGCTTCCTCCCCGCGAACCGCGCGTCTGCCCTGACTGCGTCACATCGATGGTTATTGTGTAGATACCGTGCTCTAACCTGCAAGAGAGGTTCTTGAATGGCCAGCGATGCCCCAGCTCCACCGCCCCCGGCTAGTTCCAAGGCCGGACACCACCGTCCCGAGGCCGAGGTTCGCCGGCACCAGGGAAGGCCCACGGTCTTCGTCGACGGCGAGCCGATCCCCTTCGTCGGGTACGTCTACGGCTGCCCCTGCGCCGAGGTCATGCCCCAGGTCTTCCCGCTGGGATACGACGTCTACCACCTGCCGATCGACACCCGGGTTCCGGTCCCCTGGCCCGGGACCGAGGAACCGGCCCCGGCGACCGCGGAAGCCGATACCTGCGAGGCGGTGCAGGCCTGGGTCGAGGAGGCCGTGGCCCGCATCCTCCAGGGCGCCCCCGCGGCCTGGATCATGGTCCGCTTCTACGTCTGGCCGCCAGCGGCGTGGAAGGCCCTGCACGAGGAGGAATACACCGTGACCGAGGACGGGGATCCCTGCGTGACCACCTCCCTGGCCTCCCCGGCGTACCAGGCCGACGCGGCAGCCTACATCGGCCGTCTGATCCGCTGGGTCGAGTCCCGGCCTTGGGCCTCGCGCGTCATCGGGTACGTCAACCTCGCCTACGAGGAAGGCTGCCAGATGCCGGTCAGTTCGGGGTATCTCTACGACCATAGCCCGGCCATGGTGCAGCGGTGGCGCGTCTTTCTCCGGGCCAGGTACGGCACCGAGGCCGAGCTGCGCGCCGCGTACAGCGACCCGGGTCTCACCTTCGCCAACGCCCAGGTGCCGCGCGACCCGCTCCGCGGCCCGGTGCCGGCCGTGTCCCAGCTCCCCTTCTGGCAGGACGCCGACGACAACCGACCGTTGCGCGACTACCTCGAACTGTGCCGCGAGCTGTGGATCGAGCGCTGTCGCATGTTCGGCCAGGCCATGCGCCAGGCCCTCGACCGCAAGGTGATCTGTCTGCTCGATGCCCTCAAGCAGTCCCTGCTGGGGTGGAACCACAACGCCTTCTTCGGCAGCTTCTACGACGGACCGGCGGCGCAGCGTGGCCGACCCTGCTCCCAGGGCCTGGCCTGGCCCGAGTTCATGGCAGGGTCGGGTCACCTGCGGATGGCCGAGCTGCTGGACGACCTGGCCGGCTTCGACGGGGTGATGACCCCCCACGACTACCAGGCCCGTGGCCTGGGCGGGGTGTACGAGCCCGAGGGGATCGCCGACTCGGTGGTCCTGCGCGGCCACCTCTTCCTCGCCGAGATGGACACCCGGGCCGTCGCCGACCTCTTCCCTGCGCGCAACGAGCAGGAGTGGGCCGCGATCACCTGGCGGAACGTGGCCACCGGCCTGGCCCGCGGCTTCACCTCGGCCTTCCTGCCGGTCCTGGGCGACCCCGGGTGGCTGGCCTCGCCCACCTTGCAGGTGATCTGCCGCCGCCAGACCGAGGTGATGCGCGAAGCCCTGGAATGGCCGCACGAGGCCGTGCCCGGGATCGCCATGGTCCTCGACGACACCGCCGTGCTAGAGACCAGCGGGAGCGGCGGCTTCCCGTACGAGGCGGTGATGTGGGAGCAGAAGCTGGGCCTGGCCCGCTGCGGCGTGCCCCACGGGGTCTACCTCTTCGAGGACCTGGCGCGGCCCGACTTCCCGCCGTACCGGGTCTTCTACTTCCCCAACCTGTTCCGGGTCGGTGAGGAACGGCTGGCCCTGCTGCGGGAGCGGGTGCTGCGCGACGGCGCGGTGGTGGTCTGGGGGCCGGGCTCGGGGATCTCCGACGGGGAGCGGATCGATCCCAACTCTGCCTCCCGACTCACCGGGTTCCGCTTCGACCTCTATCCGCACAACTACCCCCGGCGGGTGCTCCTGTCGAACTTCGCCCACCCGGTCACCCGCGGCCTGGACCCGGCCACGGTCTACGGCAGCTCCCTCCCCTTCGGCCCGGTCCTGCTGCCGGCCGACGGCGACGGCATCGAGCTGGGCGCGGCCTGGATCTCGCGCGGTCAACCCTATCAGGTCGGGCTGGCGATCAAGGAGATCGGTCGGGGCGCGATCGGCAACGGTGTCCCCGGGGCTCGCGGCGCCGGGGACTATGCCTCGGTCTTCACCGCGGCCGTGCAACTGCCGGCCGGCCTGTGGCGCGGCCTGGCCCGGTACGCCGGGGCTCACGTCTATCTCGAAGAGAACGACGTGCTGGTGGCGGCCGAGCGCGTCGTGGGGGTGCACTCGCTCAAGTCCGGATCCCGATGCCTGAAACTGCCCGGCCCGGCGCGGGTGCACGACCTGATCGGGGACCGGCTCCACGCCGCCTCCACCGATCGGATCGAGTTCCACCTGGAGGCTCCGGCCACGGCCCTCTTCGGCCTCACCCCGCTGACCGGCGCGCCATGAGCCGATACCCTTGAGCCGGATGGAAGGACGGGATCAAAACCATGAAGCACTTCATCGAGATGAAGCTCCCGAACGGGCAGACCTTCAGCACGTGGGAGCAGGAACTTGCGCCGCAGAAGGTCTACCACGTGGCGCAGCGAAGCAGCAAGGCGTCGGACGACAACGACGGCAGCGAGGCGGCTCCGTTCCGGACCATCGAGAGGGCGGCCAGGACCCTGGCGGCCGGCGAGCAGGTCATCGTCCACGAGGGGGTGTACCGCGAATGGGTGCATCCCGCGCGCGGCGGGGACGCTCCGGACCGGATGATCTGGTACAAGGCGGCCGAGGGCGAGGAGGTCGTCCTCAAGGGCTCCGATGAGTGGCGCCCCGAATGGGTCAGGTCAAGGTACATCCGCTCCGCGGAGTTCGTCTCGTGGCAGGCCTCGCTCACCGGCGCGATGTTCGACGGCGCCAATCCCTTCTGTCTGGCGAACGGGTACATGGACAAGGACTGGGGATACGCCACCGACTTCGAGCTGCGCCGGGGGATGCTCTTCCTGGACGGCGAGAAGCTCAGGCAGGTGTCGAACCTCGAACAGTTGAAAGACCTCGGCTCCAAGGTCGGCGCCTTCTGGGTCGAGGAGAACGGGATGACGATCCACCTGCGTCTGGCCGGGGACCGGGACCCGAACGGCCTGACCTTCGAGATCACCACCCGCGAGCAGGTCTTCGCCCCTGCCGAGAGGTACCTGAACTATATCCGCGTCAGCGGTTTCAAGATGCTCCACGCCGCCACCGGGGTGCCGATCCCGTGGCCCCAGCGGGGCCTGATCAGCGCCGGTGCCGGGCACCACTGGATCATCGAGGACTGCGAGGTCGGGTACGCCAACACCATCGGCATCGACCTCGGCGGTCAGTGGTGGTACTACGGCAAGGGCGAGCTGCAGGGATACCACATCGTGCGCCGCAACCACGTCCATCACTACGGCGTCTGCGGCATCGCCGGCTGGCACAACACGACCAACCAGAGCCTGCTGGTCGAGGACAACCTCCTCACCGACAACTGCACCATGCAGGTCCCCGGCCACTGCGAGAACGCCGCGATCAAGATCCACCGGACCTTCGACTCGCTCATCCGCCGCAACGTCGTCGTCCGGACGTTCTACGGCTCGGCGATCTGGCTCGACGGGGAGATCTTCAACACCCGCATCACCCAGAACCTCTGCCTGGAGAACCACGACTGCTGCTGGGGCCAGATCTTCCTCGAGATCAACGAGGGCCCCAACATGGTCGACAACAACCTCCTGTTCGAGACCCATCGCTACGACTGGGGCGGCGGCATCGACCCGGCCAGGGGGTTCCACAGCCACGACGCCGAGAAGGTCATCATCGCCCAGAACCTGATCTTCAACGGCGAGGACGAGGGGATCCACGTGGCCAAGGGCGACCCCAACCGCACCGGCCGACCGTTCGAGAACGACTTCCGGATCTACGGCAACATAATCGGGGCGTACCGGGAGATGATCTCCATCCCCAACGACACCACCCGTTCGAACTGCAACCTGTTCGCCACCTATCCGGCCCAGCTCGCGTACGGCTTTGTCGCGGACGGCGACGGCCGCCTTCCCCTCGAGGGGTGGAGGGAGCGGGGATTCGACGTTGACTCGATCGTCGAACCGCTGCTGGTGCAGATCGACAAGGAGCGACTCACCCTCTCGGTGAAGTCGGCGAGTCTGCAGCGACTGCCCGAGTACGAACCGCCCGGCGAGCTGTTGCCCGGCCTCGTTTCGGGGAAGGAGGCCCTCGTCCTCGACCTGCTGTCCCGAGACCGGAAGGGGGTCTTCGCCGTCGGTCCGAT
>JBAZUN010000417.1:0-5593 GCA_041661365.1 Candidatus Latescibacterota bacterium
CAGGGCGGACATGCCTTCAACAACTGCGCCATCAATGCCCACGAAGCCCGGATGGCCAGCATCCTGACCAGTTGGCGGGGATTCGGCCAGCGACTGATGTTCGTGCTGCTGCCGATCTGTGCCTTCACCTTTCTGCACCATGCCGACTTCGCTGCCAGCGCCGCCAAGGCGCACAGCGTCCTCCAGAGCGTGGGCGACGAGACCATCCGGACGCAGGTGACCACCGCGGTAGCCTTGGGCGAGATGCTCCCGGTCGGCGTCAAGGGCATGCTGGTCGCCATCCTGGTCCTGGGGCTGATCGCCTGCGACAGCTCCTACCTGCACTCCTGGGGGAGCATCTTCATCCAGGACTGCGTGCTGCCCTTCCGCAAGACGCCCCCCACGCCCAAGCAGCATCTCTGGCAGCTCCGGATCGCGATCTTCCTGGTGGCGGCTTTCGGCTTCACCTTCAGTCTGTATTACCGACAGACGCAGTTCGTGCTGATGTTCTTCGCCATCACGGGCGCCATCTACTCCGGGGCCGGCTCGGTGCTGCTGGGCGGGCTGTACTGGAAGAAAGGGACCACGGCCGGCGCCTGGTGCGCCATGATCGCGGGCTCGACGCTGGCGGTGCTCGGCCTGGTGGTTCAGGACGAGCGGGCCTGGGCCGGTCTGCACGGCCTGGTACAGTCGTTGGTGGGAGCCTCCGAGACCGGCTGGCTGGCGGATCTGTCGGCCCACTGGCCGGCCAAGTTCCCGATCAACGGCCAGTGGATGTACCTGATCTCCATGGTGACGGCCATCACCCTGTACGTCGTGGTCTCCCGGCTGACCTCGCGGGAGGACTTCAACATGGAGCGGATGCTCCATCGCGGCCAGTATGCCCTGGAGCCCAAGCCCGATGAGCCAGTGGCTCCGGTTCAGACCCGAAGCCGTCTGGCCACCTTCATCGGGATCGACGACAACTTCACCCGAGGCGACCGCATCCTGGCCTGGAGCGTGGCTTCGTGGAGCATGTTCTGGTTCCTGCTGTTCGTGGTCATCACCGGCTGGAACCTGGTTTCACGCTGGCCTTTGATCTGGTGGGCCACGTATTGGCGGTACGAGATGATCGTCCTGCCGCTCCTGGTGATGCTGGTCACCACGGTCTGGTTCTGGTGGGGCGGCCTGCGCGACCTGGTGCGGCTGTTCAGACGTCTGAAGACGATCAAGCAGAATCCCAAGGACGACGGCATGGTCATGGGTCACCAGAACCTGGACGAGGTGGAGAACGGGTCCCCCCAAGGAGTTTGAGGAGGAGTGGCGAGTAGGATCATGGCAATGCGAGACTGTGCGAGCCGTACCGTGAACCTGCTGGTGGCGGGATTGGCCTTGCTGACCGCCGTGTCTGCCGCCCAGACCCCCGAGACGGCCTTGCGCCGCGTCGAGGTGCATCTCTTCGGGGGCGACATGACCGCGGGCGCGCCGCTGGCCCAGTGGTACCACGACATCGGCATCACGGACCTTTGGCTCTACCCCTTTCGGGGCGCCTTCCCCCAGGACCAGCGCCCGGAGGACCAGAAGACCCCGGAGCAGGTCGCCGAGCTACTGGCGGCCTACCGGCAGCACCATCTGCGCTGCTGGTGGATGGAGCGCCCGGTGCCCGACGTCTTCTACCAGGAGGCCAGGGGCGAGGGACGGCACCTGTGGGACGCCAGCCCGGAGGCCGAGGCGCTCTGGGCGGGGGTCTGCGAGCAGATCCGTGCCATCTACCCCCGCGTGAAAGGCGCCGGTTTCCGCGGGGTGGTCTACGACAACGAGTCCTACTACAGCTACCAGGGAGACGAGCAGGGCGACCAGAAGCCTTGGGTGTGGGGCGGCCATGCGGCGGAGTACGGCACCGGCGGGCACTACTACCAGCGCGGCCTGCAGGTGGGCAAGGCGATCCGGGCCGCGTGGCCCGAGGCTGCGGTGGTCATGGTCTACGCCTTCGGCTACGAGGGGGAGCGCTGGTGGTACCAGGGCTTCCAGGACGCCGGGGTGGAGCTCTTTCTGGGGCCCGAGCATACCTATGGGGCCGGGCCTCCGGAGTTGGGCGAGGCCTGGTACCAGTCCTGGTGGCAGGGAAGGGATCTCAAGGCGACCTGCGACTGGAAATGCACCCAGTTCCCGTTCGTGGCCGACAATGCCCACGTGATGGCCGGGCTGTTCCCCATCGAGTTCACGACGCTGCGGCCCAACTACCGCGCCCGCTACTTCCGGGAGCAGCTCTCCCAGGCCGCCAACGGTGACCCGGCGGGACCGATCCCCGTCTGGATCTGGCCTCAGGGGCCTTTCAGCCCGGAGAGCTGGCAGGCAGTCCAGTACGCCGGAACGGATACTGCGGGCAGCTACCTGCAGGCCTTGTGCGAGTTCAGCGCCGCGGGTACGCGGTAGAATCCGGCTGTGCGCTTCGTCCCGGGGGGGTACGCCCAATGAGCGCAAGGCTCCTGCCGGGATGGCTCGGGGACCACATCTCCCTGACGCAGGAACTAACGCAGCGGCTGCATGGTCGCACCGTCGAGGACCAGGTCGCTCATCGGTTGGTTACTCTGGATGTCCAGGTCGAACTGGAGGTCGGAGATCCGGCTCACCGCAGCCAGGTCGGGAGCGTCGAACTCGAACGCGCCCTGCTTGACCACGCGAGCCTGGGCCGGCACGACGAAGCGTTGTTGGTCGTCCAGCGGCACGAAGGACGCGAAGCTGGCCAGAGCCCGGCGATACTCCTCTCCGCGCAACCGGTCGGTCCAGTGCGGGGCCAGAACCTTGGCCAAGCTGAGGAGACGCCCGGACAGCGTCAGGTTGAGCTTGTTCTCGATGGTCAGGATATACGCGCCCTTGACCTTGATCAGGTAGAGCGCTCGGGGGTTGGACGACGGCCCGTGCGACACGAACCGCCATTCGACGGTGTATCTGAGCCTGCCCACCTCGGGGTAGTCGCGCTCCGCCGATCGCCGGTACTGGACCTGATCAGGGCGATCCGCGGAGCGCTCGAGGATGAGTATCCCCCGCTGCCCAATGACAAAGGCTTCACCCGTGCTCGTGTGGACGACCGTCCCGAACCCGGCCAGCGGCCGGGCGACGGCGAGATATCCCCCGGCTCCGGCGAGGACTATCACGGCGGTTACCAACGCCGCGATGGTCCGTCGCCGGAGCGTTCTGCCGGACACCGGTCTTCGCCGGGGCCTTTCGCGTGCCGCCCAAACCCGCCTCCGCGGCTTCGTCTTTGTCGGCTGCGCGGCGGGGGGCGGCGCGTGGCCATCCTGGGCGTTGGGCGTCGCCGCACCATCGGTGTCCGTGTCCTCCGCCGCCACGAAACAGGTGCGGGCATGGCACTTGGGGCACTCGGTCTCCCGTGTCAGGTGTGACCTGTGACCGCGCCCGACCATCCCGCAGCGCGGGCACCTGATGCGGACCGAGTCACGCGATGCCGTCATCTTCCCCCCTGCCGTCGGCCGCCTTCGCCGAGGAAGCCGGCGCTGCCGTGAACGCAGCGCCGATCGTCGTGTTCTCTGCGAGCGCGGCAGATCGCCGGAATGACCTTCGGGGCTAGACGCTTACCCTTACCCTCCATCCGGGCCTCAGCCTAAATCTAGCCCGGGATGCCCGATGAGCCAATCGTGGCACGACTTCTTCGTCGTGCGCGCCAGAGCACCAGTAGACCGGCACCGTTACGGCATGGGGATAGTGCCGCAAACCCAAGGTGCTGGTGGACCACGGAACAGCACGGGCAGCGACGGCTGCCCGGTGGGCGCAAACCAGGCTCGATGGAGGTGCAAATGGGATTCTGGCGGCGTACGGCGGAACTCCTTGAGGGTTGGTCGCTGGCGTTCGGTGGTGCGGTAGTTCCCAGCGCCCAGGCGGCGGTTATGCCGGCTGGTGAGAGAGAGGATGCCGCCGGGGTGACGGTGCGGATCAGGGTGTCTTGCCGGCAGATCGGCATGGGGCGCACGGTCGGCCTGACCGCGGTCGCCACCCAGGCCGACGGTCGACCCGCGGCCGGGTTCCTGCTCCTGCCGTACGTCAACGGCAGGCGTTGGGGCAGCCATGAGCTGGCCGGGGCCGATGGCCGCGCGATCTGGCGGCTGCCGCTGCCGCGACCGGGTATAGCCGAGATTCAGGTCGAGGCTCGTCCGCCGGCCGAAGCGCCGTCCCAGGCAGGCACGCCGCCGCCGGCAGAGCTGACCGGCGGGCTGATCACCCGCCTGCCGCATCTGCTCACCGGGTATCTGCTGCCCGACTCGGCCCGGGTCTCGCGACCGCAGCGGGTGCAGGTGCAGCGTCGCGTGCTGTCGGCGATCCGGCGCGATCCGGACCACCTGGTCGGCGCCCAGTGGTGTCCCCTCTTTACCCCGGCCTGGTTCAACTGGGACACGGCCCAGGCGGTACCCCTGGTCGGCTTCTACCGCACCTGGGACACGGAGGTCATCCGGCAGCACGTGATCTGGCTGGCCGAGTCCGGGATCGACTTCCTGGTCGTCGACTGGGTCAACCAGCTCTGGGACAAGGAGGGCTGGGAGGAGCGCAGCGACGCGGCGGTGGAGGTCATCCACGCCACCACGGTTCTGCTCGAGATCCTGGCGGAGATGCGCGAGGAGGGGATCGCGGTGCCCCGCGTGCTGCTGATGCTGGGTCTGGAGAACGGTCCCCGCACGACGGTCCGGGCCGTCAACGGCGAGATCGAGTGGATTCGGGCGAGCTACCTTCGCAACCCGCGGTTCGCCGGACTGCTGCAGGAGTACCTGGGGAAGCCACTGCTGCTGGTCTTCCGCGGCTCGGGGCCATTGCCGGCCGGCGATCCTGACCTGCCAAGCAGCGACGAGCCGATCGACTGCCGGGAGTTCACCATCCGCTGGATCTCGGCTCAGCACCAGGTTACCCGGCACCACGAGGCCGGGGCCTGGACCTGGATGGACGGCGCCCTCGACCAGGGCGTGACCTGGCATCAGGGCGAGCCCGAGGCCATGACCGCGTCGGTGGCCTTCTTCGACGGCAGCGGCTGGCGCGGCGAGACGGCGCACGGCCGGCGCGGCGGGTGGACCTATCTGGAGTCGTTCCGGCGGGTGCTGGCCCACCGGCCGCGGCTCGTCCAGCTCCACCAGTTCCAGGAGTTCACCGGCCAGCCCGAGACGCCCGGGGGCTGGTACGGCGACAGCTACAGCCCGGAGCTCAGCGACGATATCGAGCCGACCTCGCTGACGGCACCGGCGTACCGCGGGGACGGGGGCTGGGGCTTCCGCTACCTGAACCTGACCCGGGCCCTGGTCGACCTGTACCGCGGCGAGACCCCCCAGACCACGGTCGTGGCCATCAACGCCCCGTTGCCGGGACAGGTCGTGACCGGAAGCCGGCTCGAGGTGGCCTGGGCCTGGGTCGGGGCTCGTCCCGGCGGATTCCGGCTGGAGCTCAACGGCCGCACCGTGGCACGCGGTCTGCAGGAGAACAGCGCCACCCTCGACCTGAGCGCGATCGGCCGTGGCCCGGCGCGGCTGCGGCTGACGGCCGAGGGCACGGTCTCGCGGTACGCCCTCTCGGACACCGAAGACGCACTGCCGGATCTCCGACTGCCGCCGGCCCAGGCCGAGGTGCTGCTGGT
>JBAZUN010000418.1:0-5579 GCA_041661365.1 Candidatus Latescibacterota bacterium
CATCCCGTCGACCCGCTTCCCCTCGGCGATGACCCAGCGGGCCAGGGCCGGGTCGCGGTTGAGCAGGGAACGCACCGCCATGTCGATGGAGACCTCCGCCGCCTCGGCCAGGCCGAGCAGGGCCTGTTCGGTCTGGTTCAGCTTCTCGTCGAAATGCCGCTCCGCGGTCATCCGAACCTCCCGGTGATGTAGTCCTCGGTGATCTTCTCGGTCGGGGCGGTGAAGATCTGCTTGGTCGCATCCACCTCCACCAGCCGGCCGAGCCACATCAGCGCCGTGCGATCCGAGACCCGAGCCGCCTGCTGCATGTTGTGGGTGACGATCACCAGGGTGAAGCTCTGCTTCAGGTCCTCCACCAGGTCCTCGATCTTCTGGGTGGCGATCGGGTCCAGGGCCGAGCACGGCTCGTCCATCAGGATCACCTCCGGCTCGACGGCCAAGGCCCGGGCGATGCACAGCCGCTGCTGCTGTCCCCCGGACAGCCCCATGGCGCTTTGGGAAAGGCGGTCCCTGACCTCCTCCCACAGCGCCGCGGCCTTCAGGCTCCACTCCACCCGTTCGGCCACCTCGCGCTCGGTCCGGGCCAGCAGACGCAAGCCGAAGGCGACGTTGTCGAAGATCGACTTGGGGAAGGGGTTCGGCTTCTGGAAGACCATCCCCACCCGCCGGCGCAAGGCGGTGACGTCGATCCCGTCGCCGTACACGCTCTGGCCGTCGAGGAGGACCTCCCCCTCGATCCTGACCTCGCTGGCGACCTCCCCGATCCGGTTCACCGCCTTGATCAGGGTGGACTTGCCGCACCCCGAGGGCCCGATCAGAGCGAGCACCTCGTTTCGGGCCACCTGCAGGCTGACCTCCTGGATGGCCCGGCGGTCGCCGTAGTAGAAGCTGAGGGCCCGGACGTCGATCACTGGGTTTTCGTTCGCCGTCATTGCGCTCACCGTCCCTGGCGGACCTGTCGCCGGAACCGCGACCGGAACAGGATCGCCACCAGATTCAGGGAGAAGGTCAGCCCCAACAGGACCAGGGTGGTGGCGTACTGGATCGGCTGGGTGGCGACGGTGTTGGTCGATTGCGTGGCCATGATGAAGATGTGGTAGGACAGCTCCATGAACTGGTCGAGGGGATTGATCATCGGGATCACCCCGAACAACTCGGTCACCGGTAGTCGGGGGAGGAAGTAGGCGCACCCGGTGAACAGGATCGGCGCGGTCTCGCCGGCCCCGCGGCTGACGGCCAGGATCGCCCCGGTGAGGATCCCTCCCCGGGCCTGGGGGAGGACCACGTTGCTGACCACCTGCCACTTGGTGGCGCCCAGGGCGTACGCTCCTTCGCGGTGGCTCTGGGGCACCGACCGCAGCGCCTCCTCGGTGGAAACGATCACCACCGGCAGGACCAGGCAGGACAGGCTGGCCGCGGCCCAGAGCATGGCCGGCTGGCCGAAGAGGAGGCCGGTGCCCAGGACCGCGTCGAGATTGCGGCCGACGAAGAGGATGAAGAAGCCGACCCCGAAGAGGCCGAAGACGATCGAGGGGACCCCGGCCAGGTTGTTCACCCCGGCCCGGATCAGCCGGGCCATGCTCCCCTGACCGGCGTATTCGACCAGGTAGATCGCCGAGAGGACCCCGACCGGCAGGGCGATCAGCATCATCAGCACGGTCACCGAGAGGGTGCCGAAGACGGCGGGGAAGATGCCGCCCTCGGTCATCCCCGATCTGGGGGTGCCGGTGAGGAACTCCCAGCTCAGCCGCGGTGCCCCGCCGATCGCGATCTGCGCCAGGACCCAGATCAGGACCGCGGCTACGACCAGGGTAGCGCCACGGCATAGGCTGAGGAAGAAGGCTCCCGACAGATCACGGGAGCTCCGCCGCTGCCCTGGCGTCGATGCATGGACAGAGAAAGGAGTCAAGGGCCTACATCCTCAGCTTGCGGCGGAGCCGGTGCACGATGATCTCGGCGGCCAGGTTGAAGGCGAAGGTGATGCCGAACAGCACGGCGCCCACCAGGAAGAGGGCGTAGTAGTGCGAGCTGTGTTGAACCACCTCGCCCAGCTCGGCGGCGATGGTGGCGGTCATCGTCCGCACCGTGGAGAAGACGTTCCCGGTGACCACGGCGCCGTTCCCCGTGGCCATCAGCACGATCATGGTCTCGCCCAGGGCGCGACCGAACCCGAGGATGACGGCCGCGGCTACCCCCGAAACCCCGGCCGGCAGCACCGTGCGGTAGATGGTCTGCCACCGGGTGGCGCCCAGGCCGTAGGCCGCCTCGCGCAGCTCGTTGGGCACGGCCCGCAGGGCGTCCTCGGTGAGGGAGGCGATGACCGGGATGATGACCAGGGAGACTCCCAAGGCGCCGAGGAAAGCATTGAGCCGGTATCGGGTGCCGAGGGCATCCTGCAGCAGGGAGGCGACGACGACCAGGAAGAAGAAGCCGAGGACCACCGTGGGGATCCCGGCCAGCAGCTCGACGCACGGCTTGAGGATCTCACGGGTGCGGGTGCCGGCGACCTCGGACAGGTAGATTCCCACGGCGACGCCGAATAAGGTGGAGATCAGGGTGGCCGGGAAGGCGACCAGGAAAGAGCCCAGGATCAGCGGCACCAGGGAGAACTTCTCCGGCTCGGAGACCGGCTGCCACATGAACTTGTAGATCGGGGCGCCGCTGACCGGGTCCTCGCCGACGTGCCCGAAGAAATCGGCGATCGGCACCTCCCACAACGCCCTTACCCCCTCGCGGAAGAGGAAGAGGAAGATCAGGGCGATGATGGCGATCGAGGCGATCCCGTTGAGGAGGAGGAATCGCTCGATCAGCCATTCCTTGACGCGGGGCCCGCTCAGTGCCCGCCCAGCGAGGCGGCCGGTCAGATCGGGTCGGTCGAGGGCCGGGAGGACAGCGACGGGCCGGATTCCCGACCCGCCGCCGTTGCCGCCCTGATCCCCAGGCTCGGGGCTCATCGCGATGGCCAATGCTACTTGGTGGTCTGCGGCAGAGGGATATACCCCTCGACCTTGGCGATCTCCTGGCCGGCCGAACCCAGGATCCAGTCGAGGTAGGCCTTGACCGCCCCCTTGGGCTCACCCGGGGTGTAGCAGTAGAGGTACCGGGAGATCGGGTACTCGCGGCTGTAGACCCGCGCATAGTCGATCGACTTGCCGTCCGCCGCCACCGGCGAGACCCCGGGCTTGTCGGCGCCGGACTTGACCTTGAGGATCTTGCAGTCGCTGCGGCTCAGGAAGTAGGCCACCCCGCCGTACCCGATCCCGTTGACGTCCTTGGCCACGGCGTCGGCCACCGCCGCGGTGCCGGGCATGGTCTGGCAGTCCGGGGCGTAGTCCTTGTTCTTGAGGATGTGCTCCTTGAAGAAGACGTAGGTACCGCTGTTGTTCTCTCGCGAGTAGCGCATGATCGACCCCGAGCCGCCGCCGACCTGCTGCCAGTTGTTGATCGCGCCGGTGTAGATCCCCAGGAGCTGGTCGGTGGTCAGCTCGCTGACCGGATTACTCGCGTGGACGACCACGCAGATGGCATCCAGGGCCACCGGGAACTCCTTGACGTCGACCCCGCTGGACAAGGCCAGCTTGCGCTCGGAGCCCTTGATGTCGCGGCTGGAGTTGGCGATGTTGCAGGTGCCGTTGATCAGGGCCGCGATTCCGGTCCCGGAGCCGCCGCCGGTGACCTGGATGGCCACCCCTTGGTGCTGGTTCTGGTAGACCTCGGCCCACCGCTGAGCCAGCAGTACCATGGTGTCCGAGCCCTTGACCGTGATGTTCTGGGCCTGACCAGTCGCCGGACTCAGCCCCAGGGCCGCCGCGGCGGCCACGCCGCACCACCGCGCCAGACGTCCGCTTCCGCTTTGCTTCCGCATGCCTTCGCTCCTTCGCGTTGAGAGTCTGTTCGTATACATCCTAGTACCGGGTCTGCAACTGCACGACGTAGGTGGTGACCGTCTTGGCGCCGCTGGCCTGGGGCTTGTCGATCACCGCGTTGAGCTGCAGACGGGTTCCCGCGGTCTCGTTGAGGTACAACCCGAGGTACGGGGTGAAGAGGGTGGAGCCGTCCTTGTCGACGTCGGTGTTGGGATCGTAGGTCTCGAAGCGGAATCCCGGTTCCACCGCCACCAGCGGTGGCAGGACCACCGGCATCTTGTAGACCGCGGTGAGGTAGACCCCGCTCAGGGTGACGTCGTCCTTGACCGCGGTCTTGCTCCGGACATTGGCCGAGGCCGTAGCCGGGAGGGCGGAGCCCCGCCAGTTGTCGCCGACTCGATACTCCCCCTCGAGCACCAGGCCTCTCTTCTGGAACTTGGCGTCGATGCCGAAGGCATTGGTCCAGAGGTGGTTCTCGTTTCCCGGATAGGCCAGGGTGTCGGCGGCCCCCTCGGCGCGGTTGATGCCGCGGTCGGCCAGGTTGAGGTTGGCACCGATCGACAGGCCGGCGACCGGGATGGTCTCGACCCGGCCGACGATGCTCTTGCGGCTGTCCGCGTCGGTCGCCGTGTTGGCGCCGGTGCCGTTGAAGATCCCGAGCTGGTACTCGAGCGGGATCTCGGCCTCATACAAGTCGCCCAGGACCGCCACGCCGAGGTCGCGCTCCTGATAGGCCAGGTTCGACGGCCCGAACTGGTCGCTCAGTCGGCCGCGGTCGACCAGCAGCAGCGCCGAGGAGGAGCGCAGCTCCTCGCGGCTGAACGGCTTCTTCCAGTGGCCCATGCGGACGGTGAAGAAGCCCCGGGGCGAGACCAGGTAATCGATGAAGACGTCCTTGAGCACCACGCTCGTGGGGACGATGTCGACCTCGACCGTGGGCTTGATCTGCGGCGTCACCTGAGCCTGCACCTTCAGCCGCGCCCGGCGGATGCGGAAGGTGTTGTTCGGTAAGGCGTTGTCCTGGTCGGTATACTGCCAGCGGGTCTGCACGTACCCGCCGATGGTCAGGGTCTCCGAGCTCTTGTTGAGGAACTGCGGAGTGGTCTGCGCCCGGGCGGCGCCGGGGATGAGCAGCCCGGCCGTCACCAGAGCGGCGTAGAGCAACGCGCGCTGTCGCGTTTGGGGCATAGCAACCTCCTCTGTGGTTTGAGTTCCCGAAGTCGGGGCGGCCAGGTGCCGGCCTCGTCCCCTCTGGACGGGCCGGGTATCGGGCCGGCGCCATAGAGGGTATTCCCTGAGCGTTACAACGCGGTTACAGGCAGATCATGAAACGGTGTCATTTCCAGCCGCTCCATCGAGCGCCGGCGCGACCGCTCGTGCCGTCCCCGCCGCCGGTGGCACCGCGGGCCTGCTGCAGGGTGGTGGGGGTCTTGGCCACGCCGACCACGCGACCCGGAGTCTGATCCCGTCGACGGAGCTGTCGAGGAGCATCTCGTTGGCGATCTCGGCTCGGTCCGCCGGGAAAAGATGAGCCGAGGATGTGAAGGGACCGTGGGCGGGGCGTTACCTTGCGGTCGCCAGTGTCGCGTCCGAGAAATAAGTTGTGTCACCGAGCGGGCCGAGGCGCCCGGCCAGCTAGGCGCGCGAACGCCCTGTATCGAGAAGGAGATACAGGAAGCGAGCGGAACGACGCTGGCCGGGATGGATCGGTCC
>JBAZUN010000419.1:0-5565 GCA_041661365.1 Candidatus Latescibacterota bacterium
ACCCGCACCTGGGTCTGCTCGGTCATCCGGTCGGCCAGGCCTTGCAGGATCCGCCGCTCGGAGACCTGCCGCGACGGCAGATCGCCACTGCTGAACGGCAGCGAGCGCTGCGGGTGGTCCAGCTCCGACCGCTCGATGGCCTCACTGTACACGCTGGCCAGGTAGAGGAACCCCTTCAGTCGCCGGCGGTCCTTGGGATCGACGATCACTACCGCCCGCTCTCGCCCGGTGTCCAGCGCCTCGACCCCCAGCAGCTCCAGCCCCAGGTCGATCTCGTCGGCCCCGGCCCGTTGTCCGCCCACCGGTCCGGCCCGCAAGCCCGGACCGATCCCGCCGCCGCCGCCCAGTCCCAGGCCAGTCCCCGCCGGCAACCCCTGCCCGAGTCCGCCAGTCCCCTCGCCCAGGAAACCGCCACCATCCTCGCCGGAACCCAAGCCCCAACCCTCGCCGCTGCCCTGTCCCGATCCACTACCCCCTGACCCAGGCTGGCTTCCGGCCGAGGCAGCCGTCGGCCCGGGCCGCTGCGCCTGCCTCGGCGCCGCGTGCACCTGCTGCCGCCGCACCAGCGGCCGCCGCGCCGGCACGGACAGCACCCGTCGTGTCAACGGCCGCTGCCGGGGAGGGGCGGCCTTGACGAACCGGACCCGGGCCGAGGGCTCGGGCTGCTCGCTGGACGGCATGCTCCGTGGCAGGAACAGCAGGCCCCCGAGCAGCAGGCCATGCACCAGGCAGGACACCGCCAACGCCGTCCAGCGCGTACGCCGGTCGGCCAGGGCGGATACCACCGGCGGGAGACTCGAAGGAAGGCGCATGGGCTCCCTCCAGTACGGCTATCGCGTGCAGCCCCCCGCGGATCTACCGCCGGAGGCCGTCCCGCGCAAAGGGATCCCGAGCTAAGGGATCACTCCACCTTCACCACCCGGCGCACCAGCACCTGGTCGCCCATCCTTGCCCGGCAAAGATACACCCCGGACGCCACGGGCTGTCCGGCATCGTCTCGGCCATCCCACTGCAGCTCGTGTCGACCTGCCGTCAGATTGCCCCTCTGTACCTGCCGGACCCGTTGGCCTGCCAGGTTCAGGATCTCGACGCGCACCACACCCCCGGTCGGTAGACTCAGGGGGATCGCCGTCCCTGGGTTGAACGGGTTGGGGTAATTGGAACCTAGGGTGAAGGCCGGGGGCCGGGGCATCCGCTGGTCCTCGGTCACCGCCGTGACGCGCTCCGCGCTCAGGTTGCGCAACACCCACACACCACCGCCCAGGTACGACGTCCCCACCACCAGGTCCAGGTCGCCGTCCCCGTCGATGTCCCCAGCGTCAACGACCCCCACCTTGCCGCTCAGCTCATACTGCCCCTCCAGCACCGGCATCGCCCCACGCCGGCCCAGTAGGAGCCTAACGTTCGGGCCCCGTCGCGGATTGACATCGACAAACGCTTGGTCGGGCACCTCGTCGCCGTTCAGATCCCAGGTGCGCAGTTGCCTGCTCTGCAGGTGCTGGAACACATCCGAGGGAGCCGACACCAGCACCTCGGTGGGCAGCCACGGCTCCTGGATAGCGACGTTGTCCCCCTGGTTCAGCAGCGCATACATCCCCGCTGCCCGACGCCCCCCGCCCCCCAGGTCGGTTTCCAGCGTTGTGGCCACTCCCAGATCAACCTGCCCGTCATTGTCGATGTCACCGAACAACTGCAGATCCACGGCCATGATGGGCAGTTGGAAGCGCTGGAGCTCCATGGCCGTCGCCATATGAGCCAAAAGGAACAGCACCGGTGGACCAGGTGCGGGCTTATACCACAGCCCCAGCGTCGCGTCCCCAACGGTAGCCACTGCGCCCGGCACCAGTTCCCAAGGGCGGCCGGAGGGGTCTGGCGCAGGAGAGGGGGGCTCCTGCGGGTCACCCAGGCCGCCCTGACCATTGCTCAGGAACACCACCGGCGAAGGCCAGTCGTAGCGCAGATCCAGCACGCCGTCAGCCTCTAGGTCCACCAGGGTCAACGAGGTGCGCTCCTCGACCCGCGCTGTCCGCGCGAACCCCAGTTCATCCTGGCTTTGCCAGATCTCGGTGGTCTGTCCCGCTTTAAGCACCAGATCAGCTCGTTCGTCACGGTTCAGGTCAAGCACCTCGAACGAAGCGATCCCTCCAGCCGCACCCATCTCCAGCGTGGTCCGGCGCCACGTTCCCGGCACGAACTGGCCGTTACCGTCGTTACCGGTCACGGCCCAAGTCACGACGTTGGTGGCGCCGCCAACGTCTACCTCGCTGCTGACCACTAGGTCCGGGTCGCCGTCCGCGTCAAGGTCGCCGAACGCCGGTCGGACCAGTCCAGGCAAGGACAGCGACTGGAACTCCGCCGGCGAGAACAACACTCCGGGCACCGGGCGGGACACGGTCACGGGCGGGGTGAACTCCCCTGCCAACTGCTCCTCCACCCCGGTGAGGCGGATCCAGTCCACCTCCAGCGCCTCTGGAACGTCCTCCGGACCAGATACGTACGGTGCAGTCGTGCTGGACTCCCAGAACCCGAAGTTCAGCCGGACATCTATCAAGGTGTCGGCCCATACTGTGCCCACGGCCTCAGCGAAACCGGCGAAAGTCAGTTGCTGCCACTGGGTGGTGAAAGTCACCGCGGAGGTCGGCACCCACGAGTACCACGCGCTGTGATCGAGCCACTGGCCTGTGCTGGAGTCCAGCTCCCATCCCCCAGCCCCGGGCGTCTGCCGATTGTGCGCGTTGGTCCAGGTCAACATCCATGGGCCGACGATCGGTCGGGAGTGCATCAACCGCACCCGGAGCTCCACCCGGTCGAAGAAGCGGGAATCCTGCTCCAGCGCCGGCGAGACTAGCACCACAGACGGGTTCCGGCCAGGCTCATACGGGCGCATACTGACCCGCAGCACCCCATCGGCGACTGACGCCTCCAGCGGTTGCAGAGAACTACCCCCACTCACGATGCTCTCGCGCGCATACCACCCCTGCGCGTCGCCGTCCTGGTCGAAGTCCCAGGTGATGCCGTGCACGGCGCTGCAGCAGAGGAGTGAGAAGATCAAGGCGTTCTTCACCGCTGCCCTCCTTGTCGAGGCAAGGCGCCGACACGAAGCACTGAGGCTGACCCCGGCCCAGGGGCCGCGCTGGACTCAGCGTGATCGGGCCTTGATCCTGGCCCACGAGTCCGAGTCAACGAACGAGCCGTCGCTGGCGCCGCTGCAGTCCTCCTGGTCGCAGGGCACCAACTCCGCGTCCTTGAAGCCGGAGGAGTTGACCTGGTCCACAGTCCCCAACAGCATGTACCCTCGAGCGTCGCCGGGATTAGCGGGTCCGTCCCAGTCCCAAACGACGAAGTCGAAGCCGATGATCGCGCCGGCCACCAGGCGGCTGGCCACGCTCTGCCCGGCATCGTCGATGTTGAGGTGGTCCCAGGCGGTCAGGGCGACCTCGACTGACGCGGTCACCGTCGCACCGTCGGTAACGAAACCATCCATGTCCATGTACGGAGGATGGTTGAGCCAGAAGTCCCTGAGCGGTCCGTAGAGGCCGGCGTTGGTTCCATCCGCAGCCCGGAAGACCACCCCGTAATCCTGGGCCTGAACGCAGCTAATGAGCTTATTCTTCCCAGTGTAGACATCAGACATGTCGAACATGGTGTAGGTGGGCCAGTATTGGCCCCCGGAATGGTCCCCGTCGAGCAGGATGTCGAAGCCGTCCGAGTGTTGCCGCCCGCTGGAACCGTTGACGCCGGCGTACGGACTCCAGAACACGTCGTCTACCCATTCGGCAGCGACAAACAGACGTTGGCTGACATGGTGCCAGGCCAGCCAGACCCGGAAGGAAAGGCTGGCCTGCCCGAGCACCGGGTCGAAGGCGGACAGCCCGGGGAACTCGCCAGAGTCCAGCGACGGGCCGGGCAGCACGGCCTTCCAGTCGTCCAAGGTGCCGTCGTGGAGATCGGGCAAGGCGGAGGTGGGCAGCTCGTAGATGGGGTAGACCCGCTCACCCACGTGAGCACGGGCGGGCAGAACCAGCAGGGCTACGGCCAGGCCAGCGAACAGGAGCGGTCGGTCAGTGCGCATGGTTGGATCCTCCACAAGGGGGGCTGCGCGCGGGCAGCGAGCAGCGCGAACCTCGCAGCACTTCATGTTGGTGACCCGCCGTTGAACGGCAGCCAGTACCTCACGCAGAGACCGGTGCCCAGCCAGCGGGAGCGCTACGGTGCCTTCACCAGCTTGCGCACCACCACCTGCTGACCTACCCGCGCCCGGCAGAGATAGACCCCCGCGGCCACCGGCCGTCCGGCCTCATCGGTGCCATCCCAGGCCAGCCGGTGCTCACCCCCCGCCAGGTACCCCGCGTGCAGCCGTCGCACCGGCTGGCCCAGCAGATCCAGGATCTCCACCCGCACCACTCCCCCATCGGGCAGGCTCAGCGGCAGCAGTATCCCCGGGTTGAAGGGGTTGGGATAGCCGCTGCCCAGCGATACGGCTGCGGGTCGGCTGCTCCACAGGTCCTCCGCCACCGCAGTGTTCCGCTCAGCACTCTGGTTCCTGAGCACCCACAGCCCACCGCCCCCACCGCCCGCGTACGAGGTGGCCACCACCAGGTCCAGGTCCCCATCGCCGTCGATATCCCCGGCGTCCGCCACCCCCAGCCTGCCGCCGGGCAAGGCATACTGCCCTTCCAGGACCGGCATCGCCCCAAGTCGACCCAGGAGCACCGTGGCGTTCTGCCCGACCCGCAGGTTCTGGTCCACGAACACCTGATCCAGCATGCCGTCGTTGTTCAGATCCCAGGTGCGGAGCCAAGGGTTTGCCAGGTGCAGGCCGAACCCAGGAGCGGGGGAGGCCAATAGTACCGCGGGCAGCCAGGCCTGCTCCTCGAGATGCCCGTGGCCTCGGTTCAGCAAGGCGTTCAGGCCGGACCCCTGGTAGCCGTCACCCTGGTTCTGCAGCATTCTGGTCACCCCTAGATCAACCTCGCCGTCGTTGTCGATGTCACCCACCGCAAACACGCTGAGTCTTGGGAAGGCCAGGTCGAGGACTTGGCGCTCAGTGTAGCCGGTACTCAGCGCCAGTGAGGTGATCATGAACACGGCGGGGTCAGTCGGAGCCGAGCGAGGCGTCAACCCCCACACGCTGCGGACTGCCCCTCTGCCCCTAGGGATGCCCAACCCGAAGATCATCCACTCGTGTCCTGACGGCGCCGGCTCCTCCAGCACGAGCTCCTCAGGATGCTCGAAGCCGCCCTGCCCGTCGTTTACCAGTACATGCAGAAGGCCGAAGTCGAACCCGGCGACAACGTCGAGATCACGGTCCTGATCGACGTCCACCAGGCCGAGAAGGGAGTGGACAGCCAGCGTCTGCCTGGCGAATCCCCCCTCGCGGTCGTTCAGCAATGCCTCGCAGGTGCTGCCCACGTTGAGCACCAGGTCGAGATACCCGTCGCCGTTCAGATCAGCCGCCTCCCACCTGAGTCCGTACCACCCCGCATGCACCTCGTCACTGTCCAGCCGCCACTGCCCCGGGTTAAAGTGCCCCAGACCGTCGTTGTACGCCGCCAGCCAACCCTG
>JBAZUN010000420.1:0-5552 GCA_041661365.1 Candidatus Latescibacterota bacterium
GCGGCGCGTATGCTGTTCCACGACGGAGATCCAGGGCATGCTGGCCCACCGGGTCCGGAGTCCCCTCACGGTCGAGCAGATGGATGAGGCGGTGCGCCGGCGGCTCAGGCGGCGGCAGTCATGAAGGGGCTGGATACCAATGCGCTGGTACGCCTCCTGGTGGCAGATCATCCGGCGCAGACGGAGCGCATCGCCAGCCTCCTCCAGGCTGCGGAGGTCGCCGGTGAGCGCTTCTTCGTTTCCAGCCTCGTGTTGCTGGAATTGGTCTGGGTGCTGGATTCAGCTTACGGGTGTGCCCGTACTGAGATACTGGACGCCCTCGAACGGCTGGCTGCCATGCCCGTGCTGCACCTCGACCACCTGGACGCCGTGCATCGCGCGATCACCTATGCCCGGAAGAGCAAGCAGGAGATCGACGATCTGCTCATCGGCTGCTGTGCCGCGGCCGCGGGCTGCACCGCGGTCATGACCTTCGACCGATCAGCCTCCCGGCACGAGCTGTTCGAGCTGCTGTGAGTCGGACTGCTCACCGGCCAGCCAGGCGCCCTCGCCCACCGGAGGAGAGGCGCGATGACCGGCACTGACAGAGTGGCCCTGGTGACCGGCGCGGCGCGGCGCGTGGGTCGGGCCGTGGCCGTGGACCTGGCGTCAGGCGGGTACCGCCTCGCCGTCCACTACCGCCGCAGTCGGGAGGAGGCGCGGCAGGTGGTGGCGCAGATCGAGGCATCGGGCGGGCGGGCCGTTCCCTTCGGCGCCGACTTGACCGACGACGGCGCCGTCGACCGGCTGGTCGCCGATGTCGTTGGGACCTTCGGCCGTCTCGACGTGCTCGTCGCTGCTGCTGCCGTCTTCCACCGGACCCCGTGGAGCCAGGTGAGCGCCGCGGACTGGGACTTCCACCTGGCGGCCAACCTGCGCGCCACCTTCCTGCTGGCGCGCGCCGCCGCGCCCCGCATGGTCGACGGCGGGTCGATCGTCACCATCGGCGACTGGTCGGGTGAGCGCCCGGTGCTGGACTACCTGCCTTACTGCGTGTCCAAGGCCGGAGTCATCGCCCTCACCCGGGCCCTGGCCCAGGAGCTGGCCCCGCGCCTCCGGGTCAACTGCGTCTGCCCGGCCACGGTGTTGCCGCCCGAGGGCCATGACCCGGAGGAGCTGGACCGCATCCGCCGGCAGACCCCCCTCCAGCGCCTCGGTTCACCCCGGGACGTCGCCGCCGCCGTCCGGTTCCTGGTCGACGGCAGCAACTACGTCACCGGCGCGGTCCTGCCGGTGGACGGTGGCCGTCTGGTGGCCAACAGCGGCCTGTACTGAACCATCACCGACCGGAGAGGAACAGCCCGATGCACGAGGACAAGACCCGACTCACCGAGGATCAGCTCACCGCGGCCCTCGGCCAGCTCGAGGGGTGGCGGCGTAGCGGCGTCCTGCTGGTGAAGGACTTCCAGTTCGCCACCTACCGGGAGATCAATCGCTTCCTGCCGTACCTGGGGAAGACCATCGCCGCGCAGAACCACCATCCCGACTTCAGCTTCGACAGCAGCCGCAAGCTCGTGCACGTGGAGGTGACCACCCACAGCGAAGGAGACCTTACCCAGGCCGACGTCAACCTGGCCCAGGCCCTCGACGTCTGGCGCGAACAGGCCTGAGCGTCCGGGCTCAGTCGACCTGGAGGACACCAGATGAAGATCGACCTGTCGGACCGGATCGCCGTGGTCACCGGCGCGGGCGGCGCTCTCGGCCGCACGATCGCCCGAACGCTGGGCGCCTGCGGCGCCGACGTGGCCGCACACTACCAGACCAGTCAGGCGATGGCTGAGCGCGTCGTCCAAGACATCCGCGCCATGGGTCGGCGGGCCGTGGCCGTGCAGGCCGACATCGGCGATCCGACCTCGGTCGAACGGCTGCACGCGACCGTAGTGGCGGAGCTGGGCGACGCGGATATCGTCGTGACGAACGCGGTGGCGTTCCTCGCCAGCGACCTGGCGAAGTACATCACCGGGGTATACCTGCCGGTGGCCGGGGGCAACGTGATGCCTGCCATCTGAAGAGCCGGGCATCGCCGCTGGCTGCCGGCCGATGAGGGCGAGGGGGCTGTGGCGCCGCGGGCCGCGCTCGGGGCGAAGATAAGGAGGGAGAGATGAGGACGCTGACTGGTGCGGTGACCGTGCTCCTGCTATGGGGCGTCTGCCGGGCAGAGGTCGGGGCTTCCTCGGGCGTGGAACCGGCCGAAGGGGCTGCCGTGCGCGTGGCGCAGCCGCCCGTGGTGGACGGCCGCCTCGACGACGCGGCCTGGGACGCGGCCATTCCCCTGCAATCCTACGTGCTGCTGGGCAGCAGCGCGCGGCAGCCCGCAGCGGGCACTTGGACCAAGGTAATCTGGACGGCCACGACCCTGTACCTCGGCACGTCCTGCGAGGAGCCCTTTCCGGAGCGCCTGCGTGCCGAGGTCAGCGGCTACGACGACGCGGTGTACAACGACGACAGCGTCGAGATCTTTCTCGACCCCGAGGGCGCCGGCGTCGGCTTCGCGCAGCTTGACGTCAACAGCCGCGGCGTGCGCTTCGACACCCGGCAGTACGGCACCCACTACCAGCGGACGTGGTACGCCACGGCGGGAGCCACGCAGGTCGACTGGCGGCCGGAGTGGACGGCCCAGGCACGCGTCGAGCCGGGGCACTGGACCGTGGAGGTGGCGATTCCCTTCGACGCCTTGGGTGGCACGCCGCAGGTGGGCGACACCTGGGGGGCCAACTTCACGCGGCAGCGGTATGCGGAGCCCGAGCTGTCGACCTGGACGCCCCTGGCCGGCGAGACCTTCCTGCAGCCGCACAGCTTTGGCCGCCTGACCTTCCGCGGCGCCCCGCCGCCGGCCCCGCAGGTGGTGCGGCGCGACGCCGGCCACGCGCCGAACCCCCTGCCGCTCGTACCGCGGCCGCGCCAGCTCGAGCCGCAGAAGGGCAGCCTGAGCCTGGGAGCCGTCATCCGCCTGCAGCCGCGCGACGCGGAGGCCGCACGTTACGTGGCCGGGTGTGCCGCGCTGCTGCCGGGGGCTCAGGTGCTGCTGGATCGCGCGCCGGTGGCCGGCGCCGTGCAGTTGGCTACCCTCGGTGCGGACGGGCAGGCTCCCCTGGCCGACGTGCCGGACCTGGCCGGCAGGCTGGAGCCCGTGAGAGAGGCGCAGGGGTACGCGCTGCTGGTCACGGGCAGCGCCGCCGCCGTGGTCGGCGCGGACGCGGCCGGGGTGCGCAACGGGTTGATGACCCTGTCGCAGTTGGTGCAGCGCACGGCCTCGGGGTACGCGGTGCCGCGCGTGCGCATTCGCGACTGGCCCGCGGCGTCGGTGCGCGCCTGGCATGTGGGCCTGCCCGGGGCCGACGACGACCAGGCGTACGCCACGTGGGTGGACGC
Organism: Candidatus Latescibacterota bacterium; assembly: GCA_041661365.1. Taxonomy (GTDB): domain Bacteria; phylum Latescibacterota; class UBA2968; order UBA8231; family UBA8231; genus CAITNQ01. The sequence goes on from JBAZUN010000420.1 coordinate 3,412, forward strand.
CCTGGCGCGCCTCAAGTACAACACCCTGATGATCGAGGTCGACGGGAGCTTCCCGTACGAGTCCCACCCGGAGATCGGCCGCGCTCGGGCCCCCGCCAAGGAGCAGGTGCGCCGGTGGGTGACCTACGCCCGGGAGCGCGGCTTCGAGGTCATCCCGCAGGTGGCCGTGTTCGGGCACCTCAACTGGGTCCTGGACCGGCCCGGATGGGCCGACCTGGCCGAGAACCCCGAGGCCGGCGGCGAGGTCGGCCGCTGGGTGGCCAATGTCCGGGATCCGCGCTACTTCCCCCTGATCTTCGACCTCTTCCAGGAGGTCATCGACGTCTTCCAGCCGACGGTCTTCCACATCGGCCACGACGAGATCACCTTCCAGCCGATCGGTGTGCACCCCATGACGCGCAGCATCCCGCCGGCGCAGTTGCTGGCCGAGGAGGTGACGCGACTGCACGACTGGCTGGCAGAGCGCCGCCTCCAGACCATGATGTGGGGTGACCAGCTTCTGGCCGAGGACAACGGCGGCTCGCCTTACTTCACGGCCGCGGCCATCGACCGGATTCCCCAGGACATCATCATCGACGACTGGCACTACGATCCCAACGAGCGGTTCCCCAGCGTGGCGTTCTTCCGCCGACACGGCTTTCCGGTCATCGGCTGCGGCTGGTGGCAGCCGCTCAATATCTGGAACCTGGCACGGGTATCCGCCGCGGAGCAGGCCCTGGGGTTCTCCGGCACGAGCTGGTGGGAGCTGGCCGACTTCCCGCACTCGGCGGAGCATCAGGTGGCCTTCGTGCTCGGTGCGGAGAGCGCCTGGAACCCCACGGGGCGGGAGATCGACGCGCTGGGCTACCGACCGGGGACCGTGTGGCGCCACCTGGCCGGCTGGGACGCGCCGGCCATAGAAACTGAATACACGCCCATCGACCTGAGCTGCTGCGCCAATCGCTCGCTGGCCGATTCGGAGGCGCGCGGTGGCTGGCTGGGCCTGGGGCCGGAGCACGACCTGCGGCGTCTTCCTCGTGGGCTGCAATGGTGGGACGGCGTGCCTTATCGCGTGGCCGAGGCGGCGCCCGAGGCCTTGGTGCTGGCCGCAGCCGGTGATCCGCCGCGCCGGGCCCCGCGCAGCGTGCGGGGCATCCCCGTGGGTACCTGCGCTCGGGCTCTCTATTTCCTGCAGACCTGCAGCGCGCCAGCGAGCCGCAGCTCGGACATCTACACGCGCGCCGCCGAGTACCCGCGGCACCTGGGCCGCTGGGTCGTGACCTACGAGGACGGCTCCACGGCGGACGTGCCCATCGACTACCGCCAGACGCTGACCGACTGGAACGACGGCGAGCCGCCGGCCCAGGCCTCGGTGGTGTGGAGCGGCGCGGACGCCGGCGGTGCGTACGTCGCCCTGTCGGCGTTCCGCTGGGACAACCCGCATCCCGACAAGCCCATCCGCCGGCTGGACGTGCAGAGCGAGGACGCGACCCTGCGCATCGCCGTGCTCGCGGTGACGGCAGCGCTGCGGTAGGGGCGCGACCTGATGGCAGGAAGAACAGGGCGGCTGTTCGGGGGCAGGCACCATCCCGACACCGGGTGGGGAACCCGGGCCAATCGATAGGGGAGAGAGGATTCCAGCCATGGCGAAGACGAATCCCGCTAGCAGTACCGGCAGCAGCGGATGCGCTCCGGAGAACGACGGACCAGGACGTCGGCTCAAGCGCCAGTTGAAGGACGGGCCGGCCCTGGTGGGAGGGATGGTGACGGAGTACGCCCGGCCGTCGCTGGCCAAGCTCTACGCCCAGGCCGGGCTGGATTTCCTGTACGTGGAGTACGAGCACGGGTTTTTTGACCTGCCCGCCCTGGCAGACATGGTCCTGTGCGCCCGGGACAACCACCTGCCGGTGATCGCCAAGACGCCGCAGTTGGAGCGGGCCGAGGTGGCCAAGCTGCTGGAGTGTGGGGTGGTGGGGATCCAACTGCCGCGGACGGAGACCCGCGCCGAGGTGGAGGCCCTGCGCAGTTACCTCAAGTTCCCTCCCCGGGGCACGCGGGCGGTGGCGCCAGGGTACGGGAACAGCAGCTACGCGGCCCCATCCGACTGGCGTGCGTGGATGGACCAGCAGGACGAGGAGACGACCCTGGTCGTCCACCTCGGG
>JBAZUN010000421.1:0-5535 GCA_041661365.1 Candidatus Latescibacterota bacterium
CCTCGTCGATCCGCTGGAGGTCGGCGATGAGGACGTCGCCCTGGCGCAACGGCCGCTCGACCGCGGTCTCGGTGGCGTGGCGCTCCTGCAGGGACCGGAGCTGGCCGTCGATCTCCTCGTCGGTCAGCTCGTGGGTCAGGCGGGCGGTCTCGAGACCCTCCCAGGTCTCGACCTCGATCTCCGGCCAGATGTCGACGTCGGCCGTAAAGGTCAACTCCTTGCCGGGCTCGTGCTCGAGCTTGGCGATCCGGGGAGGAGCGGCGGGGGTCAGACCGTTCTCGCGGGTCGCCTCCTGTACCAAGGTGGGCAGCAGGTCGTTGATCACCTGGTAGCGGATCGAGTCCCCGAAGCGGCTCTTGATCAAGTGGAGGGGGGCTCGGCCTTTGCGGAAGCCGGGGATTTCTATCCGCTTCTGTTCCTTGCGGTAAGCGCTCGCCATCTCGGCCTCGATGCGCTCGGCCGGCACCTCGACCTCAAGCTGGCGCTCCCACTGGCCCTTCTCGACGACGGTGGTCTTCACCGGTTCACGACCTCACTGGGGGAAACGGACAGGCGGCCACTCGGCGTCCCGCGTGCGCTTCGGCGTGAGATTCACGGGAGAGCGGCGCCGCGGTCCCTACGGCTGCCCGTCTTCAGGGGGAAGGTGGTGAGTGGTCTTCCGTGCGAAAGGGGGGACTCGAACCCCCAAGCCCTTTCGGGCACCAGATCCTAAGTCTGGCGCGTCTACCATTTTCGCCACTTTCGCGCTTCGGAGGTATTATGTGGCGCTCATATACAATAGGCTGCGATCGCCGCAGGGTCAAGGCGCCCGCCGGCTTACGCGGGCGGCTCCCAGGCCTCGATGCGGCGCTCGATCTCGGTCCGGAGGTCGGCCATCGCCACGCGGTCCTGGGCCATCGAATCGCGGTCGCGCAGGGTCACGGTGCCGTCCTGCAGGGTCTGCGAGTCGACGGTGAGGCAGTACGGGGTGCCGACCTCGTCCATCCGCCGGTACCGCCGGCCGATGGCCCCGCCCTCGTCGTAGAAGACCGGCAGGTGGGGCCGCAGCTCCTCGACCAGGCGATGGGCCACCTCGGGCATCTGGTCGCGCCGGACCAGGGGGAGGACCGCCGCCTTGATCGGGGCGAGGCGCGGGTGCAGCCGCATGACCACCCGCTGCTCGCCGTTGACCTCCTCCTCGCGGTAGGCCTCGACCAGGGTGGCCATCAGGGTCCGGCTGGCGCCGATGGAGGTCTCGACGACGCAGGCCGTGACCTTCTCGCGGGTCTGGTCGTCGAAGTACTGCAGCCCCTTCCCCGAGAACTTCTCGTGTTGAGACAGATCGTAGTTACCGCGATTATGAATCCCCTCGATCTCGCCCCAGCCGAAGGGGAACTCGTACTGGACGTCGAAGGCGGCCCGGCAGTAGTGGGCCAGCTCGTCCTCCTGGTGCTGGTGCCACCGGAGCCGGGCCTCGGGCAGCCCGATGCGGCGGTACCACTGCCAGCGCTCCTGACGCCAGTACTCGAACCAGTGATCCTCGGTCCCCGGCATGACGAAATACTGCATCTCCATCTGCTCGAACTCGCGGGTGCGGAAGAGGAAATTCCGGGTGTTGATCTCGTTGCGGAAGGCCTTGCCGATCTGGGCGATGCCGAACGGCAGCTTCTGGCGCATGGCCGTCTGCACGTTGAGGAAATTGACGAAGATCCCCTGGGCCGTCTCCGGCCGCAGGTAAACCCGGGCCGAATCGTCCTCGACCGGACCGACGAAGGTCTTGAACATCAGGTTGAAGGCGCGGGCCTCGGTCAACACCCCGCGCTGGCCGCAGACCGGGCACTGTCCCGCCTGGCGCTGGGCCTCGGTCAGCAGGTCCTCGCGGAAGCGGGCCTTGCAGCCGCGGCAGTCGACCAGGGGATCGGTGAAGTTCTCGACGTGACCGGAGGCCTCCCATACCCGCGGGTGCATCAGGATGCTGGCGTCGAGTCCCTCGACGTCCTCCCGCCAGGTCATCGCCCGCCACCAGGTCTCCTTGAGGTTGCGCAGCAGCTCGACCCCCAGCGGACCGTAGTCCCAGCAGCCGTTCAGACCGCCGTAGATCTCCGAGCTCTGGAAGATGAAGCCCCGCCGCTTGCACAGGGAAACGAGCTTGTCCATCACGTCAGCCATGCCTGACCCCCGCGTCTGATGAGTGGTCTGCCGCGGACCCGTCCCGCCCGGAGACCGCTTCGAGGAAATCGAGGGACCGCAGGCGCCCGCGGCCCCCTCCATGGTATTCGAGAAAGCTCCGGAGCGCGGCCCGGATCTCCCCCCGCCGCGGCGGCACCGCGGGGATGGCCTCGGGCGTGTAGCCCCGGATCTGCTGCAACCGGCCGAGGAGCCGCACGCTCTCCCCGGCCAGGCGGATCCCCTGACCCTGACCGCACCCCGGACAGAGGGCCCCGCCGGCCTCGGCCCCGAACCAGAGCCAGTCGGCCCCCAGGGCCGCGCCGCACCCCACGCACCGGGACAGCTCCGGACGATACCCCAGGGCCTCGGCCACCCGGAGCTGGTAGTACCAGAACAGCGGCTCCACCTGCTCGGTGGTCACCTCGCCCAGACCCGTCAGCACGCCGGACAGACACAGGTAAAGGCGACGGTTCGCCTCCCCCTCGACCGTCAGCCGGTCGACCAGCTCGCAGGCGGCGCTGGCGAAGGAGAGCCGCTCCAGGTCGGCCTGCAGTTGCGGGTGCTGCCGCACCACGTCGCAGTCGCTGAGGATCTGCAGCTCGCGCTCGTCGCGGAGGTAGCAGACCGCCTGCACCTCGGTGAGCGGCTCGAGCGCGGCGCCGAACTTGCTCCGCGGCCGGCGGGCGCCCTTGGCGGTCACCTTGAGCTTGCCGTACTCCTCGGTGTACAGGGTGACCAGCTTGCTGGTCTCCCCCAGCCGCTGGCGCCGGAGCACGATGGCTCGGCTCTTGACGATCGCGCGGGGCACGACTCACTTCCTCCCCTGGTCATCCTCCCCCCGGGGATGGAGGCGGTAGATCCGCTCCCCCTGCCGACTCATCCCGTATTCCTCACGGGCCACCTTCTCGATGTACTCGGGATCGTTCTCCAGCCGCCAGAGGATCTGCCGCAGGCTGTCGCGCTCCGCCTCCAGCACCGCCACCCTCCCCTCCAGCTCGCGCAGCTCCTGCCGCCGGGTCCACAGCCGGTAGAAGCCGTCCTCGCCGCCGACGAGGAGGGCGACGACCAGGATCAATCCGACCGCCGCCAGCACCAGACGCCACCGGCCCAGACGGGTTCCGGAGGGCAGGCGGCTGACGGTGGCGGGTCGGGAGCGCATGCGGCAGACCGCGGGAATCAGGTGGTCGACGACGACAGCCGGGTCACGACATCCGGCTCAACAGAGGAGGACGAGGTCGTCGCGGTGGATGACCTCGACCGCCGGCTTCCCCAGCAGGGCGGTCACCTCGGCCGTCCGCTTGCCCAGGACCCGTCGCAGCTCGGCGGCTCCGTACCGGCTCAGCCCGCGGGCCAGCTCCTGGCGGTCCTCGCTCTCGACCCGCACCGCGTCCCCGACGGCGAACTCCCCCTCGCAGGCGACGACCCCGGCCGGGAGCAGGCTGCGGTCCTGCTGGGTGATGGCCCGCTGGGCCCCGCGGTCGACGATCAGCCGGCCCCGGCAGGCCGAGGCAAAGGCGATCCAGCGCTTGCGGCTGGTCAGCTTGCGGGCCGCGGGCACGAATAGAGTTCCCACCTCGGCGCCGTCGGCGATCTCGACCAGCCGGTGACGCCGGGCGTGGGCGATCACCGCCATCTCGCCACAAGCCATCACCAGCCGGGCCGCCCGCAGCTTGGTCTCGATCCCGCCGCTCCCTACCCCGCTGCCGGTTCCTCCCCCCTGGGCCAGGCAATCGTCTCCCGGGTGGACCTCGCGGATCAGCTCGCCGGCCGGGCCACCCTCCCAGCCGCGGTAGAGCCCCTCGACGTCCGAGAGGATCACCAGCAATTGGGCCTCGACCAGGCTGGTCACGTACGCGGCCAGCATGTCGTTCTCGCCGATCTGCCGCTTCAGCTCTGCCACCGCGACGCTGTCGTTCTCGTTGATGATCGGGACCGCGCCAAGGGCGAACAGGCTCGAAAAGGTGTTCTTCAGGTTGAGGTACCGCCGCCGGTCGTCGAGGATGTCGTCGGCGGTCAACAGCACCTGGCCGACCGGGACCCCGCCCCGGCGGAACAGGCTCTCGTAGGCGTTCATCAGCAGGTTCTGGCCGACCGCGGCCGCGGCCTGCAGGTCGGCGATGCCACGCGGCCGGGATTTCATCCCCAGGCGGCCCATGCCGGCGGCCACGGCCCCGGAGGTGACCACGGCCACCTCGACCCCTCGCCGCCGCAGCTCGACGACGTCGGCCACCAACTGCCGGAGCACCCGCCGGTCGAGGCGCTGGTCAGGGGTGGTGAGGCTGCTGCTGCCGATCTTGACCACCAGCCGCTTGGCCTGCCGCAGCCGCTCCCTGCCCCGTCCCTTGGCCCCGCTCTCTGCCATGACCCCGCGCCCCGGCCCGTGCCTCAGTCCCGGACCACCACCCCGCGCTCCCGGAGGTACTGCTTGGCGGCGGGGATGCTGTGGTCCTGATAGTGGAAGATCGAGGCGGCCAGGGCCGCGCTGGCCTGACCCTCGGTCAGCACCTGGTAGAGGTGCTCCAGGGTGCCGGCGCCCCCGGAGGCGACGATCGGCACGTCGACCCGGCGGGCCACCGCCTGGTTCAGGGCCAGGTCGTACCCCTCCCGGGTGCCGTCGGCGTCGATGCTGTTGAGGACCAGCTCGCCGGCGCCCCGGTCGACCAGCTCCTCCACCCATTCCAGCGCATCGCGGCCGGTGGCCACCCGCCCGCCGTCGACGTAGATCTCCCAGCGCGGCGCATCGCCCGGATCGCCGGGCCGCCGCAGGGCATCGATGGCGCCGACGATGCACTGGGAGCCGAAGCTCTCCGCGGCGCGGGTGATCAGCGCGGGGTCCCGCACCGCCGCGGAGTTGACCGACACCTTGTCGGCCCCGCCCTTGAGGATCTCGCGGACGTCGTCGAAGGTGCGGATTCCGCCGCCCACGGTGAGGGGGATGAAGACCCGCTCGGAGACCTGGCGGACGAGGTCGGTGACGATGGCCCGCCCTTCGGCCGAGGCGGTGATGTCGTAGAAGACCAGCTCGTCGGCCCCCTCGCGGTCGTACCGGGTGGCCAGCTCGACCGGATCGCCGGCGTCCCGGTCGGCAGAGAACCGCACGCCGCGGACGTTCCGGCCGTTCTTCACGTCGAGACAGGGGATGATCCGCTTGGCCAGCACGCTCCCTCATTCCATGCGGGCGAAGTTGGCCAGCAGGCGGAGCCCGCGCTCCTGGCTCTTCTCGGGGTGGAACTGCACGCCGAAGACTCGGTCCCGGCCGGCGATCGAGGTGTAGCGGATCCCGTAGTCGGTGGCGGCAATCCGATGGGCCGGATCGTCGGCGACCACGTAGAAGGAGTGGACGAAGTAGAAGAAGCTGCCGTCCGGCACCCCGTCGAGCAGGGCGCC
>JBAZUN010000422.1:0-5518 GCA_041661365.1 Candidatus Latescibacterota bacterium
GAGGGAGCGGAAGTCGGCCTCGGTGAGCACCGGCGCGAGGAAAAGCTGCTCCCAGTCGGCCAGGGAGGAGTCGTGCAGGTCCGGCATCTGGTCAAGGGGGATCTCGGGGATGTAGTAGAGCCGGGCCCCGGGCACGTGCGCCTGAACCGGCGCCGCTGCCAGCAGCGAGATCGCGGCAAGAAGGAGCAGCCGATACATGAGGTCGCTCTCCTGTGGAAGCGGGCGGGCGGGTTCCCTCCCCATTGCCTCGGTCCGGACTCCGCCTACCGGAGCAGCAGCAGCCGGCGGATCTGGTGGTCCGGCCCCGCGGTCAGCCGGCAGAGGTACACCCCGCTGCCGACCGGCCGGCCGGCCTGGTCGGTCCCGTCCCAGACCGCCTGGTAATCGCCGGTGGCCGCGACCTCGTCGACCAGGCGCCGGACCAGGATTCCCAGGGCGCTCCGCACCTCAAGGACCACCGGGACGGCCATCGCACCGCCTGACCCGTCAACGCCGAGGCGATAGGGGATGACCGCGCTGCCGTTGAAGGGATTCGGGTAGGGCCGAGCCAGGGTAAAGGCGAGCGGCGCCTCCGGGGTCTGGCGCAGGAAGGGTTGCCAGAGCACCGGGCCGCTCAGGTGGGTGCTGACCCAGGCCTCGTCCTCCGTGCCCCACCAGTTGTGGATCGCCAGCACCTGCACCGGGGTGCGGTTCTCCAGCAGCCAGTCCGCGCCGTCGACCGCGTTCCACTCGATCCGCGCCGGCGCGACCGTCCCCTCCAGCCGCAGCACCAGCTCGTGGTCGACGAACCGGTTGTGGAGGATCTCCGGGCTGGCACTGGACGAGCTCACCCCAACGGGCTGACGGCCGAACCAGTTGTCGTTGACGATCGTCTCACCGCTCTGGTCACAGCGCACCCCGACCGGCCCGCCGGAGAAGCGATTGCGCTCGACCCAGGCCGAGACCTGGGTACTCAGGATGAGGTTGGCGCCGTCCTCGCCGCGGTCGCCGTTGTCGCTGAACTCGTTGTCGACGCAGTAGAGGGTGCCGCCGGTCCACTCCACGCCGGCCCGGCCGTGGCCGGTGAAGCGCGAGCCGGAGATCCAGCCCACACCGGGACCAGACACGGCCAGGCCCCGACCGGCAGTCCCCTCCACCTGCACCTCCTCGAGGACCAGCCTGGCGCTGCTGCCGGTCAGCCGGATGCCGTCTGCCTGGCACTGGCGGATCGTCAGGTCCTGCAGGCGCTGGGCGCGCCGCAGCCCCTCTCCCGAGATACCGGTGCCGGCGTATTCGATCACGCTCCGGCGCAGGCCGACCAACCCTTCGGGGCCGACGACGATCCCGTACCAGTCACCCGGATGCGGCGCCGGGGCGGCCGAGGTGAAGACCACCGTCTCACCCCCCAGGTAGTCGACGGCCAGCTCTCCCTCCACCACCAGCTCGCAGCGGTCCGGGTCCAGCCCGCCCCGGTACTGGTCAGGGCCGAACCGCACCACGCACCCCGGGGTGATCTGGAGTCGACCGCCGCCGGGGATCAGCACGTCGCCCACCACCTCGACCGTGTCCTCCCAGAGCGCGGTCCTGACCGGGCCGGCCCAGCGACGGCCCAAGAGCTGCAGATCGGCCACCATGGTGGTTCCCTGCCGACGGATGCGGCTGACGCTGATCCCGGAGTCAGCGCCGTTGGTCAGCCGGCTGGAGGGGTTGCTGTACCGGGTAAACTCGGTGAAGCGCACCCCGTCGAACGGGTCGGTACCGTCCCCCTGGTTGCCGGCGTGGGCCGCGGCATAGCCGGCTTCATGGGCCCAGAAATCCAGGTTGTCGAACCCCGCCTGGGCGTTGGGGATCTTCCCGAGGGGGTAACCCGCGTCCAGGAAGAGGCCGTCGGCGCACTCCAGGTCGACCCGCTTCTGCTCCTCGGCATCGTTGCCGGTCACCGAGGAGGTGACGTGCCAGATCAGCAGGCCGCCGGCCGGCAGGTACCGCTCGTAGAAGCTGTGATCCGGCTGGCGGTTTTCTATCAGGAAGTACTCCTCTGGCTGGCTGGTGGGCAGCCGGTAGACCTGGCCGCCGGCGTTGACGTCGGCCAGAACCACGTCCGTCCGGTTACCGTCGACCGGCACCAGGCACTCGTTGTTGCGGCCGATCCAGCCCAACTGCTCCAGGTCGACCGCGCAGAAGGGGTTGGGTCCGCCGTGGTCGTCCCAGCCACCGGCGCCGTGGGCCATCAGTCCCCAGCACCCGATCCCGGCCGAGTCCCTCTCCGGGGCCAGCTCCCCCTCCTCCTCGAGGTCGTGGTCGAACAGATCGACCAGACCCAGGGCATGGCCGAACTCGTGGGCCATGTTCCCGACCGCCTCGGCAAAGCCCCGCGCCCGCTGCACGCAGCCGCCCATGCCCCGTCGGTCGGCATCGGCCCGAATCCGGATATACCCCCCTCCTGCCGCTGGATCGGACGAGGTCAGGCCGTCGGGCAGCCCCAGACCCGCGACCCCGGTGGCCGGGCCAAAGATGAATCCGGGTGGGGTGGATCGCGCATTGATGAAGACGAAGTCCACGGTGCCGTCGTCATCCCCGGAGTTGGCGATCCCATCCGGTCCGTCGTTGTCGTATTGACCGAGGTCGACCGCGGCGTCCACGGCCAGCAGGATCTCGCGGGCGAACCGGCCGTACTCCCCTCGTCTTGGTCCCGGGTTGAGGTAGGCCGCGGCCGGTTGGGCCGCGGTGTACCAGACCGGCAGGCAGGCGCCGGTCAACTCGAACTGGCCGCGGGACATCTCGCGGTAGAAGTGGGTCAGGCTGCCGGGCAGGTCAGGGTCGAAGAGATCCCGGGCAAAGGCGGGGGCCGCCGTCGGACCGGTGTCCTCGTCGGCGAACCGGGCGAAGATCACCAGCGCGCGCTGGGTGCCCGTAACCGGCCGCGGTCGGGCCATCCTGCTGCCGACCGAGGCGCAGAGCCCGGCCACGGCCGGTGATGCCCCGGGCAGCACCGGACTCGCGGCGAGCCAGAGCGCGAGCGCGCCCTTGGACAGGGTGCGGCTCCATCTTGCCGGCGAGTGCCGTTGATCGGTCTGGCTTGCCACCGCGGTTCCACCCTCCACCGAGTCCCGGCATGAAGGTTCTCGGCCAGAACGGACCGCGGGCCTCGGGATCTCTCCCGGGGCCCGCGTGAAGGGACTTCCTACTGCTGAGCCGGAGTGCTGCTGTCGGGTGGGGCAGCGCCGGCGGCGGACGGGGTGGCCGCACTGCTGTCGGCCGGCGCCGCGGCCTCGGGCGCGGCCGGCGGTTTGGCCGGTTCCTCGACGGCCTGGAAGCGGACCTGCTTGACCGCGTGGGCACCGATGCCGAAGGCGCCGGCAGCGCCACGGCCGGTGAAGGCCGCGTTGACCCGCTCGAAGTAGTTGCGGTCGTTCTCGCCGCCCAGGCGCACGGTGCTGGCGTCCACCGTCCCCTGGATCGTCCGACCGGACCAGAGGAGGATGGTCACCGGCCGCTCCTCGACGCCGGGCCCGACGTCGTCGAAGTCGATCACCGAGACCTTGGTCAGGTCGACGAACCGGGGCTTGCGGCCCAGGTTGTACTCGAGCCGCTCGCTCCCGCGGAAGCGGACCTCCTCCAGCTCGAAGCGCTTCCCGTCGACCGCGACCACCGTGGCCTTGAGCACCCGCGCCGCCGGCGGCGGCTCGGACTCCGGGTGGCGCAGGATGACCTCGCGCACCTCGCTGGTCAGGATGGAGAACGGTCCCAAGGGGGTCATCCCGGTGAGGCGGCTGATCCCGGCGCCGCTCCCCGAGGCGTCGCCGTGCGGGGCCATGTTGCTGCCGGTCAGGGCCACGCCGGTCTCCTGCTTGCCCGAGCGCAGGATGACGATGACGGTCTGCTCCTCGTCTCCCCGGTCCCCCTCGTAGCGGAAGCGGTCGATCTCCCTCAGCGGCACGATCCGCCGGTGTCCGGCCACGTAGTATTCAAGGTCCAGCCGGTCCTGAACGACAAACCGGTCCACCTGGTGCTGGACCCCGGCCCGGTCGATCACCGTGGCCTTCAGCGGCGGGCTGGCGGCCCACGACCCCGCTGCCCCCCAGAGGACGAGGAGCAGCCCGGTAAGGGTGAAGCGATCTGCGAGTCGGTATCGGCTGGTCATGCGCTTCCTCCGCGTTGGGGTGGGGCGCCGGACCGGAGTCGGCTCACTCCTGTTCGGTCTGGTCCGTGGCCGAGGCAGGCACCTGGTCCTGCTGCGGGCTGATGGTGATGTTCTGCGTGCCGCCGAAGGTGACCTGCACCGGCCGGATCTCGTCGAGTCCGCTGAGGGAGTTCTCCAGCCGGACCTTGTAGTTCCCCACCGGCACGATGAAGTACCGCAGATCAGAGGAGGTCATCCCCTTGCCGAGCACGGTGCGCAGGTTGTAGTCGTAGATGAGGAACGGGACCTGCTGCCGCTGCGGCATCCCGTCGCCGCCCAGGCTGGAGTAGAGGATCTGGAACCGCCCGAGCGGCACGCTGGCGTACCGGTCCTGACCCGCCGCGATCGGGATGTCGTGCACCTCGACGTTGTCCTTGACGTCGGTGTTGACCACCAGGGTATAGGTCCCCGGCGGCAGGTCGACGTAGACCGGCTTGGCCACCCCGCTGCGCTCGTACCCCAACGGGGAAGCGGCCGAGGCCCTGGGGGTCTGCGAGTAGACCTCCTGGTCGGTGGCCTGGTCGATGACGTAGAAGTTCAGCTCGGGGATCCCGCCGGTCTCCAGGAGCAGGCGACCCTTCCCCTCCGGGATCAGGGGTATCCCTCCCCTGCTGCCACCGGCGCCGCCGGTCGAAGCGCATCCTCCCGCCAGCACGGCCAGGCCCAGCAGCGTGGACAGGAACAGCAAGCGTGCTCTCAGTGTAATCGTGGACATGGACGACACCTCCTGGCTAGCGATTCCGGGGCTTGCCGAAGCTCGGTGAGCGCGCCGCCCGCCGCGACCCGGAGCCGCTGGCGCTGATGCGCACTCGTTCCCAGTATGCGCATCCCGGTGAGACCTTGTCAACCAAGGCTCAGGGGAGGACGGCTCCGCCCGATCCGGTCTGCAGCCGGATCACCAGGAAGTCGCGGTCCGGTTCACCGCGGCGCCGGCGGACCTGTTCTAGGGCCGCCGGCTCGGTGTAGAACTCCGGGTACGCGGACGGGATGGTCACCCCGCGGTCGAACAGCCCCAGCCAGAACTCCCGCCGCGCATAGGCGAACCCCCCGGGTACCACGAAGTAGGCGGCTCCCGCCGCGGCCAGGCTGTCCAGTCGGGCCTGACTGAACTCCTCGGGGGTGATCTGCCATCCCTTGCGATGGCAGTAGTAGAGCATCGTCGGGCTCTGGGCCCGCAGCGGGGCGCCGGCGTTCTCGTCCAGGTCGCCCACCACCAATAAGACGCCCGATGGGAGTTTTTGTGCCAGGATTTCTCCGGCGTACCGGCAACCGGCGTAGTACCCGCGAAGGTTGGGCGGCCGGTAGAGCGGCTCGGCCACGGCCAGACCCCAGGCGACCACCACGGCCAGCAGACCG
>JBAZUN010000423.1:0-5511 GCA_041661365.1 Candidatus Latescibacterota bacterium
TATAATTGTCCATCGGATCCAGTCGAACGGATCGACGGCGAACCGTCGTCCCGGAACAAGGGCGGCGAACCAGGGAAATGGTTAGTATAGGGCCATCCCCTGCCTGCTCCGTCCGTGCCCTGTCCCAGGGAACGGCGGTCGATGAGAAAGCGCCTACATGGCTGAGCTGGTCAATCGCTCTGCCCCCGGGGGCAGGTTGAGTCAGGCCGGTGGCATTCTGCTGCTCGGTCTGGCCCTGTTCCTCCTGGTCAGCCTGGTATCCTACTCGCCGCTGGATTACCCCAACTCGAGTCAACCTCCCGAGGCGGGGGGGAACTGGGCCGGCCGGTTCGGCGCCCGGGTCTCCTCGGCGGCCTTCATCGGGCTGGGGTACGGCGCCTATGTCCTGCCCCTGCTCTCCCTGCTGTGGGGGTGGAACCGCGCCACGCGCGGCCCGGCCGCGGGGATGATCTACCGGACCTTCGGGTTGCTGGGGATGGCGCTGGTCTTCTCCAGTGGGGCCGGTCTGCCCGGGTACTCGCGGCAGACCGCGTTCAAGCTCGGTGGCTGTCTGGCGATCGAGAGCAGCCGCCTGTTCTTCGTCCCCTACGGCGGGCGGGTCGGGTCGGCCGTGGCCCTCGCTGCCCTCTTTCTGGCCGCACTGGTCCTGGTCGTGGAGGTCAAGCTGGCTCCGGTCCTCGCCGTGCTCCGGGCCCTGGCCTGGCCGTTCCGCGCCGCGGCCGGGGCGTTCTCCCACCATGCCGGTGGGAACCGGACCGACCGGGAGGAGATGGACCAGGAGCCCGAGGAGGACGACGTCGAAGAGGAGCCCATGCCTCCGGCCGGGCCGCGGGTGGGGCTAGATCACCGCCGGACTGGCCGCGAGTCCGGCCGGGTCGCCGTCTCCGAGCCGTTCCCCGATGAGGAGGAGGAGATCTCTCCCGAGGAGACCCCGGCAGAGGTTCCGGCGGACCAGGACGAAGCCCCGGACGAAGCGCCGGCCGTACCGGACGCGACTCGCGCCGCTGAACCACCCGTGGTGCGGGCCGCCGGGGCCAGGTCAGCGGCCGCTCCGCTCAGGTCCCGGGTTCGTCCGGGCGGCCGGTACCGTCTGCCTTCGCCCGAATTACTCGATCCGGTCGCCGCGAGCCAGGGCGAGGTCGACCGCGAGGACCTGCTGAGCAACGCCCGGATGCTCGAGGAGGCCCTGCACAACTTCGACGTGGCCGGCAAGGTGGTCGAGGTGAACCCCGGGCCGGTGGTGACCCGGTACGAGGTCGAGCCCGCGGCCGGGGTCAAGGTCAACCGCATCGTCACCCTGGCCGACGACCTGGCCCGCATCATGAGCGCCACCGGGATCCGCATCCAGGCGCCGGTGCCGGGCAAGTCGGTCGTCGGGGTCGAGCTGGCCAACAAGCGGCGCGAGACCGTGTACCTGCGCGAGATCCTCGAGTCCAAGGCCTTCCGCGGCGCCGAGTCGCGGCTGACCATGGCCCTGGGGAAGACGATCTCCGGCGAGCCGTTCGCCACCGACCTGACGCGGATGCCGCACCTGCTGGTGGCCGGAGCAACCGGGTCGGGGAAGAGCGTCTGCATCAACGGTCTGATCTGCAGCCTGCTGTTCAAGGCCACCCCCGATGAGGTCCGCCTCCTGATGGTCGATCCCAAGGTCGTGGAGCTGACCATCTACGCCGACATCCCGCACCTCCTCACCCCGGTGATCACCGAGCCCAAGCGGGCCTCCGAGGCGCTGAAGTGGGCCGTGGCCGAGATGGAGGCGCGGTACCAGAAGCTGGCCAGGCTCGGGGTCCGCAACCTGGCCGACTACAACCGCAAGCTCGAGCGGCTGCGGGCCGAAACCGACCCCGAGGGGGCGCCTCCCGAGAGCGCCATGTCCTACGTGGTCATCGTCATCGACGAGTTCGCCGACCTGATGCTCACCGCGCCGGCCGACGTCGAGACCTCGCTGATGAGCCTGGCGCAGAAGTCGCGGGCCGTGGGGATCCACATCATCCTGGCCACGCAGCGTCCCTCGGTGAACGTCATCACCGGGGTCATCAAGGCGAATTTTCCCTCCCGGATCGCCTTCCAAGTGGCCTCGAAGACCGACTCGCGCACCATCCTCGACATGAACGGCGCCGAGCGGCTGCTCGGTCGGGGCGACATGCTCTTCCTGCCGGGCGGTCAGGGCGAGCCGATCCGGGTGCACGGCGCGTACATCTCCGGCGAGGAGACCGAGCTGCTGGTCGAGTCGATCAAGGCCATGAAGTACACCGCCGGTCAGGTTGCGGTGTTCAGCGATCATGGGGATATTACCTCTTCCCGCGAGTCGCAGGACGAGCTGTTCGACCAGGCGGTGCGGCTGGTCGTCGAGCACCAGCAGGCCTCTACCTCCTTCCTGCAGCGCCGGATGAAGGTCGGATACTCACGGGCGGCCAGGCTGATGGACGAGCTGCAGGCCGCCGGGATCGTGGGTCCGGCCGACGGCGCCAAGCCCAGAGAAATCCTGCTGTCCGCCGAGGAGCTGGAGGCGGACGAGGACGACGGGATTGCGGGGTGAGGGAGCCGCCATGCGTCGTCGTCGTTCCTTGATGTCCGTCACGCCGGCCGCGTGGGCTGCACCGGTGCGCGGCCGGTTCGTGGGTCGGTTCCTCCTGGCGGTGTTCCTTGCCGCGTGGGCGGGGCTTCCCGTGCCTGCTGCCGAAGCGGTCACCGGAGTCGAGGTGATCCAGCGGGCGCAGGCCAAGCTCTCCCGCTGCCGGACCCTGACCGCCGGCTTCGAGAAACGCTTCTACTGGGCCGCCCTCGATCGCACCACCGTCCATCACGGCCGGCTCTACCTCCGGCGGCCAGACCGGTTCCGGGTGGAGGTCGACGACGGTAACCTGGTCGTCGCGGACGGACAGGCCATCTGGGTTTACAACCGCCGCAACGCCCAGGTCGTGGTCAACCCGTACGAGGGAGAGGTCAAGAGCCCGTGGGAGGTGCTCGTCGAGTACCAGGATTCCCACGTACCCGGAGCGATGGAAGAGACGCGCCTGGGGAATCGCCCGTGCTACCTGCTGACCCTGGTGCCCCGCGACGACGACGCGGGGGTGGTGCAGACCCGGGTGTGGGTGGGCCGGCGCGACTCCCTGCTCCTCCAGGTGGAACAGCGCGACGTGAACGACGACGTGACGACCTACCTGTTGAAGGATCAGCGCGTCAATGCCTCGCTCGACGACCGGGTGTTCAGGTTCGTGTCTCCCGACGGCACCGAGGTGATCGACCGCCGCGGCTCGGCCGGAGGGAGCGAGTGAGGGGACGGGTCGGGCTGCAAGGCGTCGTCCTGTTGTCGCTGCTGGTATTGGCCGCGGAGGTCGGGGCGGCCGGGGCCGTGGAGCTGGTCTGGGTCTTCCTGCGGGACAAGGTGGACGACCAAGGGGCGCGGGTGGCGTGGGACGACTCGCCCGACCCGCGGCCGGCAGCGGCCCTGGATCTGGCCGTGGTTCCCGGGTACGTGGCGATCCTGGGCCCGCTGGTGCAGGAGGTGCGCGCGATCTCCCGCTGGCTCAACGCGGTCAGCGTGGTGGCCACTGAGCCCCAGGTGATCCAGTTGCGCGGGCTGCCCTTTGTCCGCGGGGTGACCCCGGTCGGCCGGTACGCCCGGTCACCCGTACCCACGCCGCCAGAGCCGGACCCGACCGCCTCGGGCAAAGACGCCGGAACAGCCCTGCCCGAGTACGGCGTCTCCTATGCCCAGTTGGCCCAGCTCCACGTGACCGACCTGCACCTGCTGGGCTACCAGGGCGCCGGGATACGCATCGCCCTGCTCGACGACGGGTTCCACCACAGTCACCGTTGCTTCAGCGGGCTCCGCGTGGCGGCGGCGCGCGATTTCATCAACGGCGACGACGACGTCACCGATCAGGACGGGCAGCCGGTCACCGGCGATGAGACCCGTACGGTCCAGAATCTCCACGGGGCCCAGGTGCTGTCCCTGCTGGCGGGGAACGACCCGGACCGGTTTGTCGGTGTCGCGCCCGAGGCCGAGTACATCCTGGCCAAGACCGAGGAGTACGCGACCGAGCTCCCCGTCGAGGAGGATCGCTGGGTGGCCGGGCTGGAGTGGGCCGACAGCCTCGGGGCCAGGGTGGTCAACAGCTCCCTCGGGTACAACCTCTGGGACGACGGCTCGGGGTACACCTGGGCGCAGATGGACGGCGCCACCGCGGTGACCACGCGGGCCGCCGAGATCGCCGTCCAGCGCGGCATCGTGGTGGTGGCCGCGGCCGGGAACGAGGGGGACAACGCCTGGCAGTACGTCACCGCGCCGGCCGACGGACCGGGCGTCATCAGCGTCGGCGCCGTGGACCTGCCGCAGCCGGGACTGCGCGATCCGGTCCTGGCCGCGTCCAGCTCGCGCGGACCGACCGCGGACGGCCGTATCAAGCCGGACGTGGTGGCGCCGGGCCAGTTCGTGGTGGTGGCCGAGGTGCGGGGGAGCGATTACCAGCGGGCCAGCGGTACCTCCTACGCCGCGCCGCTGGTCTCCGGGGTCTGCGCCCTCCTGCTGCAGGCCCATCCGCCGTGGACCCCGGCCCAGGTGCAGCAGGCCCTCCGCGAAACGGCCACCGACCTGGGACCGGCCGGCCCGGACACGGCCTATGGCTGGGGACAGGTCAACGCCCTGGCGGCCAGCGGCATGGAGCTGCCGGTGCCCGAGGAATCGCGGGTGGCCGCACCCTTCCCGAACCCGGTGCGCGGGGATCGGATCTTCTTCCCGCTCAGCCTGGCCTCGGCCGGCACGGTGCAGTTGCAGATCTACGAGCTGTCCGGGGCCTTGGTGGCCACGGTATTCGATGGCCGGCTCGCCGAAGGGATCTACGTCGACCCAGATCGGGCCCTGCACTGGGATCTGAACGACGAGGAAGCGGACCGGGGTGTCCGGCTGGCCAACGGACTGCTGCTGTATCGGCTTACGGTCGCCGGGATCGAGCGGCAGGGCAAGCTCGCCCTGCTGCGTCCCTCCCGCTGAGCATCTATCGCCCGCGCCGGCAACCACCGTCACGCCGGCCGAGCGCGGGCATAACGAGGAGAGCATCGGATGGCCATGGACGAGTCCTTGCGCAGTTGCCAGGAGCGCCTGGAGCTGCTGCGGGGGTATCTTTGACCTCGACGAGAGGCGACAAGCCCTGGCGGCCATCGAGGAGCGGATGGCGCGCAACGACTTCTGGGACGATCGGTCGTCGGCAGAGCAGGCGACGCGCGAGGCCCGCCGTCACCGCGACACCATCGGTTCCTGGGAGGCGTTGAAGAAGCAGTTAGACGACCTCTCCGAGCTGCGGGAGATGGCCGCCGCGGAGGAGGACCAGTCGACCCTGGCCGAGCTCGAGCAAGAGACCGAGGCCCTGGTGGTCCGGGTCGACGACCTCGAGTTCCGCACCATGCTCAGCGACGAGGACGACCCCAAGAGCGCGATCCTGGTCATCCACTCGGGCGCCGGCGGCACCGAGGCCGCAGACTGGGCCGAGATGCTCATGCGGATGTACG
>JBAZUN010000424.1:0-504 GCA_041661365.1 Candidatus Latescibacterota bacterium
GAGCAGCAGGTCGCGCGGTGGCACCTCGCGCTCGCGGCTCTGGTAGTCGATGACGTTGGCCACCCGCACCGGGTCGACCATGAACTGCTCGACGAGTACCGGGTAGAGGGAGCCGGCCGGGTCCTCGATCAGGCGGCGGGCCCGCTCCTCGTGGAGCACGAAGAACGGCTTGAGGTCTTCCAGGGTGTGGGAGAACGGGTAATGGCCGACGTCGTGGAGCAGGGTGGCGGCCACGAAGACCCGCACGTCCTCGTCGTCGAGCTGCAGGGGCGGGTCGGAGTGGAGGAGGCGGCTGAGGAACTGCTTGGCGAGGTGGTAGACTCCCAGGGAGTGCTCGAAGCGGCTGTGCCGCGCCCCCGGGTAGACCAGGTGGACGTACCCCAGTTGGGTGATGTTGCGGAGGCGCTGGAAGTCCTCGGTATCGATCAGGGCCAGCACCGGAGGGGGAGCATGGATGTACCCCCAGACCGGATCGCGGATGGCCTTGCCGCTGTCCTCCAGCAG
>JBAZUN010000424.1:514-5498 GCA_041661365.1 Candidatus Latescibacterota bacterium
CGAGGGGGCGCAGGGGATCGGCATCGTCGGCGAACTCCTTCTGCGGTAGTAAGTTAGGAAGACGCTTCCGCCGCGCTGGCCAGTTGACACACCTGGGACCATGATCTATCTTAAGTGACTCATTTTAAGGCCATGTCCGCACCAGAGGAGCCCATGGACCGCACGCTGATGATCGTCAAGCCAGACGCCGTGGCCAGACAGGCCATTGGGCAGATTCTGGCCAGGGTGGAAACCGAGGGGTTCGTCATCCGCCAACTGCGTATGGTCTCCCTCGACCGGACCCAAGCCGAGGGGTTCTACGCGGTCCACCGGGGTAAGCCGTTTTTCGCCGATCTGGTGACCTTCATGACCTCTGGTCCGGCCGTTCCGGTGGTGTTCGAGCGGGAGGACGCCGTGGCCCACCTCCGTCGGTTCATCGGGCCGACCGACAGCACCAAGGCCCCGGCCGGTACCATCCGGGGCGACTTCGGCACCGATGTCCAGCGCAACGCGGTCCACGCCTCGGATTCGCCGGAGAACGCCGTCCGGGAGATCGGTTTCTTTTTTGGTGAGGGGTGCTGATCAGGATCGTCCGGTGAACCAGGATCCCGGGGTCGTCAAGGGAACGCTCAGGTTCGACTCCCTCCACGAGGGGGCCAACCCGCTGGCCGTGGAGTTGACCTCCGAGGAGCTGGAGCTGGCGGCCGGCGAGTACCGCTTCCCGATGCCGGTGGCCCTCTCCCTGACGGTCTACCGCGCTCTGGAGACCTTCACCCTCTCCGGGGCCGTCCGGTGGCAGGTGGCGGGGGAGTGCTATCGCTGTCTGGCTCCTGCCTCGCAGGAGCTGGAGGTGCCGCTGAAGTTGGTCATCCAGCGGCGACAGACGACCGCCGAAGAGCGGCAGGCCGTGGCCGACGACGGGGAGGTGGCGCTGTGCGACCCGGGCGCGCCGGTCTTCGACCTGCGCCCGCTCCTGCGGGAGACCGTCCTGGTCGAGTCGCCGGTCAGGATTTCCTGCCGGGAGGACTGCAAGGGCCTCTGCCCGCGCTGTGGAGGCGATCTGAACCAGGGCGCCTGTTCGTGCACGGCCGAGCCGGTCGATTCCCGGTGGGCCGCGCTGAAGGACGTCAGATTCCACTGAGGGCGGGCTCCATCGCTCGCCAAGGAGATCCGAAGTGGCTGCTGTACCGAAGAGACGCATCTCGCGCACGCGCCGCGACAAG
Organism: Candidatus Latescibacterota bacterium; assembly: GCA_041661365.1. Lineage (GTDB taxonomy): Bacteria > Latescibacterota > UBA2968 > UBA8231 > UBA8231 > CAITNQ01. Next base: position 1,717 of record JBAZUN010000424.1, read on the forward strand.
CGGCGGACCCACTGGAAGGCGCACGCCTCGGCCATGAGCAAGTGCGGCCATTGCGGCCAGCCCATGGTGCCGCACCGCGTCTGCCCGAGCTGCGGGTACTACCGCGGCCGGGAGTACGTCGCGCCCGAGGTATAGCCAGTAGGCTCCCGCCTTCACGCGGACCGGATCGATACCGCGGGCGAGTCAGGGGACGCCGCTCGCACGGAGCCGGGGGAACCGCGGTGGAGCAGTCTGACCCGTTTGCCGGACCGGCGGCCTTGAGGGGATCCAGCCGGAGGCCGGGAAGACGCGGGAACCCCGCCTCGGAGCCCACGGCGACGAGACGCGGCTGAACGGGGGAGGATTGGGCGAGCGAGCCGGTAGACGGAATGCGGTCATCACCGCGGTGGCGCGGTACCTTCCCGAGAAGGTCCTGACCAACCACGAGTTGGAGCGCCTGGTCGACACCTCGGACGAGTGGATCCGCGAGCGCACCGGCATCGGCGAGCGGCGCATCCTCGAGGGGCACCCGACCTCGCACATGGCGGTGGCCGCGGCCAACCGGGTCCTCGAGGCGAGGCGGCTCGATCCCCGCGAGGTCGACCTCATCATCGTCGCCACCGTGACCCCGGACATGCCGATGCCGAGCACGGCCTGCCTGGTGCAGCACCGTATCGGGGCCTCGCGGGCGTGGGGGTATGACCTGTCGGCGGCCTGCTCGGGGTTCGTCTACGCCCTGGTCGCCGGGGCGCAGTTCATCGAGTCCGGGGCGCATCGCACGGTCCTGGTCATCGGGGCTGACAAGATGAGCGCCATCACCGATTTCACCGATCGCACCACCTGCGTGCTCTTCGGCGACGGCGCCGGGGCGGTTCTGCTGGAGGCGTCGGACGAGCCCGATCTTGGCCTGCTCGACTTCGAGTTCCACGTCGACGGGAGCGGGGCCGACTCCCTCCACGTGAAGGCCGGAGGCAGCCTCTGCCCGGCCTCGCACGAGACCGTCGACCAGCGGCTCCACTTCCTGCGCCAGGACGGCCGGGCCGTGTTCAAGTTCGCCGTGCTCAAGATGGTCGAGGTTTCCGCTTCTTTGCTCCGGCGGAACGGGCTGACCGTCGACGACCTGAAGCTGTTCGTGCCGCATCAGGCCAATTTGCGTATTATTGAGGCGGCCGCGCAGCGCCTGGGCCTCTCGTCCGACCGGGTGATGGTCAACCTCGAGCGGTACGCCAATACCACGGCGGCGACCATCCCGATCGCCCTGTCCGAGGCCTGCGAGCAGGGCCGGCTGAGCCGCGGCGATCTGGCGCTCATGGTCGGGGTGGGCAGCGGGTATACCTGGGGGAGCGCCCTGTTCCGCTGGGCGGGCTGAGATGGGCCGCTGCGCTTTCCTCTTCCCCGGACAGGCTTCGCAGTACGTGGGGATGGCCCGCGACCTGCACGGTCGGTACCCGTCGGTCCGGGAGCTGTTCGCGCAGGCCGATGCCTGCCTGGGATTTTCCCTGTCGGGGGTCTGTTTCAACGGTCCCGAGGAGCGGCTGCGACAGACCGCGGTAACGCAGCCGGCGGTCTTCGTCCACGGTGCGGCGGTTTGGCAACTCGTGGCCGCGGCCGGGGTGATCCCGGTGGCCGTGGCCGGGCATAGCCTGGGCGAGTACGTGGCCCTGGTGGCCGCGGGGGCCCTGCCGTTGAGCGATGCCTTGGACCTGGTCAAGGCTCGCGGCCGGCTCATGCAGCAGGCCGGGGAGGAGCGCCCCGGAGCCATGGCCGCGGTGATCGGTCTCGAGGACGGCCGGGTAGAGGAGCTTTGCCTCCAGGTCCAGGCCGAGGCCGGGGGGGAGGTGGTGGTCCCGGCCAACTACAACGCCCCGGGACAGGTCGTCGTCTCGGGAAGCCCGGCCGGTGTCGAGCGCTTGGGGCTGCTGGCCCGCGAAGCCGGAGCCAGGAAGGTGACCTTGCTGCCGGTCAGCGGTGCCTTTCACTCGCCGCTGATGCAGCCGGCCGCGGATCGCCTGAGGGAGATGCTGTGGCAAGCCGGCTGGCAGCGGCCGTCGGTGCCGGTCATCACCAACGTGGCGGCCGCGCCGGTGGCCGAGCCCGACGAGTTGCGGCGTCAGTTGGTGGAGCAGATCACCCATCCGGTGCGCTGGACCGAATCGGTGCAGGCCTTGAGTCGGACCGGGGTGCGGTTGGCGCTGGAGCTGGGACCAGGGAGCGTGCTCAAGGGGCTCGTGCGCCGCATCGATCCCGAGTTGGAGGTGTGGTCCGTGGGTACCGTCGAGGAGTTGGAGACCTCCCTGGACGGGATCGCCAAGCAGGTCTGAGCGGGTCGGATTGGGGCCGGCAGCGGCCCGTTTTCGTGGAGGAGAGGCTGAGATGACGGATCTGCTGGCGGGCAAGATCGCGCTGGTCACCGGCGGCGGGCGCGGTATCGGCCGCGAGATCAGTCTTGCCTTTGCCCGGGAGGGCGCCAGCGTGGCCGCGGCCGATGTCAACCTGCAGTCGGCCCAGGAGACGGTCGGCCTGCTCCCCACCGAGGGCCTGGCCCTGCAGATGGACGTGTCGGACCTGGCTTCGGTCCAGGCCGGGGTCGACGCCGTCATGGCCAGATTCAGCCGCCTGGACGTGCTGGTGAACAACGCCGGGATCACCCGCGACAACCTGCTCATCCGCATGGACGAGTCCGAGTGGGACGCGGTGATGAACATCAACCTCAAAGGTGTCTTTAACTGCTGCAAGGTCGCCTCGCGGCCGATGATGAAGGCGCGCCAGGGGCGGATCATCAGCATCTCCTCGGTGGTGGGCGTCCAGGGGAATCCCGGCCAGGTCAACTACTCGGCCTCCAAGGCGGGGGTCATCGGCGTCACCAAGACCCTGGCGCGGGAGTTGGCCTCGCGGTCGATTACGGTCAACGCCGTGGCCCCGGGGTTCATCGAGACCGACATGACAGCCAAGCTGTCCCCCGAGGCCCGCGAGGCCATGCTCAAGCAGGTTCCCCTGGGTCGTCCGGGGATGCCGGCCGACGTGGCCCAGGCGGTGCTCTTCCTGGCCTCGGCCCAGGCGGCGTACATCACCGGCCAGGTCCTCCAGGTCAACGGCGGCATGGCGATGTGAGGGAGAGCGTCCCGGGAAGCGCGGGACGGAGACAGGAGCCAGCGGATGGGAGAGACCGGCGTCATGGAGGTCGAGGCGATCAAGGCGGTGCTGCCGCACCGGTACCCGTTTCTGCTCCTCGACCGGGTGCTCGAGCTGGTGCCGGGCGAGCGGATCGTGGCGATCAAGAACGTGACCAACGACGAGCCGTTCTTCGCCGGGCATTTCCCGGGGTATCCGGTGATGCCCGGGGTGCTCATCGTCGAGGCCATGGCCCAGGCCGGGGCGGTGATGATGCTCAAGGGGATGGCCGACGCCCAGTCCAAGGTGCCCCTGTTCGCCGGGATCGACGGTGCCCGGTTCCGGCGCCAGGTGGTTCCCGGCGACCGTCTGCGGCTCGAACTGAACGTCCTCAAGCAGCGGGGCGTCCTCTGCAAGCTGGCCGGTAGGGCCTACGTGGAGGACGAGCTGGCTGCCGAGGCGGAGATTACCGCCGTGGTCGGGGAGCGCGGTTCACCGTGAACGGACCCGCGGCCGCGGCCTGAAGCAGACCTTTGACCCGAGGTAGGACAACCATTCGCCCAACAGGAGGAGTCAGATGGCCTCGATCGAGGAACGCGTACGGGATCTGATCGTCGAGCAGCTCGGCGTCAACGCCGAACAGGTGACCCTGGAGGCGTCGTTCATCGATGACCTGGGTGCCGACTCCCTGG
>JBAZUN010000425.1:0-5497 GCA_041661365.1 Candidatus Latescibacterota bacterium
GCGCGACTGGGCAACGGCGGCTGGCGGTCCTTCCCGTCGTGGTACACGGTCTGGGCCCTGCTAGAGACAGAGGACGCCGCGGTCCGAGCCGAGCTGGAGTACGCGGCCCCGAGGCTGGCGCGGTACCTCAAGCGGCCCCCGAGGATGGCTGAGCCGTATGCCACCCGGCGGGCCGAGATCGCCCGGCGGGGTTTGGCACGGGTCTGATAACGCCTTGTGCAGCGGTATCACATATAATACTGTTCTACTTGTGAAGCTTCGGGCCGTCCTGGACAGCAACGTCTTGGTTGCCGCCTTGCGATCCCGTGCCGGGGCGTCGTTCCGGCTGCTGGAGCTGCTCCGTGACGAGAAGTTCGAGATCGCCGTCTCGGTGCCGTTGGTCCTCGAGTATGAGGCCGTCTTAATCCGACACGCCAACGATCTGGGCCTCTCTGAGGCCAACGTGCGAGCGATCCTGGATTTCATCTGCTCCGTGGCCGTGCGGCAGAGTATCTATTATCTGTGGCGACCTCAGCTACGGGATCCCCAAGATGAGTTTATCCTCGAACTCGCAGTCGCCGGTGAGTGTCGTGCTATCGTCACACACAATCGCCGCGACTTCTTGGGTGTCGAGCGATTGGGCATCACCATCCTCACGCCAGGTCAGTTCTTGCGCCAGTTGGAGGAAGCCTCATGAGCAGCCTCAGTCTGAGATTACCGGATTCCCTTCACGCCAAGATTCGGGAACTGGCGGCTCGCGACGACATATCGATCAATCAGTTCATTGCTACCGCGGCCGCAGAAAAGGCAGCGGCCATGTTGACCCTCGCCTATCTGGAGGAGCGAGCCCGGCGCGGGAACCGCGCGGCGTTCGATCGTATCCTCGCCAGAGTGCCCGATGCCCCGCCGATACCGGGCGATGAGATCGAAGGCAGAACCGCCGAAAAGCCTAACAACCGCATGCGCCCAGCAGCGGTCGGGAAACCTCCGGCTCGAAAGCAACGCCCGGTGCGCACCCGCCGCGGGTGAAAAGGACCCCCATGGAACAGACGATGAAGATCCTGCAGATCCTGGCGCCCGGGCAGGTCGAGTGGCGCGAGGCGCCGCTGCCCGTTCCCGCGGCCGGCGAGGCCCTGGTGCGGATCGAGGCGGTGACCACCTGTCCGCACTGGGACCTCCACCTGATGAGCGGCGAGCCGATGTTCGCCGGCGGGACCCTGGAGTACCCGTACACCGCGGGCCAGCCCGGGCACGAGGCCATGGGGACGGTGGTCGCCGTGGGGCCTGGGGTCACCTCGCTGACCTCGGGTGCCCGGGTGGCGGCCTGGCGCGACCAGGGGCACCACCGGCCAGGGGCGTACGCCCGGTTCGCCACCTTCCTCGAGGACAACCTCCTCCCCCTGCCCGCGGGGCTGGCCAGCGAGCGGGTCACCTCTCTCGAGTTGGCCATGTGCGTGCAGGTCTCCTTCGACCAGTTGGGCCAGATCGACGCGGTGAAGGGGAAGCGGTTCGGGGTAGCGGGACTGGGGCCGGCCGGGCTGGTAGCCGTGCAGTTGGCGAAGGCCGGTGGCGCGCGGGAGGTGGTGGCCTTCGATCCGCTGCCGGCCCGGCGCGAGCTGGCCCGGTCCCTGGGCGCTGATCTGGTTCTCGATCCCACCGGTGACGGCCTGCCGCCCGGCCGTGGTGCGGCCACGGCCCTGGACGCGGCCCTGGACTGCACCGGTCTCAAGACCTCGATCGAGTATCTGATGGACCGCACCCGCCAGGCCGTGGCCATCTTCGGCGTGCTGCGCGAGGTCGTGGGGTTCGGGCCCGGGCACTGGCCCGGTCTGACCTTGATGGGGTACCTCCCCCACAACCGCGGCGCGGCCGAGCGGGCCCTGGCCCAGATCGTTGCCGGCCGCCTGGACCTGGCCTGCCTGTCGACCCACGCCCTCCCCCTGAGCCGGTACGCCGAGGGGGTGGAGCTGCTGCGGCGCAAGGAGGCGATCAAGGTGCGGTTCCAGCCGTGGGTGGAATGAGTCCATCCGGACCGGCCGATTCGACCGCCCAGCAGCCGGGAGCCCACATGTCCCCGGAGGAGTTCCGCCACTGGGGATACGCGGTGGTCGACTGGCTGGCCGCGTACCAACGCCGCGTCGAGTCCTTGCCCGTGCGCTCGCGGGTCAGCCCGGGTCAGGTGCGGGCCTCGCTCCCGGCCGAGCCGCCCGAACAGGGAGAGCCGTTCGACGCGGTCCTCCGCGACCTGGAGGCGAAGATCCTCCCCGGCCTGACCCACTGGCAGTCACCCTCCTTCTTTGCCTACTTCCCGTCCAACGCCTCGGGGCCGGCGATCCTCGGGGAGTTGCTGGCCGCGGGACTGGGGGTGCAGGGGATGCTGTGGGCCACCAGCCCGGCCTGCACCGAGCTGGAGACCCTGGTCCTCGACTGGCTGGTCGGGATGCTCGGGCTGCCGGCGCGGTTCCGCTCCGACGGCCCCGGCGGCGGGGTGATCCAGGACTCGGCCTCCAGCGCGGCCCTGTGCGCCCTGCTCGCGGCCCGCGAGCGGGCCACCGGGAACCGGACCAACGAGCAGGGGTGCGACGGCCGGCTGACCGCGTACGCCTCGACCCAGGCCCACTCCTCCATCGAGAAGGCGGTGCGGATCGCCGGGCTGGGAAGCGGCCAGCTTCGGCAGGTGGAGGTGGACGATCGCTTGGCCATGCGGCCGGAACACCTGGCCACCCTGATCGCGGCCGACCGCGGCGCCGGTCTGGTGCCGTGCTTCGCGGCCGCCACCGTGGGCACCACCTCGTCCAACGCCATCGATCCGCTCCCGGCCATCGGCGCCCTCTGCCGCGAGCACGGGCTCTGGCTGCACGTGGACGCGGCCATGGCCGGCACCGCGGCCCTGTGCCCCGAGTTCCGCCACCTGCAGGCCGGGGTCGAGCTGGCCGACAGTTACTGCTTCAACCCCCATAAGTGGATGTTCACCAACTTCGACTGCGACTGCTTCTGGGTCGCCGACCGCGGCGCCCTGATCCAGGCCCTCAGCATCCTGCCCGAGTACCTGCGCAACGAGGCCACGGCCTCGGGCGCGGTGATCGACTACCGCGACTGGCAGATCCCGCTGGGTCGGCGGTTCCGCAGTCTCAAGCTGTGGCTGGTCATCCGTCACTACGGGGTCGAGGGGCTGCGGTTCCACGTCCGACGCCACGTGGAGCTGGCCCAGGGGTTGGCCCGTCGGCTCGCCGCCGATCCCCGCTTCGAGCTGGTGGTGCCGCCGCCGCTCAACCTGGTCTGCTTCCGCCTCCGCGGCAGCGACGAGGCGAACCAGTGCCTGCTCGACCGGCTCAACGCCAGCGGCAAGCTCTACCTGACCCATACCCGCCTGGCCGACCGGCTGGTGCTGCGCCTGTGCGTGGGCCAGACCCACACCGAGGCCGAACACGTCGATCGGGCCTGGCAGGCGATCCAGACCACGGCCGCCGAGCTGGCGTGAAGGGCGCGGTTCGCTTCAGAGGGTGACCGGCAGGACGATCCGAAAGACCGTGCCGGTGCGCTCGCCGGAGCGGAAGGAAACCCGGCCGCGCAGGTACTGCTCGCCCAGCAATTTCATGGCATAGGTCCCCATCCCCCGGCCCTCGTCCTTGGTGCTGTACCCCCGCTGGAAGACCTGCAACTGGACCTCCCGCGGCATGAACCCCGGGTTGTGCACGCTCAGCTCCACCCCGCGGATCCCGCCGGTGGCGTGCAGGGTGACCGTCCCCCGGTCCGGTGACGCCTCCAGCGCGTTGGCCACCATCGTTCCCAGCACCTGGCGGAGCAGGACGGCATCGGTGACCAGGGCCGCGTCGCGGGCCCGTGGGTGGAGACGCAGCCGCTTGTTGCGGGCCTCTGGCCGAACCGCGTAAAAATCGATCACCTGGCGGAGCGCCCCTGCCGCGCCCAGGGGCGAGGGATGGATGGTCAGCTCGCCGCGCTCGGCGGCCACCAGGATCCGGTGCTCGTTGATCTCCTCGATGATCCCCTCGCTGAAGCGCAGGGCTTCCTGCCGCAGGGCCTGCAGCTCGGTCAGGTCGGTCTCCGACCGCGAGGCGACCTCCTCGCGGAACCGGTGGGCCTCGCTCAGCAGTCCGTGGAAGAGCACCCGTTCGAGGACCCGGCGCCGCTTCTCCGCGCTGGCGTCATTGACGCAGAACAGGGTGTACCGCCGACCTTCCAGGTCAAAGGGCGCGGCGTTGATCCGCAGGTTCAGGGGCTGCCCCGGCGCGCGCCGCGCGATCCGGCACTCGCGGAGGTCGGCCTTCCCCTGCTGGCTGGTCAGGATGGCGAGGACCACCCCGCAGTGCCGGCAAGCCTCGCTGGTGCCGCAGCCGCCCGCGGTCTCGTCCGCGTGCTGACATTCCAGCACCTCACCCGGTCGCAAGCCGAGCGCGGCCGTCGGGTCACCGGCGGTGACGAAGTCCACCAGCCGCTGATTGGCGAAGACGATCTGCCGTTTATCGTTGAGGATGAGGAGCAGGTCCGGCAGGGCCTCGGTGAGCTGGCGCAACAGGGAGACGGCCAGAACCCCGCTGGCCTGCCGGTCGACCTCGGTCGCTTCCTCGCGCTCGGCCGGGGCAAAGCGGGTCGACGGCGGCTTGGGCGACATGGCTTCTCCTGGTGGGGGAGCGAAGCGACTGACCGACCCAATCTGCGCTGTCGCGTCGGCCTGGGCAACCGCGACTGCCTTGACCCACTGATCTGGATGCCGGAGCTTGCTGGCCCGCACCGCTCCTTGATCTCGCATTGAGAGAAGCCCTCAGTATCTAAGGAAAGAACTGCGATGAGCCCCAAGCGTTCCACCCTGAACGGCACCTGGGAACTGTCGTATGGCCGGTCCGTCCCCGGCGGGCCGAGCGATCCGGCCGAGCTGACCGGTCAAGGCTGGCCGACCGTGGCTGCCAAGGTCCCCGGCAACGTCGAGCTCGACCTGATCCGGGCCGGGGTCCTGCCCGAGCTCTCGGTGGGGAACCGGATCTACGAGCTGCTGCCGTACGAGCGGTACGAGTGGTGGTACCGCCGGTCCTTCACCGCTCCCCTAGCCGGTCCCGGGGAGCAGGTTCATCTGGTCTTCGAGGGGATCGACTGCCTGGGTACGGTGTGGGTCAACGGGGTAAGGGTCGGCGCCACGGACAACATGCTGATCCCACACCGGTTCGACGTCACCGGCTTGGTCCGGTCCGGTGCGGACAACGAGCTGGTGGTCCGGCTGGCCCCGGCCGTGGCCGCCGGCGACCAGGGCGAGCTCGATCCGGTCTGCTTTGCCTTCCCGGGGAACCACGCCTCGCTGACCGTGCGCAAGGCCCCGCACATGTACGGCTGGGACATCATGCCCCGGGTAGTCACCGCCGGCCTGTGGCGCGAGGTGGCCCTGGAGCTGGTGCCGGCCGTGCACTGGCGCTCGGTCTACTGGGGGGTGCGCGCCACGGATCCCGACCGCCGCACCGCCACGGTCCACCTGATCTGGGACTTCGCGGTGCACCCTGGCTCGGTC
>JBAZUN010000426.1:0-5497 GCA_041661365.1 Candidatus Latescibacterota bacterium
GCGGCCTTGTCGCGATTGGCCCGGACCACCATGGCCATGGCGTTCCACCGCACCAGGCTCTTGATCCGGCGCTCCAGCTCGCGGTCCCCGGGGTACGGGGGCTGCTCGCGCCGCGGGATGGTGTTGACGTACGGGGTGTTGGCGGAGAACGGGGTCCGGACGCCGGCCCGCTCCGCGTGGCCGTGAAGCCGGGTCAGCAGCTCGGCGACTTGAACCGAGCTGCGGTTGGCCAGCACGTAGTCCAGGGACTCGAGCCACTCGCGAAGCTCGAGCTCGAACCCCGTGGCCGCTGTCTCGCTCATCTCCGATCCAGGTCCTTGCAGAGGGCATTGCGGGTCGACCGCGCCGGGCTTCGACGGCTTCCCCGAGCGGAAGGTCGGGGCCGACGCCGTCAAAGATGCGAAAAACGGGCACGGACACAAGGCAGAAGATCGGCTGGCCGACCTTGCGGCGAGGCAAGGGGATCGTGGCGGTTCGGCCCGCCCGGATGCATATTCGTCACGAGGACGGCCTGGAACCCCGGGGGAACCCGGTCCGGGCTGGCTCGTCCAACCCACCAACTCAGGCGGTACCCGTCGGAGGCCTTGCGGCGGCGGTGCAAGCAGGCGCCGTCCCGGAGGGGAACTCCGGCAGGCTGCTGAAGGCCGAGGTGCGGTGTCCGCTCTGTCCAGCCCTTCCCGGCATGGTCCCTCGTTGTGGAAGGGGGCGCTGGTCCTCTCCGCCCTCCTCCACCTGCTCGGTCTGTACCTGCTGCAGACCTTCCGGCCCGGCGAGCTGGACACCGAGGTCTACCGCGTCCGCCTGACCCTGCCCCTGCCGCGGTTCGAGCCGCCCCTCCCCATCCCTGCCGTGGCCGGCGGCGGCCCCGGCGAAACCGAAGGACCGGTCACCCAGTTGCGCGCTCCGGGCGGGCCGGATGCCCTTCCCTCTGGGGTGGCCGCGTCCCTTGCTCCCTCGGTCCCCAGAATCATAGGACCCGCGGCGCCGATGGCCCTGCGCGAGGTGGGCTCCGGGGCCAAGGCCGAAAGGCCGGTCTTCGAGCGGGTCGGGGTTCTCGGTGGTGCCGAGCTGGCCCAACTGCCGCCGGTGGCGGAGCTCGGGATCGGCCCCGAGAGTCGGATCTCCTCCACCGATCTCCTGCGCCTGGTCGACCGGTCCCGCGCCAACAAGGACCAGGCCATGGTGATGATCGACCCCTCGAGCCGGCGCGACCTGGTCGGGTACATCAACTTCGCCCGTCTACGGGTCTACGGCGCCGGGTCTCCCGACACCTCCCTGGACGCCCTGGCCCGGTACCTGCGCGACCACACCGGGATCCTGGCGCAGGTGCAGGAAGAGAGATTCGATTACTTCGTCTCGCCCGCGCTGCTCAAGGCCCCGATCCACTTCCTAGTTCAGGGAGCTCCAGGGGCGGCCTTCCCGGCCTACCGCGACCAGGTGGTCGCCTACTTCAGTCCCGAGGAGCGGCAACTCCTCGGCCGGTACCTGCGCGGCGGCGGGTTCCTCTACTGCGAGGGGACCAACCTCTTCCTGACGCAGATGGCCGAGGTGCTGGAGGGGATCCTCGGGCGGGACGGGTACCTCTCCGCGGTGCCGTTCGGGCACGAGATCTACAGCGCCTACTACAGCTTCGAGAGCGGGTTCCCCGGCGAGGAGGGGCCCAGACGTCCCGCCGAGGTCAGGAACGAAGGCTGGAGGTATCCCACCCAGCGGATCGGGCCGCAGATCGAGGGCTCGGTACCGGAGGGGCAGGTGGAGTACCAATTCGTCACCCCGACCGCGGAGGACAAGCCTCGCCCCCTGGGGCTCTGGGGGGTGATCTACCGGGACCAGGTCGTCGCCGTGCTAAGCGATCTCGGGATCGCCTCGGCCTGGGCCGGTAGCCTGCGCCCGCTCCCCGGAGGCGCGGGGGACGGGGGCGCTTCCCTGATGATGGGGGCCAACCTCGTGGTCTACGCCCTGACCCGGGGCGGGGGTCTGACCCCGAAGGAGGCCCGACCGGTCTGGATGCCTGGACGGCCGGTGGCCAGCCTGCCGACGGGGCGCGAGCAGGACCCATCGGTCGAAGGCGCCTCCCTGGCCGCGGCCCTGGACGCCTCCCTGGCCGTGGTCCAGGCTCCCCTCGGCCAGGCCCTGGGCGAGGGCGGGATGGAACTCCTCCTCGACGGCCGGTACAGCGTCCAGGTGCTCAACCCCGGCCTGCACGGGGTGCTCCTCCACAACCTGCCGGCGGGCAGGCATTGGATCGAGGTGCGGTACGGGGGGAAGGCCCGCCAGGTCGAGCTGGACCTGACCGGCGGCAAGGTCCAGACCGTCACCTTCGCGGTCAGCCGGCTTGCCTTCCTCACCCGGCTGCGGTTGGCGGCCCAGGAGGGGCAGATCGGCCTGGAGCAGTGGCTGCGCGCCTTCCCGGACCTGAAGACGGAGGAGATGTTCCTAACCGAGGATAAAGGCGTGCTCGAAGGAAATCGGTGAGGAGCCCGGCCCGGTGAAGGATCGGGCAACGGCGGAACAGGGGGGTGGTCAGCGGTCCGAGGGCGCGGTCCCCAAGGCTTCTTCCAGGCGGCGCAGCAGCTCGGGCTCCATGTGCCGGACGTTCTCCTCGGCCGGGAACAGCCCCTGACGAACCTCCTCGCCGAAGGCCGCGAAGGCGGTAGCGAACTGCTCGCGCAGGGGCAGGGATAGAAACGATTTCGCCAGCCGCAGGGCCTGGTCGCTCAGGCCGATCAGGTCGGTCACGGTCAGCACCTGGCCGTCGCAGTACCGCCCGGCGCCGATGCCGATCACCGGCACCTCCACCCGCTCGGTCACCAGCCGGGCCACCTCCTCGGTGACCATCTCGAGGATCAGGGCGAAGATTCCGGCGTCCTCCAGGCGGCGGGCCTCCTCGAGGAGGGCGGTGGCCCCCTGGGGCCCCTTCCCCTGGAACTTGGCCACGGTACCGCGGCGGTCGCTGTGGACGTAGAGGTCGCCGGCCTGGGACTGCGGGGTGAACCCCAGGTGGCCCACCACCGGGATCCCGGCCCCAGCGATCGCCCGGATCTGGGGGACCACCGCGGCCCCCCCTTCCAGCTTGACCCCCTCCGCCCCCCCTTCCTGCACCAGCCGGCCGGCATTGACCAGGGCCGACTCGGCCGAGACCTGGTAGGACATGAAGGGCAGGTCGACCAGGAGGAAGGCCCGGGTTACGCCTCGCCGCACGGCGCGGGCGTGGTGGAGCATGTCCGCCATGGTCACCTCCTGAGGGGTTCGGTACCCCAGGAGGTTGGTCCCCACCGAATCGCCGACCAGCACCGCGTCGATTCCCGCCCGATCCTCCAGGAGCGCGGTCGGGTAGTCGTAGGCGGTCAGCATGGCGATGCGCGGCCCGCGGTCTTTGCGGGCCCGCAGGGCCGCGGCGGTCACCTTGGTCTCGGCGGTCTCCTCGCTCACGGCGTCTTCCTCCGGTTGATCTTTTGATTATACTCGACCGGCAGAAGGCCGGCAAACCTGTCCGGCCTCCGGTTTAGCGGCAGACTCCGTTGACAGATACCGGAGTCACTTTACAATCATGTTGGCTCTGGCGACGATACCCACCGGAGAGCGGCATCGGCCGGGGCAGGGAAGGGCGTGGCCGGGCCGCGGAGCCTCGCGCGGGGAAGTCATCGGCCGGCGCCGCGGGGATCGAAGGTTCCGGCGAAGGACGGGGTGCGGACCGATGGCGGACGCAATACGGATCAAGAAGGGACTCGACCTCCCGATCACCGGCGTACCCGAGCAGCGGCTCGAGCCCGGGCCCTTGGTCACCCGGGTGGGGATCGTCGGACCGGACTTCGTCGGGCTTCGCCCGACCATGCTGGTGGCCGAGGGGGACCGGGTCAAGCTCGGCCAGGCCCTGTTCGAGGACAAGCGCCAGCCGGGGGTCCGCCACACCTCGCCGGGGAGCGGTACGGTGATCGCCGTCCACCGCGGCGAGAAGCGGGCCTTCCAGTCCATCGTCGTGGAGCTGTCCGGCGACGACGAGGAGCGGCTCGATCTTCCTTCCGGCGCTCCCGCCTCCGGGCTCAGCCGCGAGCAGGTCACCGATCTGCTCGTGCGGTCCGGTCTGTGGACGGCCCTGCGCACGCGGCCCTACTCCCGGGTTCCCGCCCCGCTGACCGCGCCGCACTCCCTGTTCGTCACCGCCGTCGACACCAACCCCCTGGCCGCTGACCCGCGCGTGGTGCTGGCCGGCCGGGAGGAGGAGTTCGAGCGCGGCCTGCGGACCGTGGCCACCCTGACCGACGGGCCGGTCTTCCTCTGCCGCGGCCCGGGGACCGAGCTGCCGGGACAGGGGATCCCGCGGCTGCGCCAGGTCGAGTTCGCCGGGCCCCACCCGGCCGGTCTGGTCGGCACCCACATCCACCACCTCGATCCGGTCGGCCCTGGGAAGGCGGTCTGGCACCTGGGGTACCAGGACGTCCTGGCCATCGGCGCGCTGCTGGCCACCGGCCGGCTGTCGGTCGATCGAGTCATCGCCTTTGGCGGTCCCTCAGTAACTCGGCCGCGGCTTCTGCGCACCCGGCTTGGCGCCGCGGTCGGCGAGCTGGCGGCCGGCGGGTTGGCGCCCGGCGAGAACCGCCTGGTCTCTGGGTCGGTGCTGTCCGGTCGCACCGCGGCCGGGCCGTTTGATTTTTTGGGCCGGTTCCACCTGCAGGTCGCGGCCCTGGCCGAGGGCCGCGAGCGGGTCTTCCTCGGCTGGCAGCGGCCGGGGCTCGACAAGTACTCGATCAAGCGGATCTTCTTCTCCCGGCTCCTCCCCGGCAAGCGGTTCGCCTTCACCACCTCCACCGAGGGGAGCGCGCGGGCCATGGTCCCGGTCGGCTCGTACGAGCGGGTCCTGCCCCTGGATATGCACCCCACCTACCTGCTGCGGGCCTTGATCGTGCAGGACACCGACAAGGCCCAGGCCCTCGGCTGCCTCGAGCTGGACGAGGAGGACCTGGCCCTGTGCTCCTTCGTCTGTCCGGGGAAGTACGAGTACGGCCCGATTCTCAGGCGCAGCCTCGAGCTGATCGAGAAGGAAGGGTAGGCGAGCCGTATGGGGTTCCTCCGAACCTGGTTCGACCGGAACGAGAAGCGGTTCACCGAGGGGTCGCTCAAGTCGCTCTATCCGCTCTACGAGGCGATCGACGCCTTCCTGTTCACCCCGTCCACGGTCAACCCCGGACCGACCCACGTGCGGGACGGGATCGACCTCAAGCGGCTGATGTCCGTGGTCATCGTCGCCCTGGTGCCGTGCATCTGGATGGCCTTCTGGAACACCGGGTACCAGGCCAACCTGGTCATGGCCCAGACCGGGGTGGCCGCGGCGCCGGGATGGCGCGGGGCCGTGATCGAGGCCCTGGGGTGCGGGTACGATCCCGCCAGCCTCTGGGCCAACCTGGTTCACGGGGGGCTCTACTTCCTGCCGGTCTACCTGGTCTGCATGCTGGTCGGCACCTTCTGGGAGGTCGTCTTCGCCGCGGTCCGCAAGCAC
>JBAZUN010000427.1:0-5488 GCA_041661365.1 Candidatus Latescibacterota bacterium
GAGGTCGCTCAGTCTGGCAAGTCCGGCCAGCGGGGAGAGGTCGCTAATCTGGTTGTGTTTAAGGTCCAGGGACGTCAGCCCGGTCATAGCCTCGATGCCACCCAACTCAGTGATGCCCTCCTCGGCCCCTGACAGGGTGGCCACTCTACGGACAGCGGCCCTGGTCAGGGGCTCGGGAGCAGCCTTGTTCAGCTTGGTACGCACCAGGACTTCGAGGGCGGGGTCGGTGAAGACCACCTGCGTCGAGTCGGGCGGCGGCTCCTGGACGATCTCCTCTGGCACCTGCGGCAGCGACGCCGCGTAGGCGCTCACCTGCAGGGGGGACCAAGCCGGGGACAGATCCTGCGCCGGATTGCCGGTCAGGACGACCAAGTTCAGCCCGTCTGCGTCAATGATGCAGATCGCGGCGTCCCCTCCGAGGAAACGGCTGAAGGCCAACCGCGAGCCGTCCGGAGACCAGGTCGGATAGTCCGCCTCCACCGCGTCCGCGGACAACTCCCGCCGCTGACTGCCGTCGGCGTTCATCACGCAGATCCGGCCCCCGTAAGGTCCGTGGGCATACGCGATGCGCCTGCCGTCCGGCGACCAGCAGGGGTTCATATCGTTGGTCGAGTCGTCGGTCAATTGAACGGCCGCCCCCCCGTCTGCGTCCATCACGTAGACCTCTACACTCCCGTGCCGCTCGGAGCAGAAGGCGATCTTGCTGCCGTCCGGCGACCAGGAGGGATGGGTATCCTGGCCCGGATCGTCGGACAGGTTCGCCTCGCCGTCCCCCTCCGCCCCGATGGTGTAGATTTCCCGGTCAGCGCCGTCAAGCCGGCTGAAGGCGATCCGGGCCCCGTCTGGTGACCAGGTCGGCTCTCGGTCATCGGCAAGGCCGCTGGTCAGTTGTCGCTCCCCGCTTCCGTCAGCGTTGATGACGTACAGGCTGTTAATCCCACTTCGATCCGAGGCGAAGACCAGCCGTGAACCATCTGGCGACCAGGCGGGGTCGGCCTCGTCTGCCGGGTCGTCCGTCAGTGCAACCACATAAGCACCGTCGACATCCATTGCGTACAGGTCGTAGCTGCCCCCACGGTCCGAGGCAAAGAGAATCGAGCCGGTAGCCTGCGAGGGATCGCCGCTCATTATCTCGAAGCTGACTTGCACCCCGCGGGATCGCAAGGCCGACAGGGAACTTTCGCGCGACGAGTCGTCCAGGGGATTCCAGGTCAGGTCCATGCTGGCCAGGGCCGGCAGCGCCAGAACAGGCGTCAAGTCGGTGATCTGGTTCCCCTCCAGGGCCAAGGTCTGCAGCGCTATCAGCCCAGACAGGGGCGACAGGTCGACAACCTGGTTCCACGACAGATCGAGCATCTGCAGGCGATCGAGTGAGTCGAGCGGGCTCAGGTCGGTGATGCGGTTACTCGAAAGATCCAAGGCGGTCAGGCTGTCGAGTTGTTCGATCCCGCGCAAGTCGACGATCCCACGGCCGGAGGCGCTTAGGGTGGCTAGGGAGCGCAGGCTGGATCGGGACAGCTCTCCGATTGGCTGGTCCAAGGCCTGACGGACCACCTGTTCCAGGGCGGTGTCGGCGAAGGCGGCACCGGTGGTCTGTCCGCTGTCAGGCTGGTCGGTCCCCGGGCCGGATGGGGTCTTCGGGTTGCTGTCACCGTCGCCGCAACCACACAGTAGTGACAGAACCAGCACGGTTATCCATGGGCGCCACGAACTGACCAGCGTCTCAATGCAGAATCCGTCTGGATGGCCCATCGCCTTTCCCCCTCATTTTCGTGGCCAAAGCCCCGTAGAATGTACCTGCTAGCTGGGGGAGGTGGACACTCGCGTTGAGTCGCTTGAGCGTCCACCCGCCCGCCACTGTGATGATCCTTCACTAGCCCTCAGTGTCACCTGCAGCGCTGATCAGCAGGTGGTGCCACAGTCTTCCCCCTGAAAACACATGTGACCGCAGCCTCCACCGAGGCAGGTAGTCCCGCAGGTGCCGCCATTGGGAGACCCGCAGTAGCCACCACAGGCCTCACCACCGCATGTTTGGCCGCAGAGCACACCCCCGCATGTATTGCCGCATTCATGGCCGCTTTCCGTCTCGGGTCAGGAGTCCATCTCTCTCAGGCCCCGGAGATCGATCAACTCAGCATCCACAGTGCCTTCCTCCTGTATGGAAGGTTGATGAAAACCCGCCGCACCGAATTGTGCGCCAGGCAACGGGTGCCCCCAGGCCGCGCGGTGTCATCCGGTTTCATGCTCGCCCCCCCGGATCTGCGAGGTAGCGTGCGATGGCGAGAATCCGCCGGTCTAGCCTGGCTGTGGCACAGCGGGGGGGCGGGTGGGGTGTGACGAGGCGAGCATCGACGGGCAGCGATTGAGCAAGGTACACCTCCGAGTCAACTGTTCCAGCATAGCGGGCGCTTCCTGCACGGACCGGCTTCGGCAGTCAGGCTGCCGGTGTCCATGCGGTCGGCGACCGTAGCACTATCACTCGGGGTGGGGCCGTCTGATGTGGATATATTACTGAAGCACCATACGGGATGTCAAGCAGACCAGGGCTATCCCCGCAGCCGTTCTGATGGGGAATCTCCTATAGATTGGCGAAGCGCCTGGTGATGCAGAAGTCGGCAGCAGCCGCGGGCCGCTCCGGGTAGGGGTGATCGGGATCGACCGAGGCCCTACGGCTTCTGCACCGCTATCGGGCCGGTGGCCGCGGGGCGTTCAATCCAGATACCCCAACTCCCGCAACCGCTGATCGAGCAGCGCTGCTTCTTCCGCCTCGGGCTGAGGGAGTGGCGACCGCGGTACCGACGACTCCCGCAACAGCCGCTCACGGCCGCCGGGTCCTCGATCCTCTCCTCGGTAAAGGTCCGTTCGAGTCGGACACGGTCGGTCACTTCGTGGATCGTGAGCTTGTGCTCGGCGTCGAAGACCGACCAGAGGGAGCTGCCGGCCGGCGTTGGCGCGGCCGCGGGCCGGTCGTCGTGCGGGTCCAGCGGCTCGATCTCGGCCAGCCACGGTCCTGTTGGCCCGGGGTGCCACAGGTCAAGGCCGAAGCTGCGGTATTCGATCTCCAGGTTGAGCAGGCGGGCTGTTGTGGGGAAGAGGTCGATGGTGGACAGGATCGGCCGCGTCGGCTCAAGGTTGCCGGTGCCAGGCAGGTGGAAGTAGAGCGGCACCCGGAGCACGGAGTTCCGCAGCGACTGGCCGTGGTACGGCTCCTCTTGGGTCCAGCTCTCGCCGGGCTCGCCCTGGACGAGCACGGGCAGACTGGTGGTGGCGGCCTCCCAGAGCTGGGTGCAGGCCAGCTGCAGGGCTGGGGCGCGGCCGACCCAGACCAGCGGGCCGGCGAGGGCGAGAGCGGTGGTGGCTGCGTTGGTGGCGCCGCGGGATTCCGGTATGTTCAGGGCATGGCCCTGCCGCGCGGGCGGGGTGTTGCCTTCGGAGGTGGACAGATGGCCGGCCCGACGGCCGAGGCGTTGCTGCGCTCGTTCGAGCTGCTGCCGTTGTCGGAGCAGCGGGAGGTGGCGACCGAGATCCTGCGGCGCGCGGGCCGGCTGCAGTTGCCGCCGCTGCAGGACGACGAGCTGGTAGGGATTGCTGACCAGTTGTTCGCGGCCTTGGACGAGCGCGAGGAAGCCGACGTCCGGGTGGAGGTGACGCCGGGAGTTGAGTCATGGCAGGTCTAGCCCGCGAGGGCGCGCAGGATATGCCCGAACCCGTGGTCAGCGCTGCCGCCAGGCTCGTCCTCGCCGTCGCGTTGTTCAGGCCCCAGGCCCGAACAACGGAGATGAGCACCGCCACCACACCCCTTCGCATCGTATATTACGATCGGTCCCCAGGCTACCCCGAAGGAGAGGTCGAATGGCGACGCACTTGAGGCTGAGGTACGATCGGGAGGCCGACATCCTGCACATCGACCGGTGCCCGCCTTACGCCGAGCAGGAGTCGGAGGAACTGCCGGACGAAGTCATTGCCCGGCTGAATCCACGCACCAACGAGGTGGAGAACCTGGAGGTGCTGTTCTTCTCGACGCGTCTGCTGCGCCATGATCTTCTCGACCTGCCGATCAGCGCCGACCTGCGCCTGGTCCCCGCCGCGTCCGGCAGCGATCCCCAGCCGATGCCCTAAGCGGTCGGGGAGGACCGGGCCGCCGCTGCTGGCGCCTCGCGGCACATCCGGTATCCTCAAGCCAGGAGCTGGGCCACCTGCGTGGCCCCGGCTTAGTCCCTCCAGACGAGGAGGCCGACCGGGAGCTCTTGGGGCGGATCAGGTGTTGCCGCGGCGGGGGCACCAGGGCGGCCAGTTTCTCCAGCAGGTCGTGTCTACCTGACGGACAGCAGGCGAAGGTCTGGACGCCATGACGCTCCCGACGGACAGGATCAGGGATGCGTCACGCGACGCGGTGCCGCGGGCCACCTACAACCGCATCGACAACGGCCTCTACGACGCGCAGAGCGACCTATGGTGGCAGCCCGATTCCGCCTTTCACCAGCTCAAGGCCTTCCTCAATCCCGCCCGGGTTGGCTATGCCCAGCGCAAGCTCTTCGATAACCTACACCTCGACCCTCGGGGCAAAAGGGCCCTGGAAGTCGGTTGCGGAGGGGGCCTCCTGTGTGAAGAAATAGCCCGCATGGGTTTCGAAACTACCGGGATTGACCCTTCCGCGCGCTCGCTCGAGGTCGCCGCGCGGCACGCCCAGGCGAATGGGCTCGCCATACGATACGCAGGGGCGACGGGCGAATCACTCCCCTCCCCTGCCGCGACCTACGACGCCGTTTTCTGCTGCGATGTCCTGGAGCATGTGCGAGATCTGCCCCAAGTTATCGCGGAGATCGCTCGGGTGATGAAACCTGGAGGCGTGTTCTATTACGACACGTTCAACCGCACCTGGGTCAGCAAGTTGGTGGCTATCAAGCTCGCCCAGGAGTGGCAGCGTTGGGCCTTCCTGCCGCCCAATCTCCACGTCTGGGACATGTTCATTCGACCCTGGGAAATGAAATCGCTGCTCCGACAAAACGGCCTCGAGTGGAAGGAACATCGAGGAATGAAACCCAGTGTCCCCCTGCCGAGGGCATTGGGCTACTTGCGTCGCAGAGCCAGGGGGGAATTGAGCTACGCCGAGCTGGGGAAGAGAGTGCATCTGGTGGAGAGCCGGATCACGGCGGTGATGTTCATGGGTTACGCCACCAAGCAGACTCGACCCATTTCGCCCACGGAGGCGCGCAATGGATGACCTGCTGAGAACCGCCAAGAGCTGTCGGCACTATGCGATGTGCAAAATCGATTTTCTGGGCAGCGGGGTATGCGCATCAGGAACGGCCAAGCACTATGTGAGCTACTATCCGCAAGGCCGCATGGACCTCTACGCCGCGCTGACGGAAGGCATCACCCCGGTGACGGAAAGTAGCGTGGAGATCGCTTCGACCTGCGATCTCTGCGGGAAATGCGACTACCAGTGTTACTTCGTCACCGAAATGCGTCCTTCGCGCGTGGTGCG
>JBAZUN010000428.1:0-1365 GCA_041661365.1 Candidatus Latescibacterota bacterium
GAGACGATCCGGAGCGGCCGGTACTACGACGTGGAGTTCGAGCCGGTCTCCGCGTCCCCGAGCGGGGTGCTCGAGATCGCCCTGAGCACGCCGGTGACCGGGCTGGAGATCCACTATACCACGGACTGCTCAACGCCTACCCCGCAGTCGCCCAGGTACGACCGACCGGTGCGCCTCGAGCGAAGCGCTATCGTGAAGGCGATCGCCTGCCGACAGGGGGCCGTGGTCTCGGACGTGCGGGAGAAGGAGTTCATCGTGCACCGGGCCACGGGGAAGGCGATCACCCTGACGGCCCCTCCCAGCCCCAAGTACCCGCCGAAGGACGGGCCCGCGGCCCTGGTCAACGGCGTGACCGGCTCCGGTTCGTACGCCGACGGCCAGTGGGTCGGCATGGAGGGTGCTGACCTGGAGGCGGTCATCGACCTGGGCGCGGCCACCGAGGTAACCACCGTCTCGGTCGGCTCGCTGAGTAGTAGGTCCAGTTGGGTCCATCGCACCCCTCTCGTCGAACTCTTCGGATCGGCCGATGGTCAGACCTTCGCCAAGCTCGGTGAAGGCGCCGACCCGGGTGGCGACGATCCGATTCTTCGTCTCAAAGTCTCCTTTCCGGCGGCCACGACTCGGTACCTGAAGGTCCTGGTCCACAACCAAGTGATCCCCGAGGGGGCTGACGGCGCTGGCCAGCCGGCCTGGCTCTTCGTCGACGAGATCATCGTGCAGTGAGCCGGGCCGAGCCTCGCGGATCGGCCCGGTCAGGGGTCACCGGGCTTCGAGGACCAGCAGCGCGTCCTCCCAACCCGCGGGCGGGGCAAAGGGGAGGCTCTCCCCTGGTCCCAGGGAGCCGACGGGCATCTCGTCCCCGGTCCTCGGATCGATCCAGGACGCGGTCAGGCGGCCCTGGGCGCGGAGTTGTTGGACCTGCACCCGGCACTCGCTCCGGTTGGCCAGGTACAGGATAATCCATCGCCACCGGGGGTGGCGCGCCGCCAGGGTGAGGGTATCGCCCTGATGGGTGCCACCTTCCACCACGATCGACGGGTCAGGCACCAGCGTCCACCATTCGCTCCGGTCGGTCAACACCTTCCGAAGCATCCTCATCTGGACCGCGCCCGGAGCATGCAGCGCCTGTTTCCAGGTAGGCCAGACCCTCCAGCAGTCGTTGTGACCGTAGCAATGGAACCCACCCGCGAGGCAGCTATAATAAGCCTGTCGACGAATCCAGAGCGGCGTGACGGCGAAGCCGTACTCGATCCCTCCCTCGTACGCCCCCTCGGCCATCACCACCGGTTTCCTGGGGACCAGTGCCGCGTCCGCGGTGACCATGGGAACGATCCGCTCGACCAGCTTGAAGGTCTGGATCGTGTT
>JBAZUN010000428.1:1375-5484 GCA_041661365.1 Candidatus Latescibacterota bacterium
GACCTGGCTCGACGAGGCCGGGGAGGGATCGGGGTGCACCGTGATGAGGTGGCGACCGCCGTCCCCCTCCCGGAGACCTTCGGCCAGTTCCCTGACCATGGGAAGGGAGGCAGGCACAGACGCGGGGTACATCGACCAGATGATGTTCTGGGCATCTCGATATCGGCTCCCCACCCAGCGAGCCCAGGCCCTGGCGTTGGTCAACTGGATCGGGTTCTCCGAGCCGGTCCTCGCGTGGTACAGACCCAGGACCAGGACCATGCCGATCTCCTTAGCGCCGGCGACCACCGCGTCGACGTTCCGGAAGTACCCTTCGTTCGGGGTCAGCGGGTCGTTGTTCAGCCAGGGCCGTTCCCCGTAGGCGTTGGCGTACCGGCCATCGCACCGGCCGTCGGCGTTCCCCGAGGCGCCGACCCCGAGGAGCATGACCAGGAGGAGGTTGAATCCCTGGTCCTGCCGAACGGCCAGCACCTCCTTGGCGTCCTCGAGGGACAGGGCCCGGACCAGCTCCCATTGGGTGTCGCCGAGCCAGTAGGCCGGGACGCCCGTGGGATCGACGAAGTGACGGCCATCCGCACTGACGGCCAGGGGCAGGGATCGTCTTGCGGTCATCGGCTTCTTCTCTTTCCCTGTCGCTCGGGATTGTGCATTGTTGGTGGTGGATCTACGAAGGTCCGATTCCGGAGAGCTGTCAAGCGGCCGTCAGGCGAAGAGAGCGGACGATGAACCACGTGGAGCGATTCCAGGCGGTCATGGGGTTCGAGGAGGTCGATCGTCTGCCCCGGTGGGAGTGGGCCATGTGGTGGGACCAGACCCTGGAGCGCTGGCACCGCGAGGGGCTGACCGGGACCGGCACCTTCGAGATCCACGAGCGGTTCGGCCTCGATCCCTACGTCCAGTTCTGGTTCAGCACCACGGACCCGACCATCGCCGCCACCCAGCACCACGTCGAGGGGGTGGTGGCCGGGATGGACGACTACCTCAGGATCCGCCCAGCCCTCTTCCCGGACCACGCGGCCGCCATCGACGGGATGGCGCCCTGGTTCGCCCGCCAGGAACGCGGCGAGGCGGTGGTCTGGATCACCCTCGAGGGGTACTTCTGGTTCCTCCGCACCCTGATGGGGTTCGGGCCGCTGATGCTGGCCTACTACGACCAGCCCGAGCTGCTGCACCGGATCAACCGCGATCTGCTCGCGTTCAACCTGCGCGTCCTGGAGCAGATCGCGCGGGTGGGCCGGCCGGTCTTCATGACCATCGCCGAGGACATGTCCTACAACCACGGCCCCATGGTCTCGCCGGAGATCTGCGAGGTTTTCATGACCCCGTACTACCGGCGCATGCTCGAGCGGGTGAAGGAGCTGGGGATGGTGACCATCGTCGACACCGACGGCGACGTGACCCTGCTGGCGCCGTGGCTGCAGTCGGTCGGGGTCGAGGGGGTGCTGCCGCTGGAGCGACAGGCCGGGGTCGACGGGATGCGGCTGCGGCAGCAGTTCCCGCGACTGCGGCTGATCGGCCACTTCGACAAGATGGTCATGCCTTGCGGCGAGGCCGCCATGCGCGCCGAGTTCGAGCGGCTGGCTCCCCTGATGCGGAGCGGCGGGTTCATCCCCAGCGTCGATCACCAGACCCCGCCCGGGGTCTCCCTGGCCCAGTACCGGATCTACCTGCGCCTGCTGGAGGAATACACGCGGGTCTGATCTCCTCGACCGAGCAAAGGAAAACGCCATGTCCTCCCTGTTGGCCCTCAAAGATTCCAGGGTCTGGCCGCGTCTGTTGGCCGCGCTCCTCCTCTGCGGTCTGACCGTCCGTCCGGCACTGGCGGCCGTGGGTGACGCGGTCATCCCCGGCCTGCCGGAGACGCCGACCTGGGTGGTGCAGCGCACCCTCTCCCCGGTGAAGATCGACGGCCGGCTGGACGACGACGCCTGGAAACTCGCGCCGTGCATCGGTCCCTGGCGCTGGCTGGACACCGCAGAGGACGCGGGCCGGGCCACCACCGGCCAGATGGCCTGGGATGACGAATACCTGTATTTCGCCTTCAGCGCCGAGGACCCGGATATCTGGGCCACCATGACCCTGCGGGACGAGCCGGTCTTCGTCGAGGAGGACTTCGAGATCTTCCTCGATCCGGACGGCGACGAGTACCACTACTACGAGTGGCAGATCAATCCGTTGGGCACCCTCTACGACGTGGTCTGGCGCTGGCCGGACCACACCCCTGGGCCGGGAAACCGGGGGAACCACGCCTTTGACCTGGAGCCGATGCTGAGCGGGTATCAGGTGCAGGGCACGGTCTGGGAGCGGGCCGACGTCGACACCGGCTGGACCGCGGAGGTGGCCCTGTCGTGGGCCGGTCTGTCGCGCTTGCCCGGGCGTTTCCGCTCGCCGCCGCGGGCCGGCGATACCTGGCGGATCGGCTTCTCGCGGGTCGAGAGCCCGCGACCACCGCTCTGGCAGGCCGACTGGACCTGGCCGGTGCACGGCGAGTACAACATGCACATCGGCCGGCGCGACGCGCGGGTCCAGTTCAGCGACGCCCCTTTGGGTGGACCGGCCCCTGACTTCCGGTCCGTGCCGCAACTCGAGGCGCTCGGTCTTCGCCTCGAGCCAGAGGCGGTCGGCGGGGGGATCGAGCCGGGCCGGCCGGTCTCCCTCTTCCTGCAGATCGGCAACGACGGCGCGCCGGTGAAACAGCTCTCGGCCCGCCTCGCCTGCATCGACAGCCTGGTCACCGTGCTCGATTCGGTGGCCGTGATCGGCAGCGTTCCGACCGGGGGCGAGCGCTGGGCCGAGGACGGCTTCAGCGTCCGTCTCTCGCGGGCCGCGGCGCCGGGCCGTGCCCTGGTCTTCCAGGTCGCCCTCCAGGACGACGACGGCCGCTGGACCGGCGACGCTGTCTTCGCCTTTGCCGCGGGCCGGGCCTGGCGCACCGCGAGTCAGATCCGCGAAGGGGTGCAGCACCTGCTGGTGACCAAGGAGGGGCTCTGGGGGATCTCGCGGTCCAATCTCTGGCGCTGGGATCAGGCCGGACAGGTGCGGGGGTTTTATCAACCCGACGACGGCCTGCCGCGGCACGCGCGCCAACTTCTAGAGGACGGCCGCGGCCGGATCTGGGCCGCCGGCGAGCGGGGGATCGCCTGCTTCGAGGGAGAGCGCTGGCGCGACCTGACCGGCCAGCAGGGCCTGCCGTTGCGGGAGTTCGACCGGTTGGCCGTCGGCCCGCAAGGCGAGGTCTGGATCGCGGCCCGGTCAGGCCTGTTCCGCTTCGCCGACGCCGCGGCGCCGGTGTGGACCGTGGCCGAGGGGTACGCGCCGGGGAGGGTCCGGGACTTGCTGGTCGATAGGGACGGCGCGGCCTGGGTGGTGGGGGATTCGCTGCTCCACCTCGCCGCGCCCGACGGCCGCCGGCTCCTGGGCGCCCGGCACGGTCTCCCGTCGAACCGCCTCACCGCGGTGGCCGAGGACGCGGGAGGCCGGATCTGGGTCGCCGGTCTCCCGACCGGGCCGACCTACCGGGACGGCGGCGTGGCCTGCCGTGACCGGGGATCGTGGCGCGTCTGGCGCCGCGGCGACGGGCTGGTTCAGAACGCGGTGACCGCCCTGGCCGTGGATCGCGACGGTCGCGTCTGGGCCGGCCACCCGGACGGCAGCCTCTCGCTTTACGACGGGGAGGCCTGGGGCCGGTGGCCCGTTGGCTCCGGTGAGGGAGTCGGTCCGGCCTGCGGGCCGTGGGCCGGTGATCCCGGCACCTTCCTGCACGACGACCGCGGTCGCGTCTGGCTGGTCGGCAGCGACGGCCTGGCCGAATACGACGGCCGGACCTGGCAGACCTGGACCTGGCGAAACGGCCTGTTCGGCGGTCCGGCCACGGCGATCGCGCAAGGACCCGATGGCCGGGTTTGGGTCGGCGACGTCCGCAGCCTGAGCTGGTTCGGGGAGTAGGCGGGGAACACGTTGCCCCCTCGTGGCGGACAGGGAGCCAGCGAGACCACGCTCATGGCCTGACCCCGGGATGCCGGTGCACCATCCGGTGCAACGACACGGTCGCCTCATCCGACCGCGGCACCAGGCCAGAGACGCTTGGGTACTGCTCGACCCGCCACACG
>JBAZUN010000429.1:0-5467 GCA_041661365.1 Candidatus Latescibacterota bacterium
GCGTCGGCGAAGAAGGACCTGGGTCGCATGGTGATGACCTACGGGAACGTCTACATCGCGGCCGTCGCCATGGGGGCGAACGACACCCAGACGGTGCGGGCCCTGCTCGAGGCCGAGGCCTACGACGGTCCCTCCCTCATCATCGCCTACAGCCACTGCATCGCCCACGGGATCAACATGCCGCAGGGGCTGGAGCAGCAACAGGCGGCGGTCGATTCGGGGCACTGGCCCCTGTTCCGCTACAACCCCGAGCTGGCGGCGGCGGGGAAGAACCCGCTGACCCTCGACTCGAAGGCACCCAAGATCCCGTTCAAGGAGTACGCCTACAAGGAGACCCGGTACAGCATGCTCACCAAGGCCAAGCCGGAGATCGCCGAGGGCCTCCTCCAGCACGCTCAGAGCAACATCAATCAGCAGTGGAAGCTCTACGAGCAGTTGGCGGCCATGAGCTACGGCGGCGACGCCGGCAAGACCGAGACCGAATCCGCAACCCAGTCAGCGTAGCGAGCGAGGAGAGAACGATGGACCTTACCACCACCTACATGGGGATGAAGTTGCGGAACCCGCTCGTCGTGTCGGCCTGTCCGCTGTCGCGGGACGTGGCCAAGGTCCGGCAGATGGAGGACGCCGGGGCCGCCGCCGTGGTGATGTTCTCCCTCTTCGAGGAGGAGATCCGCCACGAGGCGCTCGAGCTGGACCACTACCTCAGCTACGGCACCAACAGCTTCTCCGAGGCCCTGGACTACTTCCCCGAGCACGAGGAGTACGCCGTCGGTCCGGAGCAGTATCTGGAGCAGATCCGCAAGCTCAAGGAGGCGGTCGACATCCCGGTGATCGCCAGCCTCAACGGCACCACCATGGGCGGCTGGGTCGAGTACGGCAAGAAGGTCGAGGAGGCCGGCGCCGACGCCCTGGAGCTGAACGTCTACCACATCTCCACCGAGACCGGGGTCAGCGGGCTCGAGATCGAGCAGCTCCACCTCGACATCCTCGGCGAGGTCAGGAAGCACGTCGAACTGCCGGTGGCGGTGAAGCTGAGCCCCTATTTCAGCTCCATGGCCCACATGGCCAGGGAGTTGGCCCTGGCCGGGGCCAACGCCCTGGTGCTGTTCAACCGGTTCTACCAGCCCGACATCGATCTGGACAACCTCGAGGTCACCCCCAACGTCCTGCTGAGCACGCCCCAGGCCCTGCGCCTGCCGCTGCGCTGGATCGCCATCCTGCACGGCCAGGTGCAGGCCGACCTGGCAGCCAGCAGCGGGATCCACGGCCACGAGGACGTGCTGAAGCTGCTGCTGGCCGGGGCCAACGTCACCATGATGGCCTCGGCCCTGCTGGCGCATGGGGTCGGCCATCTCCGCGGGGTGCTGGCCGGGATCGAGGCCTGGATGGCCGAGCACGAGTACGAGTCGGTGGAGCAACTGCAGGGGAGCATGAGCCACCGCAGCTACGCCAACCCCGCCGCCTTCGAGCGGGCCAACTACATCAAGGCGCTGAACACCTTCAAGGCTTGAGGCGATGGGAGAGGGCTGACCGCGGGCGCGGCTGAGTCCGGCCAGACCGACCAACGACACCGGGGTTCCGCGACCGTAGCGTCACGGAGCCCCGGTCATGTACCATCCCCCGGGGAGATTCAGTCCAAGTCGGGAACCGGCTTCGCGGCGATTACATCTCCACGGTCCAGGCGGTGTGCAGGGATCGGCCCGGCGCGGTGAGGTCGAAGCCGCGCGAGGTGGCCAGGTGATCGCGGTAGTGGGCGTCCAGCGCGTTGCGCAGGCCCACGGTGAACCGGTGCTGCATCCCCCCCCACCGCAGGCCGCCGTACCCGGCGCTCAGGTTCACCGTCCGGTGTCCGTCGGTCGGGGACTCGCCGGGTGCCACCCGGTCCTGCTTCCCGGCTAATTCCAGCTCCGCCCGCCCCCAGGTCCCCTCGGGCCGTCCCACCTGAGCCGTCAGGTGGCCGTTCAGCGGCGCGATCCCCGGCAGGTTCCGGTCGGCCTTCTCGTCCCGGCCGCGGACGTAGGCCAGGTCCCCGGACAGCAGGAGTCCCGGCCGCGGACTGACCGACAGCTCGCTCTCGGCCCCGACGAACAGGGCGGAGCCCGCGTTGGTCTTCTGCAGGGCCGCCCTCCCCTCGAAGGTGGCGGGGACGTCGATCACCAGGTCGTCGATCCGGTTGCGGAAGGCCTGCGCCTTCCACAGGACGCGATCCGTGGTCAGGCTGAGGCCGATCTCGGCGTAGCGGCCACTCTCGCTGTTCAACCGCGGGTCGCCCACCTTGACCAGGTTCCCCAGGTCCACGTACAGGTACCGCTCCTCGATCCCGGGAGAGCGGAAGGAGCGGGCCAGGTTGGCGTAGGCCTGCCACCCCGGGGCCAGGATCGCAGTGAGCCGGGCCTGGGCCGACCAGGAGAGGTCGCGGTCGTCGGTCGCGGGCCAGAGCACCTGATCGGTGACCGGCAGATAGGTCCGGTAGGTGGTCGCGCTGCTCACCTCGATCACGTCGACCCGGGCCCCGCCGCTCAGGGTCAGCCGCGGTTCGATGGCAACCTCGTCCTCGGCGTAGATCCCGATCGGCCGATAGGTGCTGTTCGGGAAGGAACGATCCTCGACCACCGTCTCGGTGGTCTTCACCACCGAGCTGTCGGCCCGCAGGACGTCGGTCTCGGTGACCCGCCGTCGGAAGGAGGAGAGCTCCTTCTGCCAGGCATCGAGCCCCCAGACGAGCCGATGGCCGAGGAGAGCCGTCTCGTTGTGCCAGCGGATCCCGGCCGCGTCGTGGTCGGCCTCAGGGAGGATCGACTGCGGCCGGACCCGCCGCAGGGGCTGCGTGTCCGTGGCCGCCAGATAGCGGACGTCGATCGGCAGAACCTCGGCCCGCCGGTCCACAGCCTGCTGGAAGAGCCGCAGTTCCGAGCGATGCCAGGCCGCGCCGGGTCGGGTCCAGCGCCAGGTCGCCTCGGCCAGACGGCGACCGGTGCTCGGGTACCGCACCGTGGCGCCCAGGGGGTACACGCTGCCGCCGCCGGGGATGCCGACGTCGCGCGCTTCGAACCACTGATACCGCAGGTCGAGGCTCTGGCTCCCGGTCAGGCGCAGACCCAGGTTCAGGTGGGTCTGCCAGTCGCGGAACTGGCTGTTGGCCACGGCCTCCCCGCCCGAGGTGTAGGTCCCGTAGTCCCGGTAGGCCTGGGAGACCAGCAGGTAGTAGCGCGGTCCGTCCAGACCGCCGCGGAGGTACCCGCTCCACCCGTCGGCCACCGACTCGTGGGCCAGGCTCAGGGCCGCGGACCAGCGGGCCGCCGGCGCGAAGCGACCGCTCCGCGGGATGACGTTGACCACCCCGCCGGTGGAGCCGGTGCCGTAAAGCACCGACACCGGTCCCTTGAGCACCTCGACCTGCTCGACGTCCGGCAAGGCCACGGTGCCGAACTGGGCCGCCACCTCGTTGGTGGTCGAGACCCGGTTGCCGTTGATCAGGAAGACCACGTGATCGCGGTCGAGGCCGCGCACCTGCACCCGGGAGGACCACGGCATGTCCGAGCCGAGGGCCACTCCCGGCACCGCGGCCACCGCGGCGCTCAGGCTGACCGGGGTCTCCCGCTCCAGCTCGACGCTGCTCACCGCGGCGGCCGAGCCGGCCAGCTCCGTCAGCCGCGAGGGGCGGCCGCGCGACGAGACCACCACCCCCTCCACGGGCAACAGGGTAGCCGGCAGGACCAGGTCGAGGACCGCGGTCGAGACGGCCGTCATCTCGACCAGGCGCTGTACCGTGCGGTGTCCGACGTGGGAGGCCGTGACCTGCCGCATCCCCAGGGGAACGCCGGTCAGGGTGTACCGGCCCTGATCGTCGGTGAAGGTGGCCAGGGCCGTGCCGGTCACGGTTACGTACGCGCCGGCGAGCGGCGCGGCGCTCGCCTCGCCGACCACGCGGCCGCTGAGGGCCGCGCCAAGGGAGGCGACGGCGGTGACGCCGACGGTCAGGAGGGCGAGCAGGAGTCGGGACCGCATCGTACAGGAGCCTTTCGCGAGGAGTGGGGCGAGGCGGTGGACGGGTCGTCGCGGACGATGACTTTCTTATCATACACGCCGGCCGGCCCAGGTCCAGGCCAACTGCCCGGGGGACGGCGGCCCGGACAGGCGGTTCTCGATCAGGCTGAACAGATACCCGGGGACCAGGGTCACGCCGAGATTGAGGACGGCGTAGTAGTGCAGGGCCAGGTCCTCGCCGGCGAAGCTCACCCAGACGCTGGCCGCGGTTCCGAGCAGGCCGCCGATCAGCACCCCGGTGGCATTGGCCCGCCGGCTGAACAGGGCCAGGAGGAAGATCGCCAGGAGCGGGCTGCCCAGGCCGTTGATGACGCGGTTGGCGATCTCGAAGATACTGCCGAGGCGACCGATCTCGAGGGCCCCCAGGGTGGCCGCCACCCCGAAGAGGAGGCTGGCCAGGCGTCCCTGCCGCAGTTCCTGCGCCGGCGCGGTCGGCCACCAGCGGCGGTGGAAGTCGGTCAGATAAGCTGCGGCGCACGAGTTGATCCCGGCGTCGAGACTGGACATGGTCGCGGCGAACAGACCGGCGACGATCAGACCGGTCAAGCCGGCCGGCAGGGAGCGGACGAAGGCGGCGAACCCGGCCATGGCCCGCGAGCCGGTGATGGCCATACCGGACGCGGCCACGTGGGCGTGAATGGCATACCCGAGCAGGGCCAGGGCGGCCAGGGCCGTCAGGGCGGCGAGATAGCTGGCGTGGAACCCGAGCTGGGCGTCCCGTAGGGAGCGGGCCGTGAAGTACCGCTGCACCACCACCTGGTCGCACCCATACCGGGCGACGAAGGCCACGAAGGTGCCCAGCAGGGCGCTCCAGAGGGTGATCCGCACCCGGGGGTCGAGGGAGAGCATCTGGGGATCGAAGGGGTAGAACGGCCGGGCCAGACCGGCGTCGACCCCCAACTGCATCATCCCGACGAAGCCACCGTCGGCCCTCCCGGCCGCCACCCAGAGTGCCAGCACCAGACCGCCGATGATCACCCCGAACTGCAGCACCCCGGTCCAGATCACCGCGCGCATCCCGCCGGCCAGGGTGTAAACGGTGGTGGCCACCCCGCCGACCAGGATCAGGGTGGTGGTGTCCAGGCCGGTCACCAGCCCCAGCACCCGACAGGGGACGTAGACCAGGGTGGCCATCCACAGCAGCCGCCAGAGGATGAACAGGCCGCTGGCTAGGCTGCGGACGCGGCCGTCGAACCGTCGCTCCAGGTATTCGTAGGCCGTGCACAGGGACATCCGGTGGAAGAACGGCATCACCACCCGCGTCACCACCGGCGCCACCAGGACGAAGGTCGGCAGGGAGAGGGCCACGTACAGCCCGTGCTCGAAGACCTCGCCGGAGAAGGCGGTGTAGTTGATGGCGCTGAAGGCGGTCACCATGATCGAGAGGCCGACCGGGAACCAGCGCATCGACCGGCCG
>JBAZUN010000430.1:0-5432 GCA_041661365.1 Candidatus Latescibacterota bacterium
TCATTGCACCGGTTGATGGCGCCCACCTCCTGGCCGACGATCAGCGGCGCCAGACACTCGGCGATCAGCACCGCGGCCACGTGCCCGGTGTCGGTGCTGCCCAGGCCCCAGGTGCCGTCCTCGGCGGTCACCTTGACCCAGATCAGCCCGCCCGGCTCTCGGTGCGACGCCGGCGGATCGAACTTGTCCATCGGCGTGGCCTGCCTGAAGGTGTGGGTCCACGGCTCCCGGTAGGCAGGGGTGCCCTCCCGGTCGGGAGGTGGGGGAACCAACGCGCAGGCCTGTACCGCGGTGATCTTCATGGTTGACCTCCAGGCGAGGTAATCTCCCTGGTCCGCGAGACGGACCGTGATCCGCGGGCCGCACGGCACTACTCGACCCGTACCCTGACCACCAGCTCGTTGTCGTCGTCGTCGCAGCAGACCGAAGCGCCGTCGTCCAGGTGCAGAATCCAGTGATCGGTGCCCAGGGTGTCCACCACGCTGCCGCCCCGCCGCCGGCTGTTGTCGGTATCCCTGAACATCACCAGGTCAGCAGCAGAGGGGGCTCCGCCGAGGTGGCTGCTGAACGCCCAGTACCTCGACCCGCCGAAGTTGGACAGACCGTAGAAATCCAGCCCACTGCCGGCCTGGTAGTACCCCTTGCTGACCCTTGCCGACGGGAGGACGGTCAGTCCCGAGTAACTCAGATGGACGGTGAAGATCACGTCCCTGGCCGCGGCGCTCGCGGTCGTCGCCGGCGTCCCCAGACCGAGTTCTACATCACCCAGCCCCTCTCCCTCGAGCAGCTCGAACACCAGCTCGCCGCCGTTCGAGGTTACCAGGAAGGGCCGCGATCCGGTGCCGCTGTTCTGGCCGGTACCCGCCGTGGTGGCCGTGAGTCTGAACTCGGTGGCCGCCTCCAGGGGGAAGACGGTGGCCCGGACCACGACCTCACCCGGCTCGCTGCCCAGCCGGATCTGCGTCGAGGCGAACCCCTTCTCGTCTGACACGGAGGTTTCGACCAGCACCGTCCCGTCCCCGGAGACCACCGCGAAGTCCACTCGCTGCCCGGGAGCCGGCCGGCCGTGGCCGTCGGTGACCAGCACCACGACCGGATTGGACAGCACCGCCTTCGTCGCTCCGGTCTGGCCGTTCCCGGATACGCGCGCGATGGACAGACCCGGGGCAGAGCTGCCCGGATTGTCGGCGTCGCCGCAGGCCGCCGCCCATAGGATCAGAAAGGACAGTAATATCCTGCCGCCCACCGATGCCCTCACCTCAGCGAACCGCCAGCAGCACGGCGTCGCCCACGAGGGTGCCGTCGTTGCCGTGGCCTGAGCGGTCGGGGACGCGGCCTTGTGCATCCAGCGCCTCGAACGTCCAGTACCCGACCAGTCCCTCCTCTGTACCGGCACGGCCTTGGTTCATGTACTGCCGGATCTCCTTGATGCTCAGCGGACGGTTCCAGATCCGCACCTCGTCGATGTAGCCGTCGAACGGTCGTTCCGCGTCCGGGTCGTTGCCGAACCACAGATCCATCTCCCGGTCGGGGTGCTGCTTCACCGTACCGGCGCTGCTGTCCAGCTCCCCGTTGAGCAGGATCCGCTGCGTCGTGCCATCGTTGATCAGGGCCAGATGATACCACCGCCCTGGCTCGACGGGAGTCAAGCCGTCCAGCAGGGAAGTCAGTGATCGGCCGTCATAGCAGCAGGTCGACACCAGCCCAGTCCCGGCCACGACGGCGATCTCGTATTCGTTGTTGGCCAGTAGCTGGTTCCAGCCAAACACATTGCCGGCAATCAGCCGGTCGACGCGGAACCACAGCTCGATGGTGAACTGCTGGGACAGATAGAGCGAGGGGGCGTCGGCCACCTCGACGTGGCCCTGGCCGCTCGTCTTGAGCACGCTCCCCGGCAATGGGCCTTCAGGGTTCGTGGTGTCACCAGACTCGGTCGCCGCGGTGTCACCCCCGGCCACGGTCGTCGCGGTGAAGAACACCGCTTCCTGAGCCCCGAAGACCTGCGCGCGGACCCGCACCAGCCCGGGCTCCTCGCCCAGTTGCAGGCGGGTCAAGGCGTACCCGGTACCGTCGGACAGCGCGCTCTCTACCGACAGCATGCCCGCCCCCTCGACTACTTCGAAGTCGACTCGCTGGCTGTCGACGGGATGGCCGTCGGCGTCGGTCACCAGCACGACCAGCGGGCTGGGCAGGTACGAGTTCGTCACCCCAATCTGGTTGTTCCCCGAGACCCTCGCGATCCGGAGCCGCAGCTCGGACGACGAGGGGTCATTGCCGCAGCCCTGGGCAAGGAGCACCACCGCCAGCACGGCCCAGCCCTTGGAGAGCCCACGTTTCTGGTAGGGCATTATCTCACCCCGCGATGAGGGCGAATTCCTCGGGAGATCTTGACGATGCCGCGCAGGGGGGTGGAATCCTCGACCAACAGCGGTTTGATGGCTCAGTCTCCTCCACATTCGGCCCGTTCGTAGGCCATAATGTACGTCTGAAGCCGGCGGTGCCCAAGCGTACCCATGGTCCCTTGATGAGGAGTTCTGGACCGACTCGCCATCGAGTCAGGGGCACCAGGGGAGTCGAGTGCGGCTCGTCGATGATTCGCCATCCTCAGGCGTTGCCGGGTGCCACCGGCCAAAAATGGCCGTTGACCCGGCTAGATCCATGGTTTATCTCTTGGGCGAAATCGGAGGAGTTCGAGATACCCGCGTTCGGACGGCTTGGCAAGGAGCCCCCAATGACCGGCAAGATCGTCCTCGTCGGCGGCGGCAGCTACGGCTGGGGTCCCACCGTCGTCGGTCAGGCCCTGACGCATCCCTTCCTGGCCGGTTGGCAGGTGGTGCTCCACGACCTGGACTCCGAGCCGCTGGAGCTGGTCTACCGGCTGGGCCAGCGCTGGTGCGAGCGGCTCGGATCGACCGTGGTCCTGGAGCGGACCATCGACCTCGACGCCGCCTTGAGCGGAGCCGACTTCGTCGTGGTCACCATCTCCACCGGTGGTCTGCGTGCCATGCGCGTCGATCTGGAGGTGCCCGAGCGGTATGGGGTCTTCCAGACCGTCGGGGATACCGTCGGTCCTGGCGGCGCCAGCCGGACCCTGCGCAACCTGCCGGTCTTCCTGGGTCTGGCGCGGGCCATGGAGCGGCACTGTCCCGAGGCGTGGATGCTCAACGCCTCGAATCCACTCTCGGCCCTGACCCGGGCGGTCAACCGGGAGACGGCCATCCGCGCGCTCGGGCTCTGCCACGGGGTGCGCGGCGCGGCCCGGCAGTTCGCCGGGTTCTTCGGCGTGGTCCTCGACCAGTGCGCCTACACCAACGCCGGGATCGACCACTGCGCCTGGTTCACCGATTTCCGGGTTCAGGGTCGTCCTGCCGTTGACCTGCTCGAGGAGCAGGGCCTCGAGGCCTGGCTGCGGTTACCCCCTGAGCAGGCCAGCCAGGATCCGCGGTTCGGCACCCTCTACTCGCTCCGCTGCGGGCTGGCGTTGGGCCGGCAGTTGGGGGCCCTTCCCGCCATCGGCGATCGCCATCTGGTCGAGTTCTTCCCCGGGTTCCTGCGCAGTCCGGAGAGCGTGGCCCGGTACGGCCTCAAGCGCACCACCATCGCCGAGCGCGAGAGCGGCCGGCAGCAGGCGCGCCAGCGGCTGGAGGAGCAGCTCGCCTCGGCCGAGCCGCCGGCGCCTCCCGCCGGCAGCGACGACGTGGCCGGCTGGATCGCCGCGCTGGCCGGTGGGCCGCCGCTGGAGGACAACCTCAACGCCCCCAACGCGGGCCAGATCCCGCAGTTGCCTCTCGGCGCGGTGGTCGAGACCCGCGGACTGCTCGACGCTACCGGTTGCCGACCGCTTGTCAGCCCGCTCCCCGCGGCCCTGGAGGCCGTGGTCCGGCCTCACGTGCTGCGCGAAGAGCTGCTCGTCGAGGCGGCGGTCGAGGCCAGCATGAGCAAGGCCCTGGCGGCACTGACCTCCGACCCCCTGCTCGCCTGCCCCGACCAGGCCCCGGCGCTCCTCGCCGAGCTGATCTCCGGCACCCGGGAGTGGCTGCCGCGGTTCGCCTGAAGCAGGGCCGAGGCCTCACCCGGAGTCGATCTCCCGGCCCCTTGCCCCGGGGCCGGGCTTGCGCGTTGTTTCGCCGCGGATTCGGTAATCCCCCAAGGATCGTTCCAGCCAAGGAGCCGAGCATGTCGATGACGAGTATCGAGCGGATGGCCAACACCCTGGTCCGCCGGCCCGTGGACCTGACCCCGATCGCCGTCAGCCCGTGGGGCGCCACCGTGCAGCGATGGCGGAGTGAGGGGCACCTCCAGCCCGACGAGGACGTGGCCGAACACTTCGGCCAGGACCTGCGCTCCGGCGGGTGGTTGAATTCGGTGGTCGACCTCGACTTCAAGCCGGTCACCCTGGAGGAGACCGCGGAGACCATCCTCCAGCTCGACGGGAACGGGGCGCGACTCCGACGACACAAGCTCCACGACAGCACCCCGGAACACGTCGGCTTCACGGTCACCGACCGCCGGACCTGGGAGGAGTTCGCCAAGCCCAGGCTGGTGGGGCTGGACCGGCGTCGCATCCCCTTCGAGGGGTACCGGGAGGCCAGACGCTACGCCGCGGCAAAGCAACGGTTCTTCTGCTGGGCCGGGGTGGCCCCGTTCGAGCAGATGCACCCGGTCTGCGGCCACGAGTACATGCTGATGGGGATGGCCCTGGACCCGGACTGGGTCAGGGACATGGTGCAGACCTACACCGACCTGACCATCAAGCACCAGGAGGTGCTGTTCGCCGAAGAGGGGAAGCCCGACGGGATCTTCTTCTACGAGGACATGGGGTTCAAGCAGCGGCCGTTCATGTCGCCGGCCATGTATCGGGAGATCATCCAGCCCGGCCATCAGCGGCTCTTCGACTACGCCCACTCCCTGGGGTGCCGGGTGATCGTCCACTCCTGCGGGTACGTGGAGCCGCTGGTGCCGGGGCTCATCGAGGCCGGGATGGACTGCCTCCAGGCCATGGAGGTCAAGGCCGGGATGGACCTGCCGCGGTTGTTCGAGCGGTTCGGGGATCGCATCGCCTTCTACGGCGGGGTGGACGTCCGGGCCCTGATCAGCAACGATCGACCGGCCATCGACGCCGAGATGGACAAGAAGATTCTCCCCGTGGTCACCCACGGGGGAGGTTACATCCTCCACTCCGACCACTCCGAGCCCCCGGAGATCGACTACGAGACCATGCGCTACTTCGTCGAGCGGGGTCGACGGCTGGGCCGGGAGGGGTGAGCGGAGCATCCCTTGTTGTTGCCCAGAACCCGGCATGGT
Organism: Candidatus Latescibacterota bacterium; assembly: GCA_041661365.1. Lineage (GTDB taxonomy): Bacteria > Latescibacterota > UBA2968 > UBA8231 > UBA8231 > CAITNQ01. The sequence goes on from JBAZUN010000430.1 coordinate 5,305, forward strand.
ATGGAAGATGGCGGCGCTGACCGCGAACTTCGGTCCGTGCACCGAGTTGATGGCCACCGTTGAACAGGAGCGATTGAGGTGATGAGTCGACCTGCGCGGACGCGGACGGTATGCCGGTGGCTGCTTCT
>JBAZUN010000431.1:0-5426 GCA_041661365.1 Candidatus Latescibacterota bacterium
CTCGACCACGGTCGAGGTGGCCGTGGCCCGCGGCGCCTGGGTCTACCCGTACCGCTTCCGCGACGACAAGGCAAGAGCCTTCGCCGTTTCCCTGGGCGCTGAGCTGGCCGGGCCGCGCGGCCCGGCCCGCTTCTCCCTGTCGCCGCACTCGATGCTGGCGGTCGAATCCGGGACTCGCATCGTCCTCCCCTCGCCCAACGGTGCCACCCTGAGCCTGGCTGCCGGCGCTGTCCCGACCCTGGCCGGCTGCCTGCGAAACGCCGCGGCCGTTGCCGCCGCCGCGACCCGGATCGGCGCCCTGGTCGCCGTGGTCCCGGCCGGCGAGCGCTGGCCCGACAACGGTCTTCGTCCTGCCCTGGAGGACTGGCTGGGTGCCGGCGCCATCATCGCCCGGCTTCCGGGAGCCCGCTCTCCCGAGGCCCAGGCCGCGGTCGATGCCTTCCTCGGCGCCAAGGACGACCTGTCGAACCGGCTCCTGGCCTGCGGCTCGGGCCGGGAGCTGGAGGAGTACGGGCGCACCGACGACATGCAACTGGCGGCCTGCCTGGACGTCAGCCGCACCGTCCCCCAGTTGGTCGACGGCGCCTACACCGATTCTTCAGCCGCTTCCTGACCCACTCCCTCACCGGCAAATCGATCCGAGCGCTTCCGTATCTGCCGCATCGCTTTCGGGTCTGACGGCTCTGTCCCGTCCTTGACGGCCGAGCGGTTGTGCCGCCGTGGCTGGTGTGTATAATCGGCTGTCCATCGACCGGACCGCGTCGCCGGAACGGCGTGGTCTGCCGCCGGTCAGGAGGGATGGGGATGCCGCCCAGCCGGCTGAGCATCGCTCAGCGCCGCGCTCTTCTTGTTGTTCTCGGCCTCGGTCTGTTCATGCTGGCCGATACCCTGTACCTGCTGGTCAACCGCCTGGCGGCTGCGATCGGGCTCGATTGGTTCGCGGTCAACGACCTTTCCCTCCCCCGCTTCTATCAGATTCTCGTCCTGTCCCACACCGGCGTCGGCCTGACCCTGGTGGCACTGGCCACCGGGTTCGTGGCTTGGCACCTGCCGACCGTCTGGCGCTGGCATCGCCGTCGAGCCATCGCCACCGGGATCGCCACCCTGGCCTTGGGCCTGGCTCTCGCCGTCACCGGCCTGCTCATCGTCAGCGCCGCCAGCAACCGGGACAACCCTTGGGCCTACTGGGGTCACGTGGCCGCGGCGGCCGTGGTGCCGCTGGCCTACCTGGCCCACCGGCGATCCTCCCTCTGGAAACCGTCCCGCCGGAGCTATCTCGGCGTACCGGCCACGGTCGGCGGCCTGCTTCTCCTCGCCGTGGCTCTCCACGGCCTGAGCTACGACCGCGAGAAGGACAGCAAGACTACGGGCAAGACCGGCGCCGCAGGTATACGGGGCGGTCCGGGGTCAGGCCAGCGGCAGGTCGAGGAGTATGCTCCACCCGGGTTCGTGCCGGCCAACTACGTGCCGGTGACCAGTCCGTTCTTTCCCGCGGCCACCACGACCACCACCGGCGGGTACCTGCCGTCGCGGATCATCACCCGGGACGACCTGCCGGCGGACGAGCTGCTGGCCCGCGACCTGCGGGAGCGGGGGTTCGCCGTGGAGGCCCAGATCGGCTCCGAGACCTGCGCCCGCTGCCACGCCGGGATCGTCGAGCAGTGGTCGAGATCGGCCCATCGCTTTGCCTCGTTCAACAATCCGTTCTACGAGGCCACCATCCTCCACATGCGGGAGCACTCGCGGAACACCAACCCCGAGCTGGAGGCCCATCTGGCCGCCTTCCCGGAGCTGGCCGGCCGCGAGGCCAAGGTAAAGTCCAAGTGGTGCTCCGGCTGCCACGATCCGGCCCTGATGCTGGCCGGCCGGATGTCCGGGGAGATCGACCGCAACTGGCCCCAGTCCCAGGCCGGCCTGACCTGTCTGGCCTGCCACGCCATCGATCGGGTCCACGACCGCACCGGGAACGGTAACTACAACGTCGCCGACGAGCAGGAGGATCCCTACCTCTTCCGCGAGGCACGTCGCGGGCTGGGCCGGTTCGTCCACGACACCGCCCTCAAGGCCAGGCCCGACGTGCACAAGCGGCAGATGCTCAAGCCGGTCTTCCGCACGGGCGAGTACTGCGCCACCTGCCACAAGGTCAGTCTGGACACGCGGCTCAACGGGTACCGCTGGGTGCGGGGCCAGAACGAATACGACAACTGGCACGACAGCGGGGTGGCCCGCAACGCCTCGCGGACCTTCTACCTGCCCGAGAACCGACGCGTCTGCCAGGATTGCCACATGCCGTACGAACCGATCACGGCGTCGGACGTCTCGGCCCGTGACGGCCTGGTCCGCTCCCATCGCTTCCTGGCGGTGAACACGGCCCTGCCCTTCCTGCGCGGGGACCAGGAGACGATCGCGCGGACCGAGGCCTTCCTGCGCAACGAGAAACTGCGCGTCGACCTCTTCGCCTTGCGACGGGAGAGCGGGGAGACGGTGGCGCTGCTCGACCGCGCACGGCCAGTGGTCCGGCCCGGGGAGGTGATCGGCCTCGAGGTGGTGGTGCGGAACCTGGGGGTCGGTCACACCTTCCCCGGCGGCACCAACGACTCGAACGAGGGCTGGCTCGAGATGTCGATGACCGACGGGACCGGCCGGCGGCTCGCGATCAGTGGCTTCCTCCGGCCCGACGGGTACGTGGACCCGAAGGCCCACTTCTACCGGGCCCTGATGGTCGACCGGCACGGCGAGCCGATCCACCGGCGGAACGCCCAGGACATCGTCACCCCGGTCTACGTGCGGGTCATCGGGCCGGGGACCGCGGACGTGGCCCGCTATCGCCTTCGGGTACCGGCCGGGCAGCCATCGGATGAGCTAAAGGTTCGGGCCCGTCTTCTGTGGCGCAAGTTCGACCGGGCCTACACCGAGTTCGCCTATCACCAGAACCCCGACGGGTTCCGCGCCTTTGACCGGGTCCCCGACCTGCCGGTCACCGAGATCGCGGCCAGCACGGCGGTCCTGCGCGTCGGCGACGAGCCGTCCACCCCGGTTTCCCCCTCGGCCCAGGACTGGGTGCGGTTCAACGACTGGGGGATCGGGCTGCTCCTGCAGGAGGACACCCGGGCCGCGGCCTTCGCCTTTGGCCGGGCCGCCGAGGTCGCGCCTGACAAGGTCGATGGTCCGCGGAACCTGGCCCGCGTGGCCCTGGCCGACGGCGACCTGGCCACGGCCTACGCCCACCTGCAGCGCGCCGAGCTGCTGGCGCCCGGCGATCCCCGGACCGCCTGGATCTGGGGACTGGTGCTGCAGGAGAACGGCCGGTACGCCGAGGCGGCCCTGGCCTACCGCCGGGTGCTGGAGATCTTCCCCGAGGACCGGTCCGCCTGGCGGAACCTGGGACGGGTCCTCTACCTCGACGGCCATCTCGAGGAGGCCTTGACCGCCCTCGACCGGGTGCTGGCCATCGATCCGGAGGACCGGGTGGCGCATTACCATCGCATGCTCGTCCTGCGGGCGCTCGGTCGCGAGGAGGAGGCCGGCCTGGCCGAGGCCGCGTATCAGTACTACCAGATCGACGAGTCAGCGGCCGAGGTCACGCGGCAGTACCGGCTGGCCCATCCCGAGGACAACCGCGAGTCGCTGGTCCTTCACGTCCATGACCTGTAGCAGCCCGATGAAGAAGCCGCTCTGTTCGGCAAGGCCGAGGTTTCGCAGAAGGTCGGTGAGAGGGATCTGGCTCGTCGTCGCCGCTTCCCTGCTGCTGTCCTCCTGCGGGCGGAAGTCCGGCCCCGGCGTTTCGGTCCCGGGATACGCCAGCCCGACCCCGGCCGGGTACGCGACGGTCCCGGTCGAGGTCGCCGGACCACGGACCACCTTCGTCGAGGTGGCCGAGGCCGCGGGGCTGCACTTCCACCACGAAACCGGCGCCGCGGGCGCCAAGTGGATGCCCGAGACCATGGGGAGCGGCTGCGCCCTCTTCGACTACGACGGGGACGGCTGGCTCGACGCCTTCCTGGTCAACGGGCGGAAGTGGGACGACGCCGGAGGTCCGGATGCGGCCCACAGTCAATTGTTCCGCAATCGCGGCGACGGCACCTTTGTCGAGGTCACCCGTCAGGCCGGACTCGGATTCAGCGCGTACGGGATGGGCGTGGCCGTGGCCGACTACGACGCCGACGGCGACCAGGACCTGTACCTGACCACCCTGGGCGACAACCTTCTGCTGCGGAACGACGGCGGACGGTTCGTCGACGTGGCCGGTCCGGCCGGGGTGGTCGGCGGCCGGTGGACCGGCGACGACGGGCGCCAGCACCCGGAGTGGTCGACCAGCGCAGCCTGGGTCGACGTGGACCGCGACGGCTGGTCTGACCTGTTCGTCGCCAACTACGTGCGCTGGGCCCCGACGGCCGACCTGTTCACCACCCTCGACGGCACCGGCAAGTCGTACGCGACGCCCCAGCCCTACCCAGGCTCGACCTGCCGGCTCTACCGCAACCTGGGGAACGGCTCCTTCCAGGAGATCACCGAGGGGGCAGGGGTCCTGTTACCCGAGGCCAAGTCCCTCGGCGTGGCCGTTGCCGACCTGGACCGGGACGGCTGGAGTGACCTGGTGGTGACCAACGACACCCAGCCCAACCTGCTGCTGCACAACCTGGGGAACGGCCGCTTCGAGGAGCGGGGGTTGGCGGCCGGAATCGGGTACGACGACGCGGGGCGGGCCCGCGCCGGGATGGGGGTGGACGTCGCCGCGCTCGATGGAACCGGAACGCTCTCGATCGCCATCGGCAACTTCAGCCGCGAGCCGCTCTCCCTGTACCAGCAAGCCGGCGGCGGGTCGTACGTTGACGGGGCCGGTCGCGCCCGGCTGGTGCAGGCGACCCTTCCCACCTTGACCTTCGGCCTGCGCTTCCTCGACTTCGACCTGGACGGTCGTCAGGACCTGATCCTGGCCAACGGCCATATCGAGCCCGAGATCAACCGCGTCCAGAAGGAGATCCAGTACGCCCAGCCGCTCCAGTTGTTCTGGAACGACGGCCAGGGGCATCTGCTCGAGGTCTCCTCCTCGTCGGGTGCGCCCTTTGCCGGGCCCCTGGTGGCCCGCGGTCTGGCCGTCGGCGACGTGGACCAGGACGGCGACCTCGACGTGCTGGTGAGCACCAACGGCGGCGCACCGCGCCTGCTGCGCAACGAGGGCCCGACCGGGAGTGCCATCGCCCTGCGCCTGCGAGGCCGGCCTCCAGCCCTGGATGCCCTGGGCGCCGTGGTCTCGGTCCGCGTTGGCTCGACGACCCAGGAGCAGATGGTCCGCACCGGCTCCTCCTACCTCAGCCACAGCTCGACGGTGATCTACTTCGGCCTGGGTCAGGCCCAGGTCGCCGATGAGATCGCCATCCGCTGGCCCGACGCCAGCGAGGAGCGCCTTCACCAGGTGCCGGCCG
>JBAZUN010000432.1:0-5426 GCA_041661365.1 Candidatus Latescibacterota bacterium
GGGCGCAGCTCGGCCATGCGGGCCTGCATCCGCAGGGCGGCCCGGCAGGCCCGGGCCGCGTGGTCGGGCTGGGGCACCGGCGCGCCGAAGAAGGCCATGATCAAGTCGCCCTCATATTTGTCGATGGTGCCCCCCTGGTCCCAGATGGCGCGCGACATCTCGGTGAGGAACTCGTTGATCAGGCCGACCAGGGCGTGGGGCTCCAGCCCTTCGGTCAGGGGCGTGAATCCCTCCAGGTCGGCGAACAGCACGGTGATCTCCATGGACTGGCCGCCCAGGCGCCAGCGGGCCGGGTCGCGCAGCAGCTCCTCGACCACCCCGGGGGCCAGGTACTTCTCGAAGAGGTGACGGACCTGCCGCTTCTCGCGCCCCTCGGTCAGGGCGTGGACCCCGGTGGCCAGGCCATAGGCGAGGAGCACCGCCAGGCTGGGGGCGACCAGAGGCATGACCACCCCGCGGAGGGAGAAGAGGGCGAAGGCCGCTCCGTGCAGGGCCAGGATCAGCGCGACCGTCACGGCCGCGCCCTGGAGCGCGCCACCCAGCAGGACCGCGGCGGCCAGGGCCACGCACAAGCAGAGGACCAGCAGCCACCACCCAGGTCCGCCCCACTCCCTCAACGGCTCAGCGTCGACCAGGGTCCTCAGGAACTGGGCGTGGATCTCGGCCCCGTGGGTCTTCTCGTAGCCGTAGGCTGCGGAGAAGAAGGGGGTGCGGTACCGGTCGGGCGCATCGTCCAGACCAGAGCCGACCAGGACCACCCGGCCGGCGAAGAAGCCGGGCGGGTAGACCCCGGCTGCCACCAGATGGGAGGGGCAGACCACCAGACCGCCGGCCAGGCCCTCGAGGCGCTGGTAGACCCGGCCGGAGGGACCGCTGTAGTTGATCAGGATGCGGTCGCCGGCCAGGGGTGCCGGCGCACCCGCGCGCAGGGCGGTCGTGTCCCACCCTTGCAGATGGGCGTAGAGGCTACCCACCAGGGAGAGAGACCGGCCGCCGGGACCGGGCCACCAGAGGGATCCGGCCCGGACGACCTCCTCGCCACTACCGGTGGCGAAGGTCGCGTAGCCATGGTCCAGGAGGACCGAGCCGAAGCTGGACTCGGGCAGGTGCTCCTGACCCCGCTCGAGGTAGGAGACGGCTACAACGCGACCGTGACGTCGCAGGGCGTCCTTGAGTAGGTTATCTCCGTCGGTGTCGAAGGACGGCTGATCCAGCAGGATGTCCAGCCCGACCAGGCGGGCCTCGGCCAGGTGCTCGACCACCGCGGCCAGGTGCCGGCGCGGGATCGGCGACCGATAAGGCAGGCCGGACTCCTCGGTGACCAGCACTACGGCCACGCGAGGCGAGGGGTCGCCCTGCGGCCCCCGGAAGAGGAACCGCCAGTCGAGGGCCTGCCCCTCGAGGGCCTCGAGGGGCGCGGTCCGGGTGACCAGCCAACTGGCCCCAATGGCCACCACGCCGACCAGGAGCACGGCGGTCCAGCGGCGACGGAGCAACCTCAGCATAAGGCTGGCCGTCTCTGGGCAAGCACCCCGTGCGCGTGCACCGCGGCAGGACCGGTCACGGCTGGCTGGGGGTTGGTAAAGCAGGGCAGGCCGACGCGGGCGGCGCCGCCAGGCCCATGCGGGCGTAGGCCTGGTGCTGCAGGGCCCGGCCGGCGGCACCCAGGGACGCGGACGGCACCGCCGAGAGAACCTCGACCGCCTCCATGAGGAAGCCATCCTGGTAAAGGCAAGCTGCCTGGAGGAGCGGGGCACTGGCGGAGTCGGCAGCAGCGCCGATGGTTCCGAGCTCCAACAGGATGGCTTCGGCTTCGGCCGTGTCCGCGACTGCCAGCCAGGCTGAGCCGGAGCCGCGGGACGCGAAGGAGCCGGCCTCGGTCACCTGCCACCGGTACCGGTGGCCCGGCACCAGACCCAGCGTGCCGGCAGCAAGGCGCGGCTCGGCGGTCTGACGCGTGACCAGAACCGTGCCGTCGTCGGCCTGCACCGTGACCTCATACGCGGTCGCCCCGGCCAGCGGATCCCACCGGAAGACGAAATCCGTGCCGGTAACCCGGCAGTTGGCGGGCACGGCGCCGCTGACCCCGGCCAGATCCCGAGCCATCCCCTGCACGGCCGGCTTGCCGGACTCGCTGGCAGCACCGGCAACCTCGTCGAGAGTCCCCCGGAGACGATCCATCAAGGGGGATGGTGCGCCGGCTGCCGACTGGACTCCGTGCGCGGCCCCGGCGCCCAAGTGGATTGTGCGGCCGGACAGGTAGACCACCACGGCACTCCCCTCCTGCACCCGCAGGGTGTCGCCGGCGAAGAGCTGCGCTCCCACCTTGGCCGCCTCGTCACTGACCCCCGGCCGCTGCACCTGGGCTTGGCCCGTAACCTCGGCGACGAAGGCGGCTGCGGCGCCGTCGGTGGCCGCGGCCGCACCGGCAACGACCAGCAAGACTCCGAGGATCGTCTGTACCCTGCTCGACATGGTTTCCTCCCTGAGATGCTGGCCCTTACTGGGCCAAGATGATGAGGTGGTCGGCAGGCCTCTGTGGTGAGGCTACTCCCTGGTCTCCACGATAAGGTAGTCGGTAGCCCAGCCTTCGGTAGGCAGGAGCAGCTCCCCGCGGCTGGCCGCCTCGACGGCCAGGTCGCGCAGCGGCAGGCCGGGGGCATCGAGCCCAGAGAGATCCCGGCTGAGCTGGGCGACGAAGGAACTCCCCTGGCTTATGCTTCGGGTGCCTGCCCCTGCCGCCTGGCCCAGGCGCAGGCTGGCCAGATCGAGCGGCGCCAGGGTGGCGACCACCTTGACCAGCTCACGGCCGACCGGGCCCTTGGCGCGGATCTGGAACGGCATCTGGCCCGGCGTGCCGGTGCGGTAGACCCGGCCGGGCCGGACCAAGCCGTCGGGTTGGTACTGGTTGGGGAAGAGCACCGTGATGCGGCCACTGGTGCCCACGTTGATCAGGGTCAGGTAGCAGTCCCGCTCGACGCGGAAGTTGAAGCGCAGCAGGTCGCCGACCCTGGCCTGGACCAACTTCTGGTCAGGGAGGCTGTCGAGCAAGGCGGCCGCGGCCGTGCCCGCTCCGGCTCGGTTGGCCCAGACCTCGACCTCGAAGGCCGGGCAGGGGTTGTCCAGAGCGGCCAGGGCCTTGAGGGTGTAGGCTTGTTCCAGTTGAGGTTCGAGGGCCTGCACCAGCTCCGCCGCACCGGCCGCCACGACGGGGGTACCGGGCGTGCCGTCGAAGACCAGAGTGACGCTCAGCCCGTTGGGTACCGGTGTGACCCGGAGACGCTGGTCATACCGCCCGCCCGCGGTTGCCAGGCGGACATAGGGGCAGGCAGTAAGATTCCGCTCTACCGCTGCCGCGACTGCCGGGTCAGAGCACTCCACCAACAGGCACAGCCAGTCGGGATCCTGGGCGCGGAGGATCTCTCGAGCGCGGCACCCGGGGACGACGCGGGCGGTGTCCAGGAGCACCCCCCGGGCGCTGGCCGGCCCCACGCGCTGTACCCTCAACTGGGCGATCCCAGCTCCGCGGAAGGCGGTCTCTTCGGGCCCGAACACGGCCAGGATCGAGCCGGGCACCAGCCTGAGGTTCTCGCCCCCGCTCAGGGTGGCCAGCCGGCCGTCCACCGCGGTGATGAACACCAGGGCGCCGCTCAAGGGCTCCGCTGACGGTGCTGTTGACGGTGCTGCTGGCGGCGCAGCGGTGATCGCCCGGTCGGCGGCTCCTTCCACCTGCGGCACCTGGATGTAGTGCGCGGCCTCGATGTCCCGGGCGGTGCGCTCCACCAGTTGGCGGTAGGTCAGGTCCCGAGGGCCGGAGGAGAGATTCCGGACCAGGTTGTAGGTCAGCACCCCGGCGTAGAGACTGTCGCTGACTCTGGCATCGGCCGAGGTCTGCTCGGCTCGACAGCCGGCAATCAGCACTTGCAGCTTGCCGCCGGGTGCGATGCCCGATTCCGAGGGGGACGACGGGGCCGCTTGCGGCTGAGCAGCCGGGGTAGGCGATCTGCCCGAGCCGGGGCTTGGCGCCTTGGTGGCCCGGGCGCTTGACGCCCCCGCTCGCTCGAACTGCGCGAACCTGGGTTGGCCGAGATTCAAGTCGCGGGTGCCGGTGCCGGAGTGGCAGGCGTCGAGGACGATGGTGACGTCCTGCGCGGGGATCTGCGCGAACAGCGACTCCAACTCGTCGTCGGTGATGACCGTGGCTAGATCGCCCGGGTTCATGCTCGATGGACAGATCAACTCGTCCTTGCCGTCCTCCTCGTCGCCATTCAGGTCCTGGGCCTGGGAGCCGTGACCCGAGAAATGGAACCATACGGTATCCCCTGGGCTGGAGCCGGCGATGAGCCATTCCTGGACAGCCGCCTTGATGCCTGCTGCTGTAGCCTGACCGTCGACGAGGGTCGTGATATTCGCGGGGGTGAAGCCGAGCCGCGAGACGAGCATCTCGCGGGTCATGGTCACGTCGTTGACGCAGCCCTTCAGGTCGGGGATCTCCGGCGAGGCGTATTCATTGGCGCCGATGAGCAGGGCACGCTTTACCGCAGTGGCGGGTAGGGCAGCGGCCAGGAACAGGCACAGACCGATCAGGATGCGCATGGGGCTCACCTCGATGGCGATCGGCGGTGCAGAGAAAGCCGGCAGAAGATCAGTGCTGATCCCCTGGGGTGACGAGAGTATGGGTGCCTTCTGCGGCGACAGATCGGTACGAGACCGCCGTTAGCGTCTGGCTTGGACATACCAGGCTGTCTACCAGGACAGCGAACGCACGCAACGGAAGCCTATGGACTGCCCCGAGTTGGCGTAGTCCTCCTGACCACGCCACGCCACACGCAAGAACTGGGGTAACCATCCATCCCTGAGCACCTTGGTAGAGCCGTACCCCGGCCCGGCGGGATTGGTTGATGGGCTGGCACTGTAGTAGAGGGCCTCATACCAGTCGTGGCACAACTCCCCCACATTCCCGGCCATGTCGTACAGTCCGTAGTTGTTCGGGGGGAAACTCCCGACCGGTGCGCTGACAGGATAGCCATCGTCGTATTCCGTGAATACGTCAGAGCCCGGCCAGCGATACGGCCCGTCCCAGAAGCTCCCCGCCCCGGCGGGTGGTGGCCCGTCTCCCCAGACATATCGCTTGCCTTCAGCCCCGCCTCTGGCCGCGTATTCCCACTGCGCCTCTGTCGGCAGCCGGTAGCCGTCGTTGGTGAGGTCCGAGGTCCAGTCACTCTCGTCGTAGACCGGTTGGAGGCCCTCCTGCCGCGACCGCCAGTTGCAGTACCTTACTGCGTCCTGCCAACTGACGAGTACGACTGGCTGCTCGTCGCCAGATAACGAACCCAGCTCTGAGGCCCCACTCTGGTGTGCCGGATCAAAGCGGTGGTAGTCGGCGTTGCTGATCTCCCGGCTGTCCATGTAGAAGCTGTCGAGAC
>JBAZUN010000433.1:0-5420 GCA_041661365.1 Candidatus Latescibacterota bacterium
AGCAGGTCGAGCCGCTCGCGGATCAGGTACCCGCCCCTGGCCCGGAGCGCGGGCAGTTGGTCAGGCCCCAGCAGGTAGACCACCCGGTTGACCCCGGAGAGGGCATTGGTCAACTCGGTGGAGGCGGCTTCGAGCCGTTCCCAGTCGCGCGGACCGCTGACCATGGCCGGATGGGCGTAGGTGCGCGAGTCCCCCTGCACCCCGACGCTGCGCAGCGGCAGGATCGACAGCTCCAGGCCGTGACGGGCCGCCAGCGGTCGAGCCGCCGCGGTCAGTGGCCCCAGCTCGGGCTGTTCCTCGTCCGGGTGCTGACAGAGGCAGCGGACCGCCAGCCCCGGCCCGGGGAACGGATGCCGCCAGACCAGGTGAGGCGGCAGCCCGAGTCGCTCGCCCAGCTCGCGCACCTCGTCCTTGTAGAGCTGATCCAGCGGCTCGACCACGCGCCCCTCGGCCAGCAGTTGTTCGATGACCCCGACCCGATTGTGATGGGTCTTGATCGTGGCGGCGTGCCGGGTGCCCCCGGATTCGATGGTGTCGGTGTACAGGGTCCCCTGCCCCAGCAGCCACTCCTCGGGGTCCAGGCCGAGCCGCGCCAGGGCCCGGTCGCGGACGGCCAGGAACTCCTCGCCGATCCGGCGCCGCTTCTCCTCGGGGTCGGCCACCCCGGCGACCGCGGCCAGGAAGTCGGCGCTGGCATCGACCACCTCGAGGTTGTGGAACCCAGACTCCTGCATCAGTCGGGAGACCAGGGCCGTCTCCCCCTGGCGCATGAAGCCGTTGTCGATGTGCAGCCCCAGGACCCGGTCCTCGCCCAGGGCGCGGTTGAGCAGGAGGAAGGCGACCGACGAATCGACCCCGCCGCTGACCAGCAGGAAGACCCGTCGTCCCGCGGTCTGCGCCGCCACCCGGGCCATGGTCCGGTCGAGGTAGAGCTCCATGGTCCAGGTGCGGGGGCAGGCGCAGATCTCGACGAAGCGATCGAGGATCCTCATCCCCGAGGCGGTGTGGGTCACCTCGGGGTGGAACTGGAGACCCCAGATCCGGCGGTCGGGATCGCCCATGGCCGCCACCGGGCAGTCCTCGGTCGAGGCCAGCACCTGGAAACCCGGCGGCGGCACCTGCACCGTGTCCCGGTGGCTCATCCAGACCGGCTCGTGCCCGGACAGGCCGGCCAATACCCCTTCGGGTCGCAGCACGCGCAGGCTGGCGGCGCCGAACTCCATGGTCCGGCCCGGCTCGACCCGGCCACCGAGCTGGTGACTGATGAGCTGGTGGCCGTAGCACAGCCCGAGCAGCGGCTTCCCCGAGGTCAGGATCTCCGGGTTGTACGCGGGGCTGTTCGCCGCGTACACGCTCGAGGGACCGCCGGAGAGGATGAACCCGGCCGCGTCGGCCAGCTCGGAGAGCGGACTGTCCGGCGGCCGGATCTCGGCGTAGACCCGCAGCCGGCGGATCCGGTTGGCGATCAGGTGGGCGTACTGGCCACCGAAGTCGAGCACCACGATCCCTGGCTCCACGGCCTTCCCCCTTTCCGATGGAACCGCAAAAATAACGCCCGTGCTCCCTGCGGCAAGGAGCATGGGCGTCGGACGGTAGCGGACGGCGGGGGTCAGATGCGCGTGTAGACCCGATCGCCGTCCCGCTCCTTCAGGGTCAGGGTGGTGCGGGTCACCTGGATCGACACCACCTTGTCGGCCTCGGGCAGGGCCGGCAGGGATCCGTCGGGGTTGTTGGTCGTCCCGCCGGTGAAGGAGAGCCGGAGCAGGTTCCCGACCAGGGCGTAGCTGCCGTAGTAGGTGATGACCAGGGTCTGGGGGTACGAGCCGTTCCGGTCGACCTCGCCGCCGCCGGGGGCGGTGTAGTCGTAGAGCTCGACCCGGCCGTCGGCCTTCAGGGTGTAGATCTCGTTCTTCTCGGCGTCGACGCGGCTCCAGGTCCCCACCAGCAGGGCCGCGATGTCGACCGGGTTCGGGTTGGCCGGATCGAGCACGTGGTCGCGCTCCGGAACCCCGCACCCTGAGATCGCGGCCAGGAAGAGCAGGACCAGGAGGACGGCGCTGCCGCGGCCGGGCGACCGCGGCGGCACGGACTGAGGGCGGGAAGGCTCGGTCATCATCTCGCGCCTCAGAAGGTACGGACCAGGCGCAGCAACGGCTGGCCCTGGCCGTCGAGGCTCATGCCCAGGTCGAGGGTCGGCGCCTCGAAGTCCGCGGGCCGGCGCTGCGACCACCGTACGTCGATCAGGTTGTAGGCGTAGAGCCCGGCCGACAGCCAGAAGAAGCGGTTGCTCCAGCGGCGTCGGCTCTGCATCCCCTCGCCCAATCGCACTAGGTAGGGGTTCCCATACGCGCCCGTGAAGTCGTGGTATTGATTCTCCCAATCTTTGCTGCTCAGGCGGAAGGCTACGGCCGCGGCCAGGGAGGCGCCCTCGAGCCCCATCAGGGTCAGCCCCTTCACCCGCCGGCCGGCCCGGTACTGGTGCAGGCCCGGGACCAGGGCGCTGACCATCGACGGCCCGGTCAGCCCGCCGCCGGTGACGGTGATGGTCTCCACCTCGGCCAGACGGGCCGGATCCTGGATCGGCGCGACCCGCATCAGCATGGGATCGCGTCCCGGATCAAGCTGCACCAGCTCGGCGAGCGAGACCTTCTCGAAGACCTGGCGCACCCGGATGGCGCCGACGCTTTCCGGCGTCACCGCCAGGGTATCCCCGCTGAGCGGGTCGGCCAGCACCTCGGTGGAAACGATGTCGAACAGCTCCCCCTCGCGGATCCCGTCGCGTTGGCCCAGATCGACGTAGACCAGGTGATCGGTCACCCCGATGATCAAGCCCCGCGACTCCCCCTGGGCCGCGGACCGGACCACGGGGGTCAGGGCCACCCAGGCGAGCAGGAGCCAGATGGTTCGCTTCAGCATGGCTGCACCTCGGAGGTTCTCAGGAGGTTTCCTCGACGACGATGTCGTCCTCTTCCTCCTCCTCGACTTCGACTTCCTCTTCCTCGGCCTCTTCCTCGTCCTCCTCGTCCTCCTCGTCCTCCTCGTTACCCGAGGTCATCCGCACGTAGAGGTAGGCGACGATGGCGATGATGCCCAGCCCGGCGATGATCCCGTAGAACCAGCTCTTCTGCCAGAACGACTCCTTGGCCGGCGGCTCGGGGATGGTCAGATCGTCGGCGGGCAAGGTCTCGGTCTGGGCCGGCGGGGGCGGCTCGACCACGGTCGGCGTCGGTTCGGGCGCCGGGGCGGTCGTCACCGGCTCTGGCAGGGCGGCGCCCTGGCTCTCCACCGGCGGGGCGCTGGTCGGCACGGTGGAGGTCACCGCCCCGGCCGAGGCGTTGAGGGACTGCTGCTGCTGCAGCTCATCCCGGATGATCCCGCGCACCTGGTTCCGGCCTTCCTCGGTGTTCAGGTCGAGCCCGCCGCTTGCGGGCACAGCACCTGCCGGGACCGGGGCCGCGGTCGGCATCGCCCCTGTGGCACCGGGCAGAGGAGGCGTGGTCCCCTTCTGCTCGCCCAGGCCGCTGACCGGCACCGGTCCGTAGAGCGAGACCAGCTCCTTCAGCTCCTTGATGTCCCCCTTCATGCCGGCGATGTCGTTGTTGATGCCGCGGAGCTGGGATCGCAGTCCCTCCTCGATCCGCTCGATCCGCCTCATCATCCCCTCGAGGGCGCCGATCCGGCCCTGGACGTCCTTGACCCCCTTGGCCAGCCGGGCCACCTCCCCGCGCATCTCCTGGTGTTCCTGCTCGTTGCGCTGCTGGGTGACGACCACGCGCTCCTGCTCCCGGACCAGCTCCTCCTCCTGGGTCATGAAACGGACCAGATCCCCGGGCCGGACCGCCATCAGCGGGGTGTCGTTGAGCCGCACCGAAGCGGCGTGGGCCGAGATCTTGGAGATCGAGCCGCGGCCGATCTCCACCGCCGGGGCCCCCAGGTTCTCGCCGGTGATCGGGTGGACGATGGTCTGGCCTGGAGGCCGCACCACGGAGACCTCCATGCCCACGGCCAGGCCGACGTCGGAGCCCACCTCGATAGTCATCACCGAGCCCCGCACCCGCGCGACCGGCACCTCCCCGGACCGACCGGGTCCAGCCCACAGGAGGACCAGGCCGACCAGGATCAGGAACCTTTTTTTCATGACTGACTCCCTGACTCGACTCCCTCCGCGCGCCGGTCCCTTGGTGCTCTCAGGTCCGGTCCAGCGTGCGGCGATCCAGCAGGATGGGCCGCCCCCAACGCGCATCGTCGCGGGTCGGGTGGTCCTGGTTGTAGTGCCCGCCACGGCTCTCGCGCCGCTGCCCCGCGGCGTGCGCCACCAGGCGCCCCACCGCGGCCAGGTTGCGCAACTCACCCAGGTGAAGCGCCGGGGCGTGATTCCGATAGAGTAGATCGGCCTCGATCACCAGTTCGGCCACCTCGGCGCCGGCCTGCTCCAGGCCGCGGTCCGAGCGGACGATCCCCACCTGCTCCCACATGACCCGCCGCAGCCGCCCGCGTAGCTCCTCGGTTACCGCCGTATCGTCGGCCACGGTGGCGATCGGTGGCTCCCAGGTTGCCGCCGCCGAGACCGGCGGACGGCTGGCCCCGGCCGCGTGCAGGAAGGCCCGCTTGGCCAGCACCAGGGCCTCCAGCAGTGAATTGCTGGCCAGCCGGTTGGCGCCGTGAAACCCGGTCATGGCCACCTCGCCCGAGGCGTACAACCCCTCGAGGTCGGTCCGGCCGTCCAGGTCGGTGACCACCCCGCCGCACATGTAGTGGGCCGCGGGGACCACCGGGACCGGTTGACGGGTCATGTCGATGCCGGCCTCCAGGCAATGGCGGTAGATGTTGGGAAAGCGGCGCCGCGTCGCCTCCCCGTCCTTCTTCGTGACGTCGAGGTACACGCAGGGCCGACCGCTGCGGCTCAACTCCTCGACGATCGCCCGCGCCACGATGTCGCGGGTCGCCAGCGACCCTAATGGATGGCGGACGAACTCCCGCCCCTGGTGATCGATCAGAACCCCACCGAAGCCGCGCACCGCTTCGCTGATGAGGAACGACCGGCCGCCCGGGTCGTGGAGCACCGTCGGGTGGAACTGCACGAACTCGACGTTCCCCACCCGGGCCCCGGCCCGCCAGGCCATGGCGATCCCGTCGCCGGTGGTCACCGGCGGGTTGGTGGTATTGAGATAGACCTGTCCAGCGCCTCCGGTGGCCAACAGGGTCACCGGCGCCCGGAACTCGACCAGCCTTCCGGCCCGGGTGTCCAAGCTCCCGACTCCACCACACCGTCCCGAGGAGGTCAGCAGCAGCTCGAGCGCCAGGTGGTGCGGCAGGATCCGGATCCGCGGATCGGTCTGCACCGCGGCCAGCAGGGCCCGTACCAGCTCCTGGCCGGTCATGTCGTCGGCGTGGACCACCCGCGAGGTGGAATGCCCCCC
>JBAZUN010000434.1:0-5414 GCA_041661365.1 Candidatus Latescibacterota bacterium
CGACGCCCGCTCGCGGAAGACGATGTTGTCCTCCGAGGTCTGAACGCTGAAACCCTTGATGTATTCCGTCTCACCGTCGGCGCCGTCCACCGGGCGAACGACGACGCGGTTCACCACCCGGCGCTCGGACAGGTCGACCTGCACGTAGTAGTTGTAGGCCGTCAGGTCGACGCTGTTCCAGACCGAGTTGCGGGTGGTATTGCCGTCGGTGACCTTCGCGGTCTCGCCGGCCTGGTCGACCGCGGTATGGAGGAACGCCAGGTTGGTGCTCGGGCTCACCCCGCCAAGCGCCAGGGCTCCGGTGCTGTCGGGTCCCACCTCGGCACCGGCCACCACGGGCCACGCGGCGATCCGGTAGGTGGTTTGGGCAATAGCACCCGACGCGCAAAGGCCGATCAAACCGAAGAGCAGGCTAATCCGCATGTCGCGTTCCGTTTCGCATTGCGCGTGGCAAGCCTCACCCGTCCAGAAAACGGAAAAACGGAATGTGGTTGTGCACGGCCTCGGCAGAATCACCGTGGCCGACACTGCCTCGACCGGTCCGGGTTCAGGGAGGCGCGGCACACGATTCCCTGAGCACGAACTCGCAAAGCACGTCGATACGGCGCGGTCGTTCCTCGGGGTTTCGCAGCACCTCCCTGAGCCGTTGCACGCCCACCCGGCCGATCTCCTGCCGGAAGATGCGCACGGTGGTCAGGGGCGGTTCGCACAGACGCGCCATCTCCAGGTCGTTCACGCCCACCACGCTCAGATCCTGGGGCACCCTCAGTCCGTGGGCCTTGGCGCATCGGATCGCCCCGACGGCCACCTCGTCGATGGTCCCGAAGATCGCGGTCGGCCGCGGGGAAACCTGGAGCAGACGTTCCGTGACGGCGTACCCTTCTTCTATGGAATACTCGCCGGCGCGAAACATCCACTCGGGGTGCAGGTCGATACCCTCGTCGAGAAGGGCCTGCCGGTACCCCATGACCCGCTCTTCGATGGAAGGCACGAATACCGGGGGGGGGCCGCAGTTGATGCAGGCGATGCGCCGGTGGCCCAACCCTGCCAGCCACCGGACCACCCGGTAACTGGCGGCAAAGTTGTCGCACATGACGCAGTTCACGGTCTCGCCGCGGGGATAGGCGTTGAGGTGCACCACAGAGATACCGGTGCGCTTGATCTCGTGGTAAAATCCCTGGTCCATCTCACCGGCGAAGATCAGGCCTTGGATGGCCTCTCCGGTGAATCCCTTGAGCTTGGCGCCGGGCTTCGCCAGGATCCCGAGGTGGTTATGGGCAGTGGAGAAGTAGAGGTTGGCGCCCAGCTCATGGGCACGCTCCTCGGCGCCGCGGAGCATGTCGCCGAAATAGGTCTCCAGAGGGAGCAACGACTGCATGACGAAGTTCATGGTCTTGAGCGTCGAGCCACCGGCCAGGGAGCGGGCCGCGGAACTGGGCCGGTAGTTGAGCTGCTGGACCGCTTCGTTGACCCGGTCGCGAACCTCGGGGTCCCCGGTGTGCTGGTGGTTGAGGATGCGGGACACCGTGGAGATGGAAACGCTCGCCAACCGGGCCACGTCGGTGATGGTGGCCTTCTTGGCACTGTGGGTCATCTGCGCCGCCCTTCGCCCGCGGTGCGTGGTGAGACCGAGATTGCGGATGACTCCATCGGGGTAGATGGTAACCCCTTCCCGACAATGGCTCCGTAACGCGCCTGTGGTAATAAACAGCAGACTTGATGGTCATTTTCAGAAAACGCTTGCATGATAAGGCATCGACAGGGGTTTGTCAAGGAAAAAGCGCATCCGTCGAAAACAGGGAATGGAGATGATCGGTGGAAGGTTGCTTGCGGCTGGCCAAGACCTGTAATGCAGGCAGAAATATAGCGTTAGATATTGTTAATTATTAATTTATAGCAATGGACAAAAACGGGTGTCAGCAAGTCGAGAACCAGATTGGTGAAGGATTCCCGGTTCGCCGCAGCCTCCTGCACCCTGATGATTCCTGGCCGCTCTAGTGGAAACCGTCCGGTCCCCAAAAAGCGACTCCGCGCGCGGAACTCCGCCCCGAGACCGGCGGGATGGCCTGAAAACGCTTGCGCGGGCTGGCTCACCCCAGGGTGAAGACATTGCCCGACATCCCGGTGCAGGTATCGATCACCAGCCACAGACCGGCGACGCTGAAGGCGCCCAGGACCATGCCGAGAAAGAACGGCCGAAGTCCTCGGTAGAGGTGGGCCCCCCCATACTTCAACACGCCGGCCTTGAGCAGCCAGGCCACAAAGACGGAGAACCAGACCTGGTTGATGGGGTGGGTCAGCCCCAGGGCCAAACCGACGGGATGGATGGGGAAACCGACCAGACGGGCTTTGAGAAACGAAAGGACCCCCATCAGGACCGCGCCTGAACCCACGAAGGCCAGATGCCAGACCTGCACGGGGTCCGGGTTGTTCACCTGTCGGGTGATCCAGTCACCGGCGAAGGATGGCAGGCCGATGAACTGCCAGCCCACCAGGTTGATCCCGCCATAGGTATAGGCCAGGTGAATGACCGCCGCGATGGAACCGAGGAGGGTGATCAGGATCGCCACGACGATGGCGACCAGCAACCGGCGGGGATGCAACCGCGTCACCTCAGCCACCTTGAGACCGGTGGCCACCGAGGCCATGACGAAGGTGCGCACGTCGGCCGACCAGGCGAAGTTCAACCCCAGTCCGGTCAAGCCGGCGGGTCCCACCAGCGAAGACCCCAGCGCGTTGGCGGTGAAGACCGGCGCACATACCGTGGCGCGACCGTAGGCCAGGCCGGTCTGGGAGACGATCCGCGCCAGGCCGATGAAGATGACCAGCGCCGAGACCAGAAAGACCAGGGCGGTCGGCAATCCCATCCCCGCGACCCAGAGAAAGGTCAGGCAACAGAGGAAGCCGACGCCGGCGCCGATCGTGGCCGTGCGGTAGGACAGCAGCTCGCCGCTGTCGTCGATCCCCGAGGCGCGCCCCCACGCCTTGCGGACGACCTCGGCCAGGTGGGCCCGGCCGTTCCAAAAGCTGGCCGCCACGAGGAAGAAGAGCGCCCCGAGAGCCAGGTGCGCGACGCTGGGGGGCGCGGGATCAGAGAAGGGCTGTATCGGGCCGATCGACCACCCGAACATCCGCTCCAGGCCGCTTGCCAGCAGGGCAAGCAACGCGAAGAACCAGATCCCGAAGGAGACGTCGAGGCTGAGCAGGTAGGACAGACCGATCACCTCGAGTCGCGGCGTGCAGACGAGGGATACCGAATTGCGCAGGAGCGTCACCGAGGAGCTCAGGTTGATCAACGGAACGACGCTGTAATAGCTGTGCAGCGCGTTCACCGAGTGAAGACAGAGCGGGATGCTGAAGCCGATCCAGGTCAGGGGATTGCGGAAGAAGGCGGGCCACGCCCGGTCCTGACTCGATCCGGCCATCTCCAAAGGCAGGGTGGACAGGGGGAAGAGGAGCCGCTCCCGCTCGAGCCACTGCTTGCGCAGCAAGACCAGCAGGCAGACCGTGACGAAGTAGAGGGTGACGATGAACAGCCCCCAGGCCCCGAGTGGCACGACCCAGACCGACCAGGGGATCGGCTCGCCGCTGATCCCCCCCTCGAAGAGATGCCAGACCGCGTTCTGGGAATCGGGCACCAGCCACTGCGGCAGGTGCGGCTGGATCAGCTCGACCCATTCGTTCTCGGGGGTGGCGTAATAGAAGAAGCCGGCCAGCAGGGGGATCAGGTTCATGGTGAACCCCCAGGACGGAATGGCCGCCGCCACGATCATCATGACGTAGACCGTGGCCAGCTCTCCCCGATGGAGTCGGGACCCGGTGAGCAGACGGGCCGTCGGATTGACCAGGAAGGTCAGCAGGAAGAAGAGGAAGAGCGCGGCGCCGGTGGAGAAATCGGCGGCCAGGGGCGAGCCCCGCAGCACCAGCACCCCATACGGCTCACCAACGGCGATCGCGAGGCACATGAACCCGCCAAGGATCACGGCGCGCAGGGAAACGCCCGGTTCAGGGCAGTCAGGCTCTCCCACGGTTCCTCCCCGAGAGGCAGGATGCCAGGCCCGGCCGGGAACAAGGGTGTTTAGGCCGGGCAGGTCGGTGAAAGAAATTCAGATGCTGCGGGGAATGTTTTCAGAAAACGCTTTCATCCTAGCTGCCAGGTTGCAAGCTGTCAAGTCATCTGCAGGATGGATCGCTGGAGACGGGGGGGACGGGGGTCCCGGGGTCAGGGTGACGGGAACCTGAGGCGGTCTCCCGGTTGCACGACGGCCTCGCCGACGACCAGGGCCTTGGAGAGACGGGCCCCGATCACCTCCTGGACTTCCACCACGGCGATGACCTGTCCTGGGACGATCGCGGCACCGGATGAGCGACGATCCCCCGGAAGAACCTCGAGACGATGCCCGGGACGGAGGCCATCCTCGATGCCCAGGCTGAGGTACAGCTCTGCGCCCTGCACGGACAGCACCACCCCGGACCGGCCGGCTGCCATGAACCCAGCCGGACGGACCAGGGGGGTCAGGTCGTCCAGTACTTCCCCTACCGCCTCGAGGGTGGCTTTGCCCAGGACCGTCTCGCGAAACGCCGGCGACCCGAACGGAAGATCGCGAAGGCCGGCGAACTCCAGGTCCTGTTGTCGTGGCTTTCCCAATAGGTCCAGCCCCACGTCCCGATCCGTCAACTCGCTTTCGCCCGTGACGGAGAGGGCCTCGGTCCGGTCTGCCACCCTGAGGGCCTGCACCTCGAGGCTGACGGCCCCGGTGTAGGATTTGTACCCCCCGAGCAGGGGATCTCCCACACTGAAGCGTCCCATGTTCATCTCCCGGATGACGCCGAGGAGGATATAGTCGGCCTGCAGCCGTTGGCCGATGGCGGCGGCCTGATCGGCCTTGAACCTGCGGGTGGAACCGATCACCTGAGCGACGGCGTCGAACGGAACCACCCGCCAGGACGGCAGGAGCGCCATCTCGGCGCTGACCAGCCGGGCCATCTCAAGGGGCAGGTCCCAGACGTCCTTGCGGAAGCCGGATTCGTCCTGCAGGGGAAGAATCGCGATGGTCGGGGTCGGGTAGGCCGTGGTGTCGGCGGTCTGCTGCCGGCAGTGGAGATACTGGCCGAGGGCGTCGAGGGAATCGAGGACGGCATCGGACCGGAGGGGAGCGGGCCTGCCGGGGAACGGCACACAACCGGTAACCAGGGCGGAGACCGCGACGTAGAAAGCGGCCACGGCGGACAGCCTCATCTACGCCTCCCGGAATCGGCAAGAGGCCACGGCCACTTCGCCAAGGAGATGACGGAGCCTCGGCGACAACAAATCCGGGGCATCTACAAACGCCTCCACAGGCGACTCATCGGCAAAACCGGCGACAAGTATAGACGACAACTCCCGGAGGGACAACGGACCTGCGCTTATCCTT
>JBAZUN010000435.1:0-5402 GCA_041661365.1 Candidatus Latescibacterota bacterium
TACGAGAACGCGGCCGAGATCGTCAGCACGCCGGGGGTGGACATGGTATACGTGGGGCCGGGGGACTTCTCCATCGAGATGGGGCACCCCGGTCTGTACGACCACCCGGAGGTGGCCGGCCCGATGGAGGAGATCCTGACCCTGTGCCGACGACACGGGGTGCCCTTCGGGACCACGGCCTCAGGAACCGAGGCGGCCGGCCGGTGGCTCGCCCGAGGGGCCAGGTTCTTCGAGGCGGTGGACGAGATCTCCCTGATCCGCGAGGGCGCGGCGAAGGTGGTGGAGGCGTACCGGCAACTGGCGACGCTTGATCGGTGATCTGATTACCCCGCTACCGGTATCCGTGGCTGATCCGGCAACCGCGCGGACCTTGACGCCTCTGGTCGGATACGGCTATACCCCCCCACTGCCGCGGTCGGAGTGGCGAGGCCCGCGGCACGCAGCCGCAGAGACGGAGAAGGAGGAATCCCCGTGACATCGGTGCGTAAGCTGGCTTGGTGCGTGGCGATCCTCAACGCGGCGCCGGTCTGGGCCGCGGAGTTCCCGGTGGGCGTGGTGCCCTCCGACGACCCGATCCTGAAGCAACCGACGGCGCGTGACCAGGAGCTGACCGCGGATCAGATCGCAGCGATGGTGCGGCGGGCCGTGGACCTGGTGGGGGGGATGGCCTCGGTGGTGCCGCCGCAGGCCAAGGTGGTGGCGCTCAAGCCCAACATCGTGATGCCGTCCCCGTCGGGCGCGGGCGTGGTCACCGACGCCAGGGTAGTGCGCGGGGTGGCCCTCCTGGTGCACGAGGTCGCGCCGCGGGCCCGCATCGTGGTCGCCGAGGCTTCCGGCGGATGGGCCGACGAGGCCTACCGCGACTCCTTCAAGGTGGACGCGCACTGGGCCGACGGCTTCGGCGCCTCCGGGTACCGCCGGATGGTGGAGGAGCTGCAGGGCCTGGGGCTGGAGATCACCTGCCGGGACATCAACTTCGACCGCGTCTACACCCTCCCGGTCCCGGGCGGGGGACTGGCCCGGCCGGACTACGACGTGGCCGCCACCCTCGTCGACGCCGACGTGTTGATCAACTGCCCGGTGGCCAAGACCCACGGCGCCAAGATCACGGCCTGCCTGAAGAACCAGTTCGGCATGCTGCCGGGGATCGTCTACGGCTGGGGGAAAAGCGCTGGCACCGAGGGACACGCGGGGATCCCCCACACCGCCCGCATCCTTGATGAGGCTTTCATCGACCTGATGCAGGTGACGGGGATCGACCTGAACGTGGTGGACATGATCGCCGGGGCCGAGGGTGGCGCCTTCCGCGAGGTGCCGAAGCGCTCGAACCTGATCGTGGCCGGCCGCAACCCGATCGCCACCGACTTGGTGGTGGCCCGGTTGATGGGCTTCAATCCGGACGACATGGAGTTCGCCGACGTGGGCTGGCAGCACGGCCTGGGCCCGCGGTGGCTCGAGGAGGTGGAGATGCGCGGCGGTCGCGACGGCCGCCTCGACGAGCTGGTGAGTCGCTTCATGAAGGCGGGCGGAGACTACGGCTTCCAGGGGGGATGGGGCGAATGGGGCGAGCACGCCAACTTCGGCATGGGCCCCCGGCGCTGGCTGCTGCTCGGGCCGCTGCCCCGGACGCACGCCTTCACGCCGCAGGAGATCAACGAGCTGGAGCCTCTGCCCGGTCGTGACGGCTGGTCCGACGTGGTCTGGTTCGGCCACGACAAGATCGACCTGGACAAGCACTACCGGGATCCGGTGGACTGCGCGGTCTACGCCTTCACCCGCTTCCGCATGACCAAGTCGGACTCGGTGCGGTACTGGATCGGCTCGGACGAAGGGCTGCGGGTGTGGATCGACGGTGAGCTGATCCACGCCCACGAGGGCCCGCGCCGCCATCGCCTGGGCTCGGTGAAGCTGCCGGGGTACCTCGAGGCGGGAGAGCACCGCCTGCTGGTGCGCGCCGAGCAGGGCCGCGGCGGCTTCGACTTCAGCTTCAACGTCTGCGAGCCGATCGACGACGCGCTCTACGCCGGCAACCGGTACCCGGGGGTGCGGTACTACGCGGCGCCGGGGGGCGAGGAGGGCGGCCTGGTGGTGGGCTCGGAGGACGAGCTGTCCACCTTCTTCGAGTCCTACACCGCGTCCGACCTGCCGGTTGACAAGGTGCGGGCCGCGGGGGCTGCCGCGCTCGACAGTCTGCTGGTCGAGCGGGAGGTGAAGGTGCGCTCCCCGTCCATGCTCGACGTCCTGGCCGCGGTGGCCGGCCAGGAGCGCGCCGAGCTGGATTCGACCGATCTGGCCCTCCTGGGGGCGGCGCCCTTCGGCTTCTCGAGCTACGGTTTCGGCAAGGAAGGGGAAGCGCAGGAGTATGGCCCGGAGCTCGACCGACTGCTGCGGTGGTTCGGGTACCGCTACGCCGTCTCCCACGGCCAGCGCCGGCGCGAGAGCCTGGCCGATATCAAGGGCTGGCTGGCCTTAGGCCAAGTGCCGGCGATCGGCGTCGGGCGGCAATGGTATCCGGTCACGGGGTACCGCCAGCGCCATGGCAAGGCTGAAGTGCGGGTGGTCTCGCCCGAGGGGACGCGATGGTGGGATCTGCAGGGCGGCGACTGGTGGGGGCGGGTGCCAGGAGGGATGCGGCGCAACACGCCGTTCGCGGTGGTCCAGCCCGGCGGCCGGGCGCTGGAGCCCGAGGCCTTGGTGGACAGCACCGCGGCCCTGGCCGTGGAGCTGGCCCTGGTGCCGTGGAAGGACAGCGAGGACCCGGAGCCCTGGGGGGTCAGGGGGAGCCCGGCGGGCCTGGCCGCCTGGGATACCTACGTGATCAGCTGGGAGCGCCAGCCGTGGACGGCCGAGTGGGTGACGCAGCTGGGATGGACCCTGGACCGTCTGCATAATTACCTGTGGTGGCTAGTCGAAAGGGCGGAATGGGCCGAGCACTTCTTCGGCCGCGCGGCCGCGCGGACGGCCTCGCCGCAACGGCGCTCGCTGCTGGAGAGCGCGGCCGCCGGATACCGGCTTGAGGCCGAGGCCCTGCACCGGATCATCGACGGGTGGCCCGGCGGGGAGGACCGGCGACTGGAGGACGATCCGGACAAGGTGGCGGCCATTGGCGAGTTGCGGCCGCTGATGCGCCAGGTGCGGGACGGTGAGCGGCAGGCCCTGGCGGCGTTGACCAGGCTGGTGGGCGGTTCGTCCCTGCCCGCGGTGGCCGAGGATCCCCTGCAGCGACGGGACCGCGGCCTCAAGCTGGCCACCTGGCAGGTCAAGGCGGACCGGGCCGTCTCCCAACTGACCCTGGGGCCCGAGGGCGTGCTGCACCAGGAGCTGCAGATGGGCTCGCCGGGGAAGGATATCCAGAGCCAGGTGCTGGCCGGGGTGCCGAAGAAGCCGGGCTGGATCGTGGTGGTGGAAGAGATCCGCGCCCGGGGTGCGTACCAGGTGCGACAGCAGCCCTCGGCCGAGAACGGCTGGCAGGTGGTGGTGCGGGTCGACGACATGCTGGCCGGTCGCGCCGGCAAGGACACGGAGATCGCGCTCTGGGCCTTGCCGCCGGAGTAGGGGTCAGGGCAGCACCACCGGGGTGTAGGTGAGCACGCTGCCGCAGCCACGGCGATCGCGACGGAAGGAGACGCGACATGAGCTCGGGGATCAGGATCGGGTGGGCGCACCGGGACATCACCCCGCGACGGCCAGTGGCGCTGCGGGGCCAGTTCAACCTGCGCGTGGCCACGCGGGTGGAGGACCCGCTGACGCTCACGGTGCTGGTGCTGGAGAGCGGGAGCGGCCACGCGGTGTTCGCCTCAGCCGACCTCTGCTCCCTGGATGCGGGCGTGCTGGAGGCCGCCCGCGAGCGGCTGGCCGCCCGCCTGCCCCAGCTCGACCCCGGCAGCTTCGTCATGGGCGGGACCCATACCCACACCGCGCCCTTCACGGGTCTCGGGGGCGGACTGCAGGATGACGTCGACTACATGGAGTCTCTGCTCGAGCGCTACCCCGACTACCTGCCCGCGGTCGAGTACGGCCGGATGCTGGTGGAAGCGCTCGTGGACGCCGTCTGCGAGGCCTGGGAGAGCCGCGCCCC
The DNA here is from genome assembly GCA_041661365.1 of Candidatus Latescibacterota bacterium. GTDB lineage: Bacteria > Latescibacterota > UBA2968 > UBA8231 > UBA8231 > CAITNQ01. The sequence goes on from JBAZUN010000435.1 coordinate 4,079, forward strand.
GGGCCGCGTGGGGTACGGCTACGCCCACGCGGTGGTGGGTGAGAACCGCCGCGTGCGCTACTTCGACGATCGCGCCGTGATGTACGGCAGCACCTCGGCCGAGGACTTCTCGCACATCGAGGGCCACGTGGACCACGGCGTGAACCTGCTGTGCACCTATGACCCGGATGAACGTCTCACCGGTGTCGTCGTGAACCTCGCCTGCCCGTCCCAGGCCAGCGAGAGCGGCCAGGACTACGTATCCGCCGACTTCTGGCACGACGTGCGCGAGGAGCTGCGGCGGCGCCGAGAGCCCGGGCTCCACGTCCTGGCCCAGTGCTCCGCCGCGGGCGACCAGAGCCCCCACCGCCTCATCGCCAAGCGGGCCGAGGACCGCATGCTGCGGCTCAAGTACGGGGGCGGGACCGAGCGTCCCCTGAACGCGGCGCTCCGCCGCGACCTCGCCCGGCGGCTGGCCGACGCGCTGGACGACGCCGAGCCGGCGATCCGCGAGGACCTGCGCCAGGAGGCCGAGGTCGCGTGCCGGGGCCTGAGCCTGGACCTCCCTCACTGGGACGTGACCCGGACCGAGTACGACACGGTGCTGGCGCAGATCACCGAGGCGGAGCAGCAGCTCGCGGCGCTGGGGGATGCGGGGCCGCTCGACGGCAAGCGCACGGCGCTGCGCTCGCGCCTGGGGTGGTGTCGCGCGGTCGCGGATCGCTTTGAGAACCCGCCCCCCGGCGTGCCCGTCGGCGTCAACGTGGTGCGGGTTGGAGACGTGGCCTTCGTCACCGCGCCCTTCGAGTACTACCTGGACTTCGGCGACCGCATCAAGGGCCGGTCCCCCGCGGTGCAGACCTTCATCGTGCAGCTCGCCGGCGGCGGGCCGTACCTGGCCACCAGCCGCGCGGCGGCCGGCCTGAGCTACGGTGCGGTTCCGGCAAGCTGCCTGGTCTCCCCCGCGGGCGGTCACGCCATCGTCGAGGCAGCCCTCGCGGCCATGGGGGAGCTCTTCGGCAAGGCATGAGCTCGCGGCCTGCGGTCGGTGTCACACGTCGGCGGGGATGAACAGGCGGCAGGTCCAGCTCGCCTCGTCCCATATGCCACAGGTGCGGAAGAGGGTGCGCGCCATCAGGCGGTGGCCGTACTCGTTGGCGTGGAACAGGCCCTCGGAGAGCTGGCCGACGCGGAAGCCGACCTGCTGCCACGCGGCCCAGTGGTCCACGAGCGGCAGGCCGAGCTCCGCCGCCGCCCGGCGCGTGGCCTCGACGAACTCGGGCAGGCACGCCAGGCGCCGGCGCACCCCCTCGAGCTTGCCCGGTGGCATTCCCATGGCGGTCAG
>JBAZUN010000436.1:0-5394 GCA_041661365.1 Candidatus Latescibacterota bacterium
CCTTAACGGAGCACTAAACCGTGTTGCCGATCCGTCGTCTACCGGAGGGGAATCCGTGACCAGGGGGATGCGCGCGGTGATCCTGGGGAACGGCGAGCCGCCCTCGGCCGGGCTGTTCGCCGAGGTCATGGCCGGGAGCCCGCTGCTGCTGGCCGCCGACGGCGGGGCCAACACCGCGGCCCGCCTCGGTCGTACCCCGGACTACGTGGTCGGCGACCTGGACTCAGTGGCCGCGGCCAGTCTGGCCGGCGTGGCCGTGGAGCGGCAGGTGCGGGTGGACGCGGACGACACCGGCACCGACCTGCAGAAGGCCCTGGGCCTGGCTTGCCGGCTCGGGGTCGAGGAGGTCGACCTGCTCGGGTTCACCGGCTGCCGGGTCGACCATACCCTGTGGAACCTCAGCCTGCTGAAGACCTGGGGCGCGGAGCTGCGGCTGCGCTTCCTCGACGACTACTGCGAGACCCGGCTGATCCGATCGAGGGTGCGCTTCCAAGCTCCCCTCGGCCAACGGCTCTCCCTCTGCCCGCTGGCCGGACCGGTGGCTGGGATCCGCACCCAAGGGCTGCGCTTCCCGCTGCACGGCGAGGCGCTGATCCCCGGACTGCGCGACGGGATCTCCAACGAGGTCACGACCAACCCGGTGGAGGTCAGCGTGACCAGCGGCGACCTGCTCCTGGTGATCCAGCGAGAAGGGGCGGCCGGGCCCATCGTTTGGGAAGCGGGATGAGGTTCGCGGTCAGCCGGTGAACAGGTCGAAGATGTTCCCCAACATGCTGCTGTCGGCCTGGTACAACTCGGTGTACCGGCAGCGGGTGCAGGTGACCGTGGTGAAGCGCCGGTTCTGCACGTCGAAGATCTTGCTCCAGAATCCTCCCGTGGTCCGGATCTGGTTGGCCTCGTACTCGACGTTGCCGCACTTGGGGCACCGGTAGGCCATCTTCGTCCTCCTTCAGTAGGTCCCCTCGACTGCTCAGCCGTACAGCCCACGGCGCACGACCGCCAACAGCCGGTCGGCGCGGATCGGCTTCCTCAGCACCCCCACCACGCCTTCCAGCCCCTCGCTCCCCTTGGCCTCACTCACCGATTCCTCGGTGCAGACCGCGACCCGGACCTTGGGGTCGAGGGTGCGCAGGGCGGCCAGCACCTTGACCGCCGGCACGTCGGGCAGGGTCAGGTCGAGGAGGACCATGCCGATCCGGCGGCGGTACCGATGGAATACCTGCAGGGCCTGGCGACCGTCGGCGGCCTCGAGCACCCCGTGCTGATAGTACTCCAAGGTTCGTCGCAGGGTCTGCCGGGCGATCAACTGGTCCTCGACCACCAGGATCTGGTTGCGCGGGGCCAAGGCCGGCCGCTTGATCGCTGCCGGCGGTCCCTCTCGCGCCTGGTCGCCAGGGCCGGTCATCGGCGGGGGAGGAGCCAGGAGCCCACGGCGCCGGCCAGGGCTACCCCGGCCGCCAGCAGGAAGGCCGCGGCAAAGGAGTCGGTCTGGTCGGCAAGACGGCCCGCCAGGCTGGGAGCCAGGGCCTGACCCACGCCGAAGAACAGGGTGACGAATCCCAGCCCGGCCGGGGCCAGCCGGCTTCCCAGCAGATCGCCGCAGGCCGCGGCCATGATCGCCGGGATGCTCCAGGCCGTCAGTCCGAAGAGGACGGCCGAGATCCCGTGGGCCAGGGGGGCATCGGCCAAGGCGAACAGGCCGAAGGAGGTGGCCTGAACCAGGAAGACCGCGGCCAGGGCCGCGCGTCGGCCGAAGCGGTCAGAGGCCGCGCCCCAGAGGATACCGCAGAGGAGGCTGCAGGTGCCCATCAGCATGAACAGCCTTCCGGCCGCGGCCTCGCTCAGCCCCTGCTCAGCGACCAGGTATTTCGAGAAGAAGGTCATGTAGATGATGTAGCTGAACCCGAAGGCGACGTATACCGCCCCGAGGTGCCAGACCGCGGCCGAGCGATAGACCGTTCGCAGGCCGGGCGAGCGCCTCAGTCTTGTCCCCGGACGGTCCAGCAGGCGGCGCGGGGGTATGCCGGAGCACGATCGCGGCCAGTCCCGCGGCGACCAGGGCCGCGATCCCGAAGAGCAGCCAGGCCCCGCGCCAGCCGACTCCGGGGACCACGAGAAGGGAAGGCACGGTCAGACCGGTCAGCATCAGGGCAAAGGACGAGCCGGTCACCGCTACCCCGGCGGCCCGGCCGCGCTGACGGGGCTCGAACCAGGCCGGCCACATCCCCATGATGGCCACGTTGGCGGCCCCGCTCCCCATGCCGGTGACCGCCCGCCAGAAGCAGAGGGCGGCGAACCCGCCGGCGTTGGCGGTCAGGATCATGCCCACGCCGAGCACGGCCAGCCCCGCGGTGGTGACCCAGCGGGCGCCCCAGCGCGAGGCCAGGGCGCCCCCGACCACGGCGAGAACCAGGTACCCGGTGAGGTTGGCCGTGGCCAGGGCCCCAGCCGCGGTGTTGCCGAACCCCAGGTCCTGCTGCATGGCGCGCAGCACCGTGGCGTACCCGAACCGCGCCAGCCCGAGGGCCGCGAAGACCCCGAAAGTGCCCACGGCCAGCACGGCCCAGCGGCGGCGGTCGGGCGGGGCCGGAGTCGCGGTATCGACGGCGCAGGTGCTCATGGCTGCCGGCAGGGCAGGACCCACAGTTCCTCCCCGTGGACCCCGGCTCGCGCGAGCATGGCTGCGGCCGTGTCGAAGTCGATCTGATACCGTTGGTCGTGGCAATCCGAGCCGATCGACAGACAGACACCTGTTTCTTGGAGCTCGGCGAGGTACTCGCAGTACTGCTCCTTGAATCGCTCCGGGTAGTGTGGGTTGAGCAGCAAGGCGGCCAGGTTGATCTCCAGCCGCTTCCCGTGCTCGCGGGCCGCGGCGGCGAACTCGTCGTGCATGGCCGCCGGGATCCGGCCAAAGTCGTCGAACCACGGCTCGCCCTTGAAGTTGCCCTGCCCGTCCTGCCAGGCCCCGTGCCACCACCAGGGGTGGGCCACCACGTCGACCAGCGGGTGGGTGGCGAGGAAGAGGTTCTGGCGGTGGTAGTCCCGGATCACCGTCTCCCGTTCGAGGGGCACGTAGATCGGCCAGTGGGTGCCGCCCACGACGTACTCGACCCCACAGGCGGCCAGCTCTTCCTCGCCCAAACCGATGGCCAGCGGGGCCCCGGCCGGGCCGCCGCTCCGGATCCCGTAGACCGGGTTGTCGTGGCCGCCCCGGGCGATCTCCTCGATCTCCCATTGCGAGACGCTGCTGACCTCGACCCCGAAATGGAAGAACGGCGGCGGATCCAGGGCCAGGAACTCCTGGCGCGACCGCTGCAGGTCAGGCAGGTTGAACGGGGTGTGGATATGGTCGGTGACGCCGAAGTCGCTGATCCCGGCCGTGGCCGCGTCGGTCAGCAGGTCGGTCATGATCAGGGAGGCCGAGTCGCAGGAGTTTTGCGAATGGATGTGCCAGTCGGAGGCGATCGCCGTCATTTCCTCTCCAAGCCGCTGGGCAGGTGCTCCTCCAGCCGGAAGGTGAAGGGCAGGCTGACCCAGACCTTGACCGGCTGACCATTCTGCGTCGCCGGTGCGAATACCCACTGGCAGGCCGCCTCCGCGGCCGCGGCCCGCAGGCCCTCGGGTCCGGTGACCTGGACCACCCGCTCGACCCGGCCGCTCCGGTCGAGGAGCAGCCGCACCTCGACCCGGCCTTCGACCATGGCGGCCCGTGCCGCTTCTGGATAGACCGGCAGCACCCGCTTGAGCACCAGCGGCTGCTGCTCCAGCATCCAGAACTCGACGGTCTTCTCCTCGCCTTCGGCCGTGTTGGCCGTGAGCACCACCGGCTGGGGCTGGGGCCGAGGCGGGCTGTCCGCCTTCGGGGGCAGGGCGCGGGCCGGCAGCCCGGAAAGGGCCGGCAGCCCGGGCCGGTCGCTGGGCACCCGCTCGAGCAGCACCAGCGGCGACCGGACCACCAGGCGCTCCCGCGGCCGGATGGTCACCTTGGGGTTCATCGCCAGGGGTATCAGATGGAGCAGCGCGGACAGGACCAGGCAGCGGCCGAACACGGCCCGGTAGGCGCGTCTCAGGTCTGCCGCGGGCTGCTTCCCCCGGATCACCGTGTCCCTGCCGGATTCGCGTGCAGATCGGGTCTCAGGTAGTGCCCGTAATATACGGCGCCGCTGCCCTTCCACGGGCCAACGCACGAGCGGCTGCGGCGATTCAGCTCCTTGAGGAGGATTTGGACACGGGGTTTCCCTGGTGCGGACATCAGGACCGGTCCTTCAGCGGAGACAGGTGGTCGCCGGTACCCCCAGGGCCTATCTTTCTCGGCAATGAATATACAGTAGCCGCGGCGCTTCGCCGGGTCATCGGACCGGTCGGTGGGGCGCTCCGAGAGGAGACCGGCGATGACGACCTGGGGGGCGATCGAGGCAGGGGGAACCAAGTTCGTGTGCGCGGTGGGGAGCGGACCGCACGACTGGCAAGAGGAGATCCGCTTCCCGACGACCACGCCCGAGGAGACCATCGGTCGGGCCGTGGACTTCTTCCGCGCGCACCACGCCCGGCAACCGCTGGCCGCGGTGGGGATCGGCTCCTTCGGGCCGGTGGACCCTAATCCTGGCTCGCCGACCTTCGGTCGCATCACCACCACCCCGAAGCCCGGTTGGCCGGACACCGATATCGTCGCTGCGATCCGCGCGGCCCTGGACGTGCCGGTCGGGTTCGACACCGACGTCAACGCCGCGGCCCTGGGCGAGGGGCGCTGGGGCGCGGCCCAGGGACTCGACACCTTCATCTACCTGACCGTGGGCACCGGGATCGGCGGCGGGGGGATGGTCGGCGGGCGATTGCTGCACGGGATGCTCCACCCGGAGATGGGCCACGTCCGCGTGCCGCACGACCTGACCGCGGACCCTTATCCGGGATACTGTCCCTTCCACGGCGACTGCCTGGAGGGCCTGGCCGCGGGCCCGGCCCTGCAAGGCCGGTGGGGCAAGCGCGCCGAGGAACTGCCACCGGACCACCAGGCCTGGGACCTGGAGGCCCGGTACCTGGCCCTGGGCCTGGTCTCCTACGTCTGCGCCCTGTCGCCCCAACGGATCGTCATGGGCGGTGGGGTGATGGACCAGCCGCGGCTCCTCCCCCTGGTCCGGCGCCAGGTGCAGGAACTTCTGAACGGGTACCTGCGAACCCCGCAGATCCTCGCCGAGATCGACCGGTACATCGTGGTCCCGGGGCTGGGGAACCGGGCCGGGATCGCCGGCGCCCTGGCCCTGGCCATGGACGCGGGAGGGTGAGTCGGAGGGGCGCTGTTCTCGGTTCTGAGAGGGTGGGAGCCGACAGCGGTCAAGCGCCTTGCGACGCTTCTCGGCAAGACCGATTCGGGAGGTAGACCTTGGCAGATCGGAA
>JBAZUN010000437.1:0-5383 GCA_041661365.1 Candidatus Latescibacterota bacterium
CAACGGTGCTGGGGGCCCGAGCAGGTACGCCGGCATGACGATGGTGCCTTCGCCGGTGACGACCTCGCGGAGGGCCGCGACCACGGCCTCGGCGCCGCCGACCACGTGGCCGAAGGCGCTGAGTGAGCTGTGCACCGCGATCCGGCTGCCGGCCGCGACCCCGAGCTGCCGCAGGCCGGTGGCGATCGCCGCACCGGTGACGCTCACTCGCGAGGTTACCATACCGTGTGTCTCACCTTCGGACTGCCGGCCTCGCAGATCGAGAACTGCGGTGGACGCCGCGGCCCTGGCCGGGGAGCGATCACCTCGGCCCGAGGGTATACGTCACTCCAGGTCGGCTGGCGAATTCCAGGTGGGCCGCTCCTGGACCCGTTGAGGCGACCGGATCTTTCCCTTCGGCCCGGACGATCACCCCGCGGTCAGGCCAGGGGGAAGCCACGCGACATGGGCCACCCAGCCGGGAGCGGAGGCGGACCTCTCCTACCTGGCCATCGCTACACCGGACAGCCGAGACCAGGAAGCCGCCCTCGGCGGCCAGGTTCTCCACCGTGATCTCGCCCTCGGGAGGAACGCAAGGGAAAAGGTGGATCGACTGATAGGAGAGGAGGAAGTTCTCCGGCGCCAGCCGCGCCCCCTCCTGCCAGACCCCGAGGCGGTTGCAGATGCAGGCGTCGACGTAGAAGCTGTGCGGCTGCCAGATGCGGATCTGCCCGAGGGTGCGGCGCGCCAGGGCGAGAACCTCAGGTGGACTGTCCAGCCCCACGTCGTCCCCCCAGAAGACCGCGGCCAACGGCACCGGCACGTTGTACTCGATCGGCGGCGCGCCGGCCACGTCGACCCACATCGGGCCGGCCTCGGTCATGGCGGTGGGGTACGGGGCCAGCCGGTCCGCGGCCTGCAGCCAGTCGGCTGCCTCGGTTACGTCCGCATCAAGAAGGGTTGAGGCTTCGGCCGCGGCCCGCAGCAGGTACCGCGTCAGGGTCAGGGCCGACAGGCAGTCCCGGTTCCGCTCGAAGCGAGGGGTCAGGCCCCAGTGCTCGGGGGACACGGAGGGGACCAGGTGGAGACGGCCGTCCTCCTCCTCGCTCAGGTACGCGCGGCAGAAGCGGGCGCAGGCGCGGAGGACCGGCCAGGCCAGCCGGCGCAGGAACTCCAGGTCCCCGGTGTGGCGGAAGTAAAGCCAGAGCGGCTTGCAGATCAGGCCGTTCAGCCCCACGTCCTGCTCCCAGGTCAGGTTGGTATGGCAGATCCCGCGGGTCCGCAGCGGGAAGTGGACCAGCGGGTACATGGCGCCGGGCAGGCTGTAGACCTCGCGGGCGTTCTCCTCGGCCATGGGGAGAAGGGTGGCGATCAGCTCGCAGAAGGGGAGCAGCTCGGGCGCCTGACCCAGGGTCAGCATCGGCTCGGCCCGCACCTCGTTCAGATGAAAATCGTTGTGCCAGAGCCCCACGTCCTGGAACCACAGCCGCGTGCCGCCCACGGTGCACAGCGGCACGTCGCTGTAGTACCCGTCGGGCCGACGCAGTCGCGGCAGGACCTGTGGCGCTGCTGCCGCCGAGTACCCCCACGAGGTGCGGATGGCCGCCGGATCCTTCCTGCGGGCCTGCTCCCGTTCCCGGCTTCGCTCCTCGGCCAGACCCGCCACCCCGAGGGCACACGCCTCCCTCAGCATGGTCAGCGCGGCCTCGGTGGCCCGGGGCCCGTCGTGGCTGGTCGCCAAGGCCGCCAGCACGGTGAAGTGTTCCGTGTTGCCTGTCAGGGTCGCCGTGGCCGCGGCGCCGGGCGATTCGTTGATCGGGGTGTACTGCTTGATGACGCCGTGGTCGAGGCGACCTTCCTGCTCGGCCCACAGCGGGGTCCCCAGGTGAAGGACCCCTTCGGCCAGCGCTACCTCGGCGCGCGGTCCCAGGACCACTGCGACCAGCGCGGCCTCGAACCCCTCGGGGAAGGTCGTCTCTTGGGGAAAGCGCTGGACCACGCCGAAACCGCTCCGATCACCGAAGGAAAGCGGTGGGGCCATCGGCTCGAACTCGCCGGTGATCCCGTTCCCCAGGGTGCCGCTCAGCGGCTGTCCCGGTCGCAGGGTATCCCGATGTCGCCAGACCCGGACCCACGGAGCCGAGTCCTCTCCCCCCTCCCGGACGCAGTCGATCACCACCAGGGAGCGGGTCAGGCTGACCCAGACCTCAACGCGGAGCCGGAAACCCGGACCGCTGACCACCATCTCGGTCACCCCGTCGGACCGCTGCCATCCCCTCGCCTCGGTAGCCGAGGGCAGGCCGAGGATGACCTGACCACCGGGCTTCGGACAGGGGAACTCGTACTGGTTGTAGAGCCCGTACACGGTCCGGTTCGGATCACGAGCGACCTCGGTCAGGCGATCGGCCGCGGCCAGCTCGCGCAGCCAGGCCAGGGTCACCAGCGGCTGCCGCTCGCCGAACCAGCGTCGGTCCCACAGATCGGCGCGTCCGACGGACAGGGTCGGCTGGGTCGGCGGCCCCCACAGACGGACTCCGAGGATGTCGTTCTCCAGGGTCAGAGCCTCGTACGGATCGCGGGGTAGGGCTGGTCGTGGGGCGGAATCTGGTGCGACAGTCATGGCAAGGCTGCTTTCCAGGTGTTGGCGGCCAGCAGGCCGCCGATCTCGTCCGAGCCCTTCCACAGGGCTACCAGCTCACGGCCCGTCTCCTTGTCTACCAAGCTGGAGATCCGGCCTCCTCCGGCGGCGATCCGAAGGCGCAGATGGCGGTTCTCCAGGGTCAGGCTGCTGTCGGCCTCGGTGGACTGAGCCTGTCCGACGACGGACCCGACCATCGCCAGGGTCAGCAGCAGTACCGACAGGGCGGCCATACTGATCTCCTTGCTAGGGCTCCTCGGCCTTGGTGCCGCGGATCACCAATCTGCTGTTGCGAGGCTCGCGGCTCAACCCCGATCTCCGGCTCGCCCTTTCCCGGACCGTCGATATGCGGTAGAATCGGTCCGCGGACCGAACGACGGCAGACGTGGCCGGGCCTTCTGGATATAACCCGGACCTTCCCCGATCCGCAGGCTGACGCATGCTCCCCGTGGTTCTGTTGCTGCTGCTCATCCAGGTCGGAGGAGGTACCCCCGTGTGCGCCGAATCCACGCGATCGCTGGAAGACTCCCTCCATCTGCCGCGGCCCCTCCCCTGGCCGGCAGTGGCCTGTACCCCCGAGGAGCTGGCGCGTCTGCGCGCGGCCTGGCAGGCCGGAGGCCCGGTCCGGGAAACGTTGGCTGGTCGCGTGACTCGAGCCGACCAGGCCTTGACCCGGGGCGTCGAGTTCCCTCCCGAGGGCGGGCAGCATAACCAATGGTACCAGTGCGACCGGTGCCAGGTCGGTCTGGAGACCGTGGACGACACCCACCATCGCTGCCCCCGCTGCGGCGAGGTGGTATTGAGGTGGTATTACAGATCGCGTCCTGGGCATGCGACGAGTGCTGGTAACCGGGGAGGGAGCCACCGCGGCAGACAGACTGGTGGACTGAGCTACTGAGCTGGCCCCGGACATCTCAGAAAGGGATCATCGAGGCATGAGGAGACGCGGAGGGATGACGGGAAGCGGGAGACTACGGTGCGCCGATCGGGGAAATGTCCACGGAATGCCGCTGAATTTCGCGATGATCCCACCTATGCTCATCTCGCTCCCTGATCCGCCACCACAGAGAAGGTATTCTGGTGCTGAATCGGTTACTTCGTCTGCTTTGCTATCGCGCGTCCACGTCCTCGATTCGCGTGCTCACATCAAACCTGAACGCCAAGTCTCGTACCTCCATCGGCAGACCATCTGCATCGAACCGCAGCACCACGTCCCGCAGCTCCAACTGCACCCACCGCACGTCCTCCGGCAAGAGCTCGAACACCAGTTTGCCCCGATTACGCTCCCCCTTGAACACGGACCGGTCACCGTTATACAGGCTCCGTTCGGCAATGGAGATACGCTGGCGGTACCAGTCCTGGTCATTCCCCCCGGCCCCCCGACGGGTCCGGTAGTATTCCTCAAAGGTGTTGGTAGCTTCCCCCCTCTTCACCGCCCACGAGCCTAGCCGCGCCCCCCGGTCCGTGACCAGGGTAGCCTTGCGTGGGTCGAGCCCCACCTTCGGTAGCGCGATGTTGTTCACCTCCAACTCGAATACGGTGAACCGGTCCGGAACATACCCCTTGTCGTTGTCGATCCGGGTGCCGTACGTGAACGGGTTCAGGTTCAGCCTCCCTGTCTTGTATTGGGCGTATTCCTCGTCCAGCATCTGCCGGGACAGGTACCGCACCGTCACTACCAGCGCGTCGGTACCGAACACGGCGGCACTGTCCGCTGGGCTAACGCGATAGTCGCTCCCGGGCCCTGGCTGAAACACCATGGCCACCAGGTGCTCGCGCCGTACGGGCATCAAGCCGCAGTTCTGCATGACCGCACCGAGCGTCACGACGAGGGCGATCAGGCGAAGTCGACCTGAGCCGCAGACAGCCGCACAGCGGTAGCGGGCTGGTCGGGCAGCAATGGCAGCGGTCAAGGCGTATCCCCTCCCGCAGTGTGCGACCGGGTGGCCAGGCGGACGCGGTCCAGGCCGGCCCGTTGCGCCGCTTCCATGGCCTGCAGGGTGAAGCGGTGCGAGGCGCGGCGGTCGATCAGCAGGGTCAGTCGGACCTCGCGGCCCTTGGCAACCTGCTCGCGCAAGGCCGCCTCCAGGTCGGCAAGGGCGATGGCCCGGTCCTCCAGTTGCACGCTCCCGGTCTGGGTGATGAACACCTTGACCTCGGTCGGTCCGGCCGACTGGCCGTGCTGCGCCGGGGCCAGGTCGACCTTGCCCAGCTCCGGCCGGGTGAAGACGGTGCAGACCATGAAGAAGATGAGCAACTGGAAGACGCCGTCGATGAGGGGCGTCAGGTCCAGCCGGGGGGCGGCCCAGGTGTCCTCGAGCTCAGGGTCCACTGGCCCCCTCCTCTACCCAGGCGAAGTTGATCTCCTCGATCCCGGCGGCCTTGGCCCGGTCGACCACCTGGATAACCCGCTCGTGCTCCACCTGATTGGCGGCTTCCAGTACCAGGGTCCGGGTCTGCTCCACCCGGACGGCCTCGGTGAAGGCTTCGGCCAGACCCGCCAGGGCGACCGGCCGCCCCTCCACCTGGATCTCCCCGGAGGCGGTCAGATACACCTGGATCTCGCGGACCGGGGCGGCGCTGCCGGCCGTTGCCGTGCCGGGCATCACCACCTCCAGTCCTTTCACCGCGTAGAAGGCGGTGCAGAGCATGAAGAACACCAGCAACTGGAAGACGCAGTCGATGAGGGGGGTAAGGTCCAGATCCTCATCCTCGAGGAAGGTGTCCCGTCCGAGCGGCGCCAGCCCACTCATGTGGCCGCGCTCC
>JBAZUN010000438.1:0-5351 GCA_041661365.1 Candidatus Latescibacterota bacterium
AGATGGGCGAGCGCCAGACCTGGCATTCCTTCATCCCGTACACCGACCGCATCGACTACCTGAGCGGGGTGATGAACAACCTGGCCTACCTCCTGGCGGTCGAGCAGTTGGCCGGCATCGAGGTGCCCGACCGGGCCAAGGTCATCCGGGTGATGATGTCGGAGCTGTTCCGGATCGCCAGTCACCTGGTGTGGTACGGTACGTTCGCCCAGGACCTGGGCGCGATGTCGCCGGTCTTCTTCATGTTCAACGACCGGGAGCGCGTGTTCCAGATCGTCGAGGCGATCTGCGGAGGCCGCATGCACCCGAGCTGGTTCCGCATCGGGGGCGTGGCCCACGACCTGCCCAAGGGCTGGGAAGGGCTCGTCCGCGGTTTCCTCGACTACTTCCCCAAGCAGTTGCACAGCCACAACCGGTCACTGATGCGCAACCGGATCTTCATCGGCCGCACCCGGGGGATCGGCGCGTACACCCTCGAGCAGGCCATCGAGTGGGGCGTAACCGGGGCCGGGCTGCGGGCCTGCGGCCTGGACTGGGACTTCCGCAAGCGGCGGCCGTACTCCGGCTTCGAGCAGTTCGAGTTCGACGTCCCGGTGGCCCAGAGCGGCGACTGCTACGACCGGGCCGTGGTCCGCGTCGAGGAGATGCACCAGAGCCTGCGCATCATCGACCAGTGCCTGCGGCAGATGCCCGAGGGGCCCGTCAAGTCCGACCATCCGCTGGCCACGCCGCCCAACAAGGCCCGCACCCTGCAGGACATCGAGACCCTCATCAACCACTTCCTCAACGTCAGCTGGGGCCCGGCGATCCCGGCGGGTGAGGCCTTCTTCGGGATCGAGGGCGCCAAGGGGAACAACGGCTACTACCTGATCAGCGACGGGGGAGCCATGTCGTACCGCACCCGGGTGCGCACCCCCTCGTTCGCCCACCTGCAGATGATCCCCGTGCTCAGTCGCGGCCGCCGGGTATCGGACCTGCTGGCCATCCTGGGCAGTATCGACTACGTACTGGCCGACGTGGACCGATGAGTCGCCCGGCGCGGAGCGCGGCATGCTGACCGACGAGATGAGGCACGAGATCCAGGCCGAGGCCGGCCTCCACGAGCAGGCCCGGGCCGCCTGCATCGAGGCGATGAGGATCGTCCAGCGCCACCGCGGGTGGGTGGACGACCAGTCCGTGCGCGAGATCGCCGAGCTGCTGGCCATGACGCCCGACGACGTCGACGGCGTCGCCACCTTCTACAACCTGATCCGTCGCCGCCCGGTCGGCCGCCACGTCATCCTCGTGTGCACCAGCGTCAGTTGCTGGATCATGGGCTCGGGCCCGCTCCTTCGGCACCTCGAGGCCCGCCTGGGGATCGGCCTGGGCGAGACCACGGCCGACGGTCGCTTCACCCTGCTGCCGAACCAGTGCCTGGGCACCTGTGACCACGCCCCGGCGCTGATGATCGACGATGACCTTCACCGCGACCTGGATGCTGAGCGGCTCGACGCCGCGCTGGCCCGTTATGAGTAGGGGGTCCGAGTGAGCCACGACGGGCCTGGTGACCGGCGGCCGCTGACGCGAAACATCCGCCCGGGGGAAGCACCGCTGGACGCGCGTGCGTACGAGCGCGCCGGCGGGTACGCCGCGGTGCGCCGGGTCCTGGGCAGCATGGCGCCGGCGGACGTCACCCAGACGGTCAAGGACGCCAACCTGAGGGGCCGGGGCGGGGCCGGGTTTCCCACCGGAGTGAAGTGGGCGCTGGTGCCCATGGGCGCCGACTCCCCGCGACCCAAGTACCTGGTCGTCAACGCCGACGAGATGGAGCCCGGCACCTTCAAGGACCGCCTGTTGATGGAGGGCGATCCTCACCTGCTGATCGAGGGGACCATCCTGGCGGCCTACGCCATCCAGGCCGAGGTGGCGTACATCTTCCTCCGGGGCGAGTACGTCGAGGCCGAGCGGGCGCTGCGCCGAGCCGTCGCCGAGGCCGGGCACGCCGGCTACCTCGGGGCCGACATCCTGGGTTCGGGGTTCAGCCTGGCGCTCCACCTGCACACCAGCGGCGGCCGCTACATCTGCGGCGAGGAGACCGCCCTGCTCAACGCCCTGGAGGGACGGCGGGCGGTGCCCCGGGCCAAGCCGCCGTTCCCGCAGTTGAGCGGCCTGTGGGGCAAGCCGACCATCGTCAACAACGTCGAGACCCTGTGCAACCTGCCGGGCATCCTGGCCAACGGGCCGGAGTGGTTCAAGGGCCTGAGCCTGACGCCGAACGGGGGCACCAAGATCTTCGGCGTCAGCGGCAAGGCCAGGCGCCCCGGAGCCTGGGAGCTGCCGCTCGGCACGCCGATGCGGCAGTTGCTCGAGGACTGCGCCGGGGGCATGCGCGACGGCGTGCGGCTGCGCGGGGTCATCCCGGGCGGGGCCTCGACCGACTTCCTGGTCGAGGAGCACCTGGACCTGCCGCTCGACTACGATACCGTGGCCAAGGCCGGCAGCCGTCTGGGCACCGGCACGATGATCCTGCTCGACGACCGCACCTGCCCGGTGGGCATGGTCCACAACCTCATCGCCTTCTTCTCCCACGAGTCGTGCGGCTGGTGTACGCCCTGCCGCGAAGGGCTGCCCTGGACCGAGAAGGTTCTGGCCGCCATCGAGTCGGGCCGCGGGCTGCCCCACGACCTGGACCGCCTGGCCCGGCACGTCAAGCTGCTGGGGCCGGGCCTGACGTTCTGCGCCCTGGCCCCGGGGGCAATGGCCCCACTGGGCAGCGCCCTGCGGTACTTCCGCGAGGACTTCGAGCAGCACCTGCGCGAGCAGCGCTGCCCCTGGAGCGACCGGTAATGCCCACGCTCTACGTCGACGGCCGACCAGGCGAGGTACGGGCAGGACTGAACCTGCTGGAGGCCTGTCTGTCACTCGGGTACGACCTGCCGTACTTCTGCTGGCACCCCGCGCTCGGGTCGGTCGGCGCCTGCCGGCAGTGCGCCGTGAAGCTGTTCAGGGACGAGGCCGACACCCAGGGGCGTATCGTCATGGCCTGCATGACGCCGGCCACTGAAGGGACCCGCGTCTCGATCGTAGACCCCGAGGCCCGGTCGTTCCGCCGCAGCGTCATCGAGTGGCTGATGGCCAACCACCCGCACGACTGTCCGGTCTGCGACGAAGGCGGCGAGTGCCATCTGCAGGATATGACCCTGATGTCGGGGCACCTCTACCGGGAGTATCGCTTCGACAAGCGGACCCACCGTAACCAGGACCTGGGTCCGTGCATCAACCACGAGATGAACCGCTGCATCCAGTGCTACCGCTGCGTTCGATTCTACCGCGACTACGCCGGCGGCGGCGATCTGGAGGCCTTCGCCTCGCACGACCACGTGTACTTCGGCCGCCACCAGGACGGCACCCTGGAAAGCGAGTTCAGCGGTAACCTGGTCGAGGTCTGCCCCACCGGGGTCTTCACCGACAAGACGGCCAAGGAGCACTACACCCGGCGCTGGGACCTGCAGGAGGCGCCCTCGGTCTGCGTGCACTGCGGCGTGGGCTGCAGCATCACGCCCGGCGAGCGGTACGGTACGCTGCGCCGGATCCGCAATCGCTACCACGGCGCGGTGAACGGGTACTTCCTCTGCGACCGGGGACGGTTCGGGTACGAGTTCGTCAACGACGCCGCGCGGGTGCAGCAGGTCCTGGGCCACAGCGAGTCGGGCGAGCAGGGCCCGGCAGGTCGCGACGAGGTGCTGGGCCGGCTCGGCCGGGCGCTGGCCTCCGGGGCCGGGGTCATCGGCATCGGCTCGCCCCGCGCCACCCTCGAGGCCAACTTCGCGCTGCGCGAGCTGGTCGGCGCGGCCTCGTTCTACCAGGGAGCCGCCGGAGCGGAGCAGCGCCTCACCGCGCTGGCCGTGCGCCTGCTGCAGCAGGGCCCGGCCTCCGTTCCCACGCTGCGCGAGGTGCGCGAGGCCGACGCCGCCCTGGTCCTGGGCGAGGATGTCACCAACACCGCGCCCCTGGTGGCCCTGGCCCTGCGGCAGACGGTGCGCCGGCAGCCCATGGCCCTGGCCGCGCGCCTGGGTATCCCCGAGTGGAACGACTACGCCGTCCGCGGCGCCGTCCAGCAGGCCAGGGGACCGCTGTTCGTCGCGGCGGTCGACGCCACCCGGCTCGACGACGTGGCCACCCGCACCTACCGCGCCACGCCCGTCGAGATCGCCCGACTGGGCTTTGCCGTGGCCCACGCGCTCGACCCTCGGCGACCCTCGGTGCCCGACCTGCCGCCCGACGTGGCCGACCTCGCCGCGGGCATCGCCACGGCGCTGGCGTCGGCCGCGCGCCCGGTCGTGGTCTCGGGTCCGTCCCTGGGCAGCGAAGCGGTCCTGGCCGCCGCGGCCGCGGTGGCCGCGGCGCTGTGCACCGAGCCGCGCCGGGCCGGCTTGTGCCTGACCGCGCCGGAGTGCAACTCGGTCGGCGCCGCGCTCATCGGCGGCGGCTCCCTCGACGAGGCCCTGGCCCGCGCGGCCGCCGGCGGCATCGACACGGTCATCGTCCTGGAGAACGACCTGTACCGCCGGGCCGACCGCGCCGCCGTCGACGCGCTCTTCGCCGCGGTTCGCTCGGTGGTCGTGGTCGACCATCTGCTGCACGAGACCGCGCGGCGCGCCGAGGTGGTCCTCCCGGCCGGCACCTTCGCCGAGGGCGACGGCACGCTGGTCAGCGGCGAGGGGCGGGCGCAGCGACTCGTGCAGGTGTTCATGCCCGAGGGCGGGATCCAGGAGAGCTGGCGCTGGCTACGCGACGTGGGGGTGGCTGCCGGGCGCCTGCCGCCCGAGTCGTGGCCGGAGCTGGACCGACTGATCGAGGCCATGGTCGTGGCGTTGCCCGGGCTGGCCGGCGTGGCGCAGACCACCCCGGAGGCCAGCTACCGGGTCGCCGGCCTGCGCATCCCGCGGCAGTCGCACCGGTACAGCGGCCGCACCGCCATGCGCGCCCACCTGGGGGTCCGGGAGGGCGGGCTGCCCCAGGATCCCGACTCGTCCCTGGCGTTCTCCATGGAGGGGTACCACGGTCCGCTGCCGGCGGCCCTGGCGCCGCAGCACTGGGTTCCGGGCTGGAACTCGGTACAGGCCGTAACCCGGTTCCAGGAGGAGATCAACGGGCCGCTCCGGGGGGGCGATCCCGGCGCCCGCCTGCTCAGCCCCGGCCCGGGCGGCCCGCCCGACGGCGTGGTCCCCCCCGCCCCATCCGATCGTGACCCGGGCGAGTGGCTCGCGGTGCCCCTGTACCACATCTTCGGCTCTGAGGAACTCAGCGTTCGCACGCCGGCGCTGGCCCAGCGCTCGTCCCGGCCCTATGTGGCCCTGAGCCCGGCCGAC
>JBAZUN010000439.1:0-5331 GCA_041661365.1 Candidatus Latescibacterota bacterium
GTCGCCGAAGGTGTTCCGCACCAGGACCTGGCCGGCGGGCTCGGGCTGAAAGATCATGTGGTCGTAGAACTCGGGGGAGAACTGGGTGCCCGGCGGGATCCGGTCCAGGGCCGGGTTGCGGTCCTGGGTCACCAGGTCGGTGTTGATGACGTGGCGCTCGGGCTCGACGCTCTGCGTGGGGTACCCGCGCACGGCCACCTCCTCGCAGGGGCTGGCCATGAACCAGGCCGTGTCGTGCGCCAGGAGCAGGCCGCCGCCGCCGAGGACGTATTCCCGCAAGGCGCGCACGAAGGGGTGATCGGCCGCCATCTCCTGGTTGAAGTTCTGCAGCACCACCACCTCGGCGCCCTGGAGGTAGCTCAGCGCGTTGCCGGCCATCTCGTGGATCTCGAAGAGCCCCAGGGAGTCGATGGTCGCGGCCAGGGTCTCGCGGGTGTCGAAGAGGACCAGTTGCGGCCGGTCGCCGCGGCGGACCAGCTCGGTCAGCCCGTAGGTGTCGGGGGTCTGCCGGGGAGCGCGCCAGAACGACCCGTCCTGGCCGGCGATGGCCCGGTTGGCGCGGGTGAACCAGTCGAAGTACTCGCGGTGCGTGCCGGAGTAGGTCGGTCCCTCGTAGAAGACCCAGTACCCGTCGGTCAGCTCGGCGCTCATGGCCGCGTTGCGCGCCGAGAACTCCGGGTCCGCGCCCTTGACCACCGGGTCGATCCCCCCGGCGTAGACCAAGGGACCGCCGGGCTGCTCTCGGGCCCAGGCCATGCGGTCGGCGAGCAGGTCGCGGTTGGCCTGAAGGGACTGCTCGTGGGAAGACCAGGGGCCTGGCCGACCGTAGATGCTGGCATCGGCCAGGATCAGCGGCGCCTGCGCGGTGGCCCACTCGGGATAGGTGGCCGCGGTCATGAACAGGGTCCCCGGGGCCGGGTAGATACAGAACTGGAACCACGGCGCGTACTGATCGACGGCCCGGCGCAGGTCGCGGCAGTGCTGGCGCCAGTGGTCGAGCTGGAATCGACGGAACTCCTCGTGCAGGCCCTGCTCCTCCAGCCACGCCCGGCGTTGGCCCGGCTCCAGCGCGGGCAGAGCGATACCTTGGTGGGCGGCGAAGCGACTCAGGATCTGTTCGTCGTAGGACAGTTCGTAGAGGTTCCCGCCGCTGGGACCGGGGGCGTAGTTCTCGTAGTCGAGAAAGACCCCGATCAGGGTGCTGTCCGCGGCGGCCATCCGGGCATAGTCGAGGATCAGGCCGGTGGTCCACTCCCAGAACTCGTCGGCATTGGGGCTCCACAGCGGCTGCTCCGATCCCGAAGCCCAGACCAGGCGCCGGCCGGCCGCCGCCTCTCCCTCGGGGGCGGCCAGGGAGCCGCGCATCCACGGGATGTGGTAGATCCCGTACTGGCGGCACCACCGATTGACCCGCAACACCTCGTCGCGGTCCTCGCCGCCCTGACGCGGCGACCAGACGTTGAAGCCGGCCGCGGCAGCCTCGGCCACCATCCATTCCTCGGTGTGCCAGCCGGCCTCGGGCTGCATGACCTTGTCGACCAGGATCGACAGCTTGACGCTGCGCCCCAGCTCGGTACGCGGCGGTCGCTCGGCGGCCAGGGCAGCAGTGGCCACCAGGACGACGAGGGCGATAGAGGCGATGGCTCTCATGTCGATGACTCTCCGGATCTAGGAGGATCCGGGCAGCCGCCCGGATGGCGCCGCCCAGGCCTGACCATAGGGAAGGACTCGACGGCGGGCAAGGGAGGCGCGCGCGAGCTGCCGTAGATTAGGGGGCAGCAACGACCAGTATGAAGGATTGGGTGCGACCGGTCGTTCAGTCGGGCGAAGGCGGCTCTCCCGCAAGTGCACCGAGGAGGGATGGATGGTCAGGCGCTATCAGCATCGGGTAAGAGGGATCGTCGCGCTGCTTCTGACTGCCACGGTCGGGCCGGTCCAGGCCGGGGACCACGACTCCCAGCCCCTTCCGGTGGCCGCTCAGGCAGGTGGGCCGACCCTGGCCCGCCTGCTCGTGTGGGCCCCACCGAGTCGGTTGGCCGCATACGAGGCCAGTTACGAAGCCGAGGTGGCGCCGCTGCTGGCCCGGCACGGTCTGGTCCCCTCGGCCGACTCGCTGGGCCTGCACCTGGGCAGTTGTTTTACCCGACTCTTCCAGGTCGACTCGCTCGAAGAGCTTACCAGGATCGAGGTCGAGCTGTCGAGTGATTCGCTGCTGCTTCAGGCCATCGGGCGACTCGGGGACCGGCTCGGCGTGGCCTCCCTGTCCTTCGGCCTGTTCGACCCCCTGACCGAGATCGGCAAGCAGATACCGGCCGGTCCCGGCCGGCGGGCCCTGGCCGGCACCGGCAGTCACACCGGTCCCTGGCATCGCCTGGGCGTGGCCGATGGCCTGCCGGATCCGGCGGTACTCTGCGTGTACCAGGATCACCAGGGGAACCTGTGGTTCGGCACCGACGGCGGGGGGGTCAGCCGGTACGACGGCGAGGAGTTCGTCACCTTCACCACCGCCGACGGACTCCCGAGCAACGTCATCTCGCACATCCTCGAAGACCGGGCCGGGGGAATCTGGCTGGGGACCGGGACGTGGCGGGCCAAGCCCCGGGGGAACGGGGTCGCCCGGTACGACGGCCGCTCCTTCACCACCTTCACCCCGGTCCGCGGTTCAGACCCGGCACCGGTGCTGTCGATGCTCGAGGACCGTGAGGGCCGGGTCTGGATCAGCCTCCAGGGCGGTGGGATCAGCCGGTACGACGGCGAGCGCATGGTCCGGTTCGCGGCGACCGAGGCCTTGGCCTTGAGCCAGGATCAGCAGGGGGCCCTGTGGCTGGGCACCCCCGTCGGCGTCGTGCGCCTCGACGGACCGCGGGTCACCACCTTCACGACCGCGGACGGCCTGGTGAACGATGTGGTGTGGTCGATCCTGGTCGACCGGCAGGGCAGCGTCTGGCTCGGCACCGCCGGAGGAGTCAGCCGCTTCGACGGCCGGCGCTTCACCAACTACACCGAGAAGGACGGCCTGGCCCAGAACCAGGTCACCTCGATGCTGCAGGACCGCCTGGGCAACCTGTGGTTCGGGACCTGGCAGAACGGGGTCAGCCGGTTCGACGGGCAGCGGTTCACCACCTTCACGACCGCGGACGGTCTGGCCCATTGGCGGGTGCTTTCCATGCTCCAGGACCAGGGAGGCGACCTGTGGTTCGGGGGCGGGGGCGAAGATGCCTCGGGGAACGGGGTCAGCCGCTACGTGGGGGACGAGTTCACCACCTTCACCACGGCCGATGGCCTGAGCCGCAACGAGGTGATGTGCCTGACCGAGGATCGCCAGGGCCGGCTCTGGATCGGGACCTGGGAGGGCGTCGACTGGTATGACGGCCGGGCCGTGCACCACCTGGAGGGTCTGCGGGCCAACGTCCGGGCCATTCTCCAGGACCGGCAGGATCACCTCTGGTTCGCCACCTGGGACCAGGGGGTGTACCGCTACGACGGCAAGGCGCTGGTCCAGTTCACCCGGACCGATGGCCTGGCCGACATCGGCGCGGAGACCATGGCCGAGGACCAGCAGGGGAACCTGTGGTTCGGCACCTTCCGCGGGGTGAGCCGCTTCGACGGCCGGCGTTGGTCCTCCTTCACCACGACCGACGACGGATTCCGCCTGAGATCCGAAGCCCTCCTGGTCGACCGGCAAGGGGTGGTCTGGAGTGGCGCCGCTGCCGGGAATAGCCGGGGCGGCGGCACCGTCAGTCGCTACGACGGTCAGCGCTGGACCACCTTTGCCAAGGCCGACGGGCTGGCCGACAGCCGGGTGACCTGTATCCAGCAGGACCGCCAGGGGAACCTGTGGTTCGGCTCCGAAGACGCCGGCGTCACGCGGTACGACGGCCACACCTTCAGGGTATACACCACCGCCGACGGATTGGGCAGCAACAAGATCCTCAACGTGCTGGAGGATCGCGACGGACTCCTGTGGTTCGCCGCGTACGGGGGCGGCGTCACCCGGTACGACGGCACGGCTTTCCAGACGCTGCTGCAGCGCGACGGGCTGGCGCACGACGCGGCCCAGCAGGTCCTGCAGGATCGCCACGGCGATTTCTGGGTCGCCACCGAGGGGGGCTTGACCCGGTACCGGCCCCGGCACGAGGCCTTCCCGATCAGCGTCTCGCGGGTGACCGCCGACCGGGACTACGGCCCGGCGGCCGAGATCACCCTGTCGTCCTCTCAGGAGTACCTTGCCTTCGAGTTCGTGGGCAAGAGCCTGCGGACCCGCCCCGGGCAGCTCCTGTATCTCTACCGGCTGGAGGGACACGATGCCGACTGGCGACAGACCCGCGAGCGGCGCGCCACCTACGGGGCGCTGCCCGTGGGCGAGTACCGCTTCCAGGTACGCGCGGTCGACCGCGACCTGAGCTACTCCGAGCCGGCGTCGGTCCGAGTCCGCGTGCGCTGGCCCTACGAGCGCCTGGCTTGGCTGGCAGCCCTGGGTCTGGCCGGACTCGCGGTCGCCTGGCAGACCGCGCGCGTAGTCCGCCGCGATCGTCGCCTGCAGCAGTCCAACCAGGCCCTCGCCCAGGCCAACCTCGACCTGACCGAGGCCAACCAGCAGATCCAGGCGGCCACCCACCGCAAGTCCGAGTTCCTCTCCAGCATGTCCCACGACCTGCGCACCCCGATGAATGCCATCATCGGCTACACCCGCCTGCTGCTGCGCAAGCTGCAAGGCATCGTCGACGAGCGCCAACTGCGCAACCTGGAGAACATCCAGACCAGCGCCGGCCACCTGCTCACCATGATCAACGAGATCCTCGAGCTGTCGCGGGTGGAATCCGGCCGTCTCGAGGTGCGTCCGCAGCAGGTGGACCTGAAGCAGTTGGCGATGGAATGCGCTGCCGCGGTCAGCCCCCTGGTCAACCCGGCGGTCGAGCTCCGGCAGGAGCTTGCCGAGACCCCGTCGCTGCGCACCGACCCGGAGATCCTGCGCAAGGTCTTGATGAACCTCCTGGGGAACGCGGTCAAGTTCACCACACAGGGTAGCATCACCCTGTCGGTGCAACCGGCCGATGAGGCCATCGAGATCGCCATCGCCGACACCGGGGTAGGCATTCCGGCGGCGGACCTGCCCTTGATCTTCGAGGAGTTCCGTCAGGTGGCGCGGCAGGGAAGCGCGGCGAAGGAGGGCACCGGTCTGGGGCTGGCCATCGCCAGGAAGTCGGTGGAGCTGCTGGGCGGGACGATCGCCGCGAAGAGCGAGGTCGGCCAGGGAACGCGCTTCACCGTCCGGCTCCGGGACCTGACCACCTGACCAGCGCCGGCCTCACGCCCCACGCCTCTCCGCCG
>JBAZUN010000440.1:0-5315 GCA_041661365.1 Candidatus Latescibacterota bacterium
GCATGAATTCCCAGAAGACGAAGAAGAGGACGAAGTCCAGGGCGCAGAAGACCCCGATCATGGCCGATTCCATCACCAGCAGGCTGACCAGGAACTCGCGCACCCGGGACTCGATGTAGCGCCACGGCACCAGCACGCACAGGGGCATGACCAGGGTCGCGAGGAGGACCAGCAGCAGGCTGATCCCGTCGATCCCCAGCCGATAGGTCACGCCGAGGAACGGGATCCAGGGAGCGCGCTCGACGAACTGGAACTCGGCGCTCCCCCGGTCGAACCCGGTCCACAGCCGCAGCGAGACCACCGCGATCCCCACGGTGACCGCCAGGGCCCACCACCGGGCCGGACGTGGATCCCGGATAAGGGCGGCGACCCCGGCGCCGGCCAGGGGGGCGAAGATCAGCAGGCTCAGGATCGGCAGCTCACCGCTCACGGCAGACCGGACCGGAAGAAGGTGAGCAGCACCAACACCAGCACGCCGCCGACGCCAAAGGCGACGAGCAGGTTGTGCTGGACCTGACCCCGCTGCGCCCGGCGCAAACGCTGCCCCACCGCCTGCACCCCGCCGGCCAGTCCGTCCACGGCGCCGTCGATCACCCGACCGTCGAAACGGCCGGCCGTCCGGGCCAAGGCCATCAGGCCGCCCAGCCCGGCGAGCCGGTAAACCTCACCGACCCAGGTGTCGAGCCACTGGATCGGCCGGCGGGCCAGCCAGAGGAAGGCCCGGCCGCCCTGGCGATAGAACCAGTCCAGGTCCAGGCTGATGGTCGCCACCGGCTCCAGGTGCCGCACCATGAGGAAGAAGGCCAGGGCGGTGAAGAGCAGGAGCTGCAGGCTTTCGGACAGGTGGTACGAGGTGTACGGGTGATAGTCCACCGCGTACGGCAGCATCCCGTAGAGGTACGGGGTATAGCACCCGATGAAGACGCACAGGATCGAGGTGGCGGCCATGGCCGCCCGCATGTTCCAGGGCGGGTCCGCGGCCCGGGCCAAGGTCTCCTCGGCGCACCGGTTGCGGCCGAACCAGACGAAGTACGGCACCTTGAGGCCGTTGCAGTAGAAGGTGCCGATGGAGGCCAGGTTGAGCAGGAAGGCGGCCCACAACAGGTGCGATTCGAACCCGGCCTGGACGATCATCGACTTGCTGACGAAGCCGCTGAACAGCGGGAAGGCCGAGATCGAGAGACCGCCGACCAGGGTGAAGGCAAAGGTCCACGGCATCCGCCGGAAGAGACCGCCCAGCGCGCTCATGCGGCTCTCGCCGGTCATGTGCAGCACGGCGCCGCCCCCCATGAAGAGGAGCCCCTTGTAGAGGATGTGCGAGAAGGCGTGGGCGCAGACCCCGTTGAGGGCGATCGGGGTGCCGATCCCGACCCCGGCCACCATGTACCCGACCTGGCTGATGATGTGGTACCCGAACAGGCGTCGGACGTCGTTCTCGATGACGGCGTAGACCACGCCGTAGAGCGACATCACCACGCCCAGGACCACCAGCAGCTCCATCCCGGCGAAGCCGCGGCAGAGGGCGTAGACCGCGGTCTTGGTGGTGAAGGCGCTGAGGAAGACCGAGCCGTTGAAGGAACCCTCGGAGTAGGCGTCGGGCAGCCAGGCGTGCAGCGGCGGGACCGCGGCGTTGAGCAGAAAGCCGCCGAGCACCAGGTACGCGGCCACGCTCGGGTGACCGACGTCGAAGCCGACGAAGGCCCAGCCAACGGTCTGGCCGTGCAGCAGCAGGCCGGCCAGCAGGGACAGCCCCCCGGCGACGTGGACCAGCAGGTAGCGGAACCCGGCGGCCAGCGACCCGGCCCGCCCGCGGTACCAGACCAGGAAGACCGAGGAGAAGGCCATCAGCTCCCAGAACAGGAAGAGGGTCAGCAGGTCGCCGGCGTAGATCGCCCCGAGGGAACCGGCGACGTAGGCCCAGGCCGCCAGGTGCTGGCCGTCGTCGCGCACGTGCAGACCGTACAGGGTGCCGATCAGACACATCAGGGCCATGATGTAGCCGAAGACCGAGCTGAGCGCGTCGACCCGGCCGAAGACCAGGACGAAGTCGAGCACCTGCACCTGGCCGAAGACCCCCTGTGGCATGGTGGCGACGCGGCCGAAGACCGCGAGCGGCACCAGCAGCAGGTAGGCCGGCCGCAGGCGCGTGGGCACGGCCGGCAGGAACAGAGCCCCGGCGATCAGCACCAGGGCCGGATGCAGCCAGAACTCAGTCATCGTAGTAGTCTTCGCGCTTGGCGATGCCGCGGTGGCCGAACCATTTGGACAGCACCACCAGGAGGACGCAGCCGATCAGGCCGAAGAGGGCCCAGAACCCCGGCAGGTGCTCGACCCAGGTATGGGCGTGCTCCTTGTTCACCACCCCCGGCACGGCGTCGAGCAGGACCAGGACGGCCAGGGCCCCCGCGGCCAGACGGAGCACCAGCGGCCGGCGGCCTGCGAGCCAGTCGACGAGACGGACGAGGATCAATGCACCACCGCCTGGGCAAACCGCATGAAGAACCCGGGAAAGAGCCCGAGGACCACCGAGATGACCGCCGTGATGGTCAACGGTACCACCATCGCCGGATGGGCCTCGTGGTAGACGTGGCCGGCATCGGCCTCCGGCACCTTCCCGAAGAAGGCGCGGTAGACCACGGGCACGAAGTAGGCCGCGTTGAGCAGGGTGCTGACCAGCAGCACCGCGATGATGCCGATGGCGCCGGCGTCGGCGGCCCCGAGGAGCAGGTACCACTTGCTGACGAACCCGGCCACGGGCGGCGCGCCGATCATGCTCAGCGAAGCCACGGCAAAGGCCCCGAAGGTGAACGGCATGGCCCGGCCGAGGCCGCTCATCTCCGAGATCTCCTTCTTGTGGGTGGCGACGTAGATGGCGCCGGCGCAGAAGAAGAGGGTGATCTTGGCGAAGGCGTGGTTGGCGATGTGGACCAGCCCCCCGGCGATGGCGGCCGGCTTGAGCAGGGCCACCCCGAGCACGATGTAGGCGAGTTGGCTGACCGTGGAATAGGCGAGCCGGGCCTTGAGGTTGTCCTTGCTCAGGGCGATCACCGAGGCGGCCAGGATGGTGAAGGAGACGAAGTAGGCCGTGGGCAGGCCCAGGTTCAGCGCGTCCATCCGGTCGACCCCGAAGACGTAGAGCATCACCCGCACGGTGGAGAACACCCCGACCTTGACCACCGCCACCGCGTGGAGCAGGGCACTGACCGGGGTCGGCGCCACCATGGCGCTGGGCAGCCAGTGGTGCAGCGGCATCAAGCCGTTCTTGGCGAACCCCAGCAGGCAGCAGACGTAGAGCCCGGTGACCACCCACCGGTCGGTCTCCGCGGGCAGGATCCCTGTTCGGATGTCGTGGGCGAAGTCGAGCGAGCCGCTGAGGTAGTAGATCAGGACCATGGCCGGCAGGACCAGCCCCTTGGCCGTGGCCGTGAGGTAGACCAGATACTTGCGGCCCCCGGCGTACCCTTCCTCGTCCTGGTGGTGCGCCACCAGCGGGTAGGTGCAGACGCTGACGATCTCGTAAAACAGGTACAGGGTCAGCAGGTTGTCGGCGAAGGCGCAGCCGATCGCCCCGAAGAGGGCCAGGGCGAAGCAGGCGTTGAACCGGGTCTGGGCGTGCTCCTCGAGTCCGCGCATGTACCCCGCCGAGTAGAACACCGCAACCACCCACAGGAAGGCAGCGGACAGGGCGAAGACCATCGACAGGGCGTCGGCGCGCAGAGCCACCGCCAACCCCGGCAGCAGGGGGAAGACGGTGTAGGACAGGGAAACGCCGGCCCGGATCTGGGGCACCAGCGAAGCGGTCAGCGCGAACAGGGCCAGCGCCGCCAGCAGCGAGCACCCCTCGCGCAGGTTGGGCCAGCGGCCGGTGAGCATGACCAGCAACGCCCCCACCAGGGGCGCCGCCACGGCCAGCAGTAGGCGCGGGTCGTCGACCGGAGGCAGGGCCGTCATCCCTGGAGCTCCGACAGCTCGTCGGTGGTGATCGAGCGATGATTGCGGTACACGGCGATGATGACGCTGAGGGCCACGGTAACCTCGGCCGCGGCCAGGCCCATGATGAAGAGCACGAAGATCTGCCCGGCGGCGGGATCGGGGGACGAGAAGCGGTTGAAGGCCATCAGGTTGAGCGAGGCCGACGAGAACAGCAGCTCGCCGGCGATGAGCATGCCGATCAGGGTCCGCCGCCGCACCAGGCCGTAGAGGCCGGCGGCGAAGATGAAGGCGGCCAGCAGCAGGTACCCCACCGGCTGCGCGTAGATCGCGGTGCTGCTCATGTCCGCCTCGTACGGCCCGGTCGGGCCACGGCAAGGGCGCCGACGATCGCCACCAGCAGGAGCAGGGAGATCAGCTCGAAGGCCAGGCTGTGGGTGGTCAGCAGGGCGATGCCGATCGTCCGCACCGAACCGTCGTTCACCCGCGGCCCGGTGAGCTCCCAGGTCGTGCCCAGGGCCAGGCGCGTCAGGGCCCAGAAGACGGCCGCGCTGACGACCACGGCGAGAGCGGTCCACAGCCACGCCGACCGGAGCCGCGGCCGGACCGGCTCGTCGGGCTCGGCGAGCATGACGGCGAAGACCACGTTGACGCACACGGCGCCCAGGTAGATCAGGATCTCCATCATGGCCAGGAACGGGCTGTTGAGGAAGTAGTACAGGCCCGACAGGCCGATGCAGCAGACGGCCAGGCCGCAGACGCTGCGGATGACCCGGGTGCTCAGGGCGGCGATCAGCGCACCACTGGCAGCCACGGCGACGCAACCCAGGAAGATGGCATTGGCGATCGACTCGGCGGCCGGGAATTCGCTCACCGTGACTCGTCCTCCAGCCGCTTGAACAAGTCGAGCTTGAACTCCTCGCGGCTCTTCCCCACCAGGTTGTACTCCTTGGAGAACCGGATGGCGCTGCTGCGGCAGGCCTCGACGCAGGCAGCACACAGGCTGCACTTGGTGAAGTCGAGGGAGAACTCCGTGACCGTCTTGCGTTTCTCGCCCTCA
This sequence comes from Candidatus Latescibacterota bacterium, assembly GCA_041661365.1. Lineage (GTDB taxonomy): Bacteria > Latescibacterota > UBA2968 > UBA8231 > UBA8231 > CAITNQ01. The sequence goes on from JBAZUN010000440.1 coordinate 4,991, forward strand.
GCCTTCACCCCCTCGACCTTGATGCACTCCGAAGGGCAGGCCTTCTCGCACACCTTGCAGGCCAGGCAGAGGGGCTTGCCGGTCTCCTCGTCCCGGATCAGCTCGATGTGCCCGCGGAAGCGGGGCGGCATGGTCAGCGACTCGTGCGGGTACTGAACGGTAACCGTGTGCCTGAACAGTTGACCCAGGGTGATCCGCATTCCGGTCAACAGGCTGGCGAAGCCGATTAGGATCTGCCGCAGATAGGCGAACATGGTCAACTGAGCTTCATTGTGATGACCGTGAGCACCAAGGAGCAGAGGGAGATGGGTATCAGCACCTTCCA
>JBAZUN010000441.1:0-5294 GCA_041661365.1 Candidatus Latescibacterota bacterium
CGCCAGGGGGTCGGCGTCCCCTTCGCCTCCAATACCCCGTACGTGAACACCATCCCGGCCGACCGGCAGCCGCCCTACCCGGGCAGCCACGACCTGGAGCAGCGGATCCGGAACATCCTGCGCTGGAACGCCATGATCATGGTGGTGCGGGCCAACCTGGACGACCCGACGATCGGCGGCCACATCGCCACCTACACCTCGGCGGCGACCCTGTACGAGGTGGCCCTCAACCATTTCATCCGCGGCCGGACCCCGGAGTTCGAAGGGGATCAGGTCTTCTTCCAACCCCATTCCTCCCCGGGGATCTACGCCCGCGCCTTCCTCGAAGGACGGCTGGGCGAGGCGGAGCTGATCAACTTCCGGCGCGAGCTGCGTCCCGGCGGGGGGCTGTCTTCGTACCCCCACCCCCGCCTGATGCCCGACTTCTGGGAGTTCCCCTCGGCCTCCATGGGCCTGAGCTCGGTGATGGCCATCTACCAGGCCCGCTTCAATCGCTACCTGGAGGACCGCGGGCTGAAGTCACCCTCGGACGCCCGAGTCTGGGCCTTCATCGGCGACGGCGAGACCGACGAGCCCGAGTCCCTGGGCGCCATCTCCCTGGCCGCGCGCGAGAAGCTCGACAACCTGCTCTTCGTCATCAACTGCAACCTGCAGCGGCTTGACGGCCCGGTGCGCGGCAACGGCAAGATCATCCAGGAGCTGGAGACCGTCTTCCGCGGCGCCGGCTGGAACGTCATCAAGGTGATCTGGGGGAGCGACTGGGACCCGCTCCTGGCCCAGGACCACCAGGGGCTGCTGGCCAAGCGGATGGGCGAGCTGGTCGACGGCCAGTACCAGAAGTACAGCGTCTCCAACGGCCGGTACCAGCGCAACCACTTCTTCGGCGTGGACCCGCGGCTGATGGAGATGTCCAGGCAGCTCACCGACGAGCAGATCCGCACCATCCGCCGCGGCGGCCACGACCCGGACAAGGTCTACGCGGCGTACCGCGCCGCCACCCTGTACCGGGGCGCGCCCTCGGTGGTGCTGGCCAAGACGATCAAGGGGTACGGCATGGGCGAGGTCGGCGAGGGCCGGATGACCGCCCATTCCCAGAAGAAGCTCAACGTCGAGGTGCTCAAGCAGATCCGCACCCGCTTCGGCATCCCGATCTCCGACGCCGAGGTCGAGAAACTGCCGTTCTACCGACCCGCCGAGGAGAGCCCGGAGATCCGCTACCTCAAGGAGCGCCGCGAGGCCTTGGGCGGTTTCGTCCCGCGGCGGTCGGTGCCGCCGGTCTCCCTCGAGCTGCCCGGCCCCGAGTTCCTGAGCGAGTTCACCCGGGGCTGGGAAGGCCGCGAGGCTTCGACCACCATGGTCTTCGTGCGGTTGCTGGCCAAGCTCCTCGCCGACCGCGGTCTGGGCAAGCGGATCGTGCCGATCGTCCCGGACGAGGCCCGCACCTTCGGCATGGAGGCCCTCTTCCGGCAGTACGGGATCTACTCCCACATCGGACAGCTCTACGAGCCGGTGGACAGCGAGAGCCTGACCTACTACCGCGAGGCGCGCGACGGCCAGCTCATCGAGGAGGGGATCACCGAGGCCGGGGCCCTGTCCTCGTTCGCCGCGGCCGGCACCGCGTACGCCACCCACGGGGTGCCCACCATCCCCTTCTTCGTCTTCTACTCGATGTTCGGTTTCCAGCGGGTCGGCGACCTGATCTACGCCGCCGGGGACCAGCGGGCCCGCGGCTTCCTGATCGGCGCCACCGCCGGCCGCACCACGCTCAACGGCGAGGGCCTGCAGCACCAGGACGGCCAGAGCCACCTGACCGCGTACACCTGTCCCCACGTGGTCGCCTACGACCCGGCCTTCGGGTACGAGCTGGCGGTGATCGTCGCCGAGGGGATGCGGGCGATGTACGGGGAGGAGAAGGACCTGATCTACTACCTGACCGTGCACAACCAGGTCTACCCGATGCGCGACCTCCCCGCGGGGAGCGAGACCGGGATTCTCAAGGGGTTGTACCGGCTGGTCGAAGCCGGGTTGAAGGGGAAGCGGCCGCGGGCCACCCTGTGCGCCAGCGGCAGCATCCTCACCGAGGCCTTGGCGGCGCAGCGGCTGCTCGAGGAGAGGTACGGGGTGGCCACCGAGGTCTGGAGCGTCACCAGCTTCCGCCAGCTCCACCAGGACGGGCTGGACGCCGAGCGCTGGAGCTGGCTCCACCCTGACCAGCCCCCGCGCGAGCCGTGGATCTCGCGCTGTCTGGGCCGTCAGGCGGGGTCGTTCGTGATCGCGTCCGATTTCCTCCGGGCCTTGGGCAGCTCGGTGGCCCGCTGGTTCCCCCGGTCCCCGGTGGTCCTGGGGACCGACGGCTTTGGCCGCAGCGACAGCCGCGCCGCGCTCCGTCGCTTCTACGAGGTGGACGCGGCCAGCATCGCCCTGGCGGCCCTGGCCGATCTGGCGCGGCACGGCGAGGTAGAACCGGCCCTGGCCCTCAGGGCCCGGACCGAGCTGGAGCTCGATCCCGAGAAGGTGAACCCGGTCGAGGCGTAAACCCCTGCACCCTGTCCGGGCGACGCGGCCACGGACGGACCTCCAGCCGAGGGGTACCACCAGACGCCATCCAGCAGGAAGGGGACGGTCGATGTCATCTGCCCAGCCATCGCCTGACTATCGGGCCGTGTTCGAGTCGCTTCCCCTGCCGGCCACCCTCATCGATCCCGCGGGCGTCATCGTCGACCTGAACGAGGCCTCGCTGCAGGTCGCCCACCGGGTGGGGAGGCGGGTGACCAAGGCCGACCGCATCGGTCACGACTTCGCCGCCTTCGCGATCCAGCCGGAGGACGGCGCGCGGGCGACGGGGATGGTTGAGCGGGCCCTGCGGGAGGGAGCCGCGGACGAGCCGCTGTGGGAGTTCCGCGATGCGGCGGGGACCCCCTTCTGGATGGAGTTCCACGCGGCGGCGGTTCAAGACGCGGCAAAGCGGTGCACCGGGGTGGTGGTGCTGCGCCACGACGTCACCGAGCGGGTGCGGCACGAACGGCTGCGCGACTGCCAGGAGCGGCTGCACGAAGCCCTGTGGCACCTCACCGGGACCAACGCCCTGGGGGAGCTGCTGGAGATCCTGCACCGGGAGCTGGTGACCCTCTGCCCGCAGACGGCGAACAGCTCGGTGCAGATGCGGCCGGTCAACGGTCAGCCCTGGACCTCGTATCATCTCTCGGCCGACGGGGTGCAGCTCGCCCAGTCGCGCCTCGAGTCCAACCGGGCCGTCGCCGCCTGCTGGGAGGAACAGCGGCCGATCTACCGTCCCGACCTGACCGCCGCCGACCAGTACGGCGAGACCGCGGAGATCTGGGACCCGGAAACGGGGTACGGTGACCAGGTGCGCTCGGTGCTGGACGTACCGTTCGCCCACGGCACCCTGGCCGTCAACAGCCGCTCCCCTCACGCCTACGCCGAGGACGAGATCCGGGCGATCTGGAACCTGGCTCAGGTGTTGTCCCTCGGTCTGGCGCGGATCGAGGATCAGCAGCGCCTGGCCGAGCGGAACCGGCAGTTGGAGGAGGAGGTGGCGGAGCGGCGGCTGGCTCAGGAGGCGCTGGCCCGGCGCACCGCGCTGCTGAGCGCGGCGGAGCGGATCAGCGGGACCGGCGCGTGGGTATGGGACGTGGTCCGGCAGGAGGCGTTCTGGTCGGATCAGGCCTACCGCATCCACGACCTCGAGCCCGGGGCCCTGACGCACGGCTCGGCGGAGCACGTCTCCCTGAGTCTGCAGTGCTACGACGAGGCCGATCGGCCCCGGGTGATGGCCGCCTTCCAGCGCTGCGCCGACCTGGGCGAGTCGTACGACCTCGAGGTGCCGTTCACCACGACCCAGGGGCGCCGTCGGTGGATAAGGACCCTCGGGATGGCGGAGAGGGAGGACAGCCGCGTGGTCCGGGTCGTCGGCGCCCTGCAGGACATCACCGATCATCGACGGGCGCAGGAAGCCCTGCGGGCCAGCGAGGAGCGGTTTCGCCGCCTGGTGGAGACCCCCGAGGGGATCGGCGTGGTCTATGCCGATGCCGGCGGCTCGTATCAGTACATGAGCCCGCAGATGAAGGCCCTGACCGGATACGGGGTGGAGGAGCTCAACGCCGACCCGGCCTTGCGGGACCGGCTGATCCACCCGGACGACCTGCCGCGGTACCTGGACGCCCGGCTGCAGGTGATGGCCGGCGGCCCCGAGCAGCGGCTGAGCTTCCGCTGGCGCCACCGGGACGGCGAGTGGCGATGGGGGAGCGGCACCCTGTCCCCGCTGCGAGACCCCTCGGGCGCCCTGGTGGCGCTGCAGGCGGTGCTGCAGGACGTCACGGTGCAGCGGGAAGCGGAGTACCGGTTGCGCCTGGACCTGTCGCTGCAGCGCCTGCGGGTCGCGGTCTCCCTGATGCGCGGCGAGGAGGACTGGACCACGGTGGTCCAGACGGCGCACCGCGAGCTGGCTGCCTGGGTGCCGGTGAACGCCGTCACCATCAACGTGCTCGATCCGGAGGCCGGCACCTTGGCGGTAATCGGCGTCGGCCCGGACCTGGTGGCCCATGCCGCTCCCCGCGGTCGTCCGCGCCCGGAGGTGATGGCCGCCCTGGGCACCGTGTTCCGCACCGGCGAGCCGCTCTACCGTCCCAGCCGACGGGATCCACTGTTCCCCCTGGACATGCCGGACGCCGTCAACTCGGTGGTCGACGTGGCCTTCCTGGGGGGGACCATCGGCGTTAACCACACCCGCGAGGACGCGTACACCGACCGGGACGTCGAGGTCATCGCTGAATTCGCCGGGGTCATCTCCGAGGGGTACCGCCGGCTCCAAGACCTGACGGCGCTGCGGGAGTCGGAGGAGCGGTTCCGGCAGGCCCAGAAGATGGAGGCGGTCGGCCTGCTGGCCGGGGGCGTGGCCCACGACTTCAACAACCTTCTGACCGTGGTCATCGGACAGGCCCAGTTGGGCCTGCAGCGAGCCGACCAGTCCCCCGAGATGCGCGAGCTGCTGGAGGAGATCGAGCGGGCCGGCAGACGCGGCGCCGGCCTGGTGCAGCAGTTGCTGGCCTTCAGCCGCCGGCAGACGCGGCGGCCGGAGCGGCTGGACCTGAACGCCGCGGTGGCCGAATCGGCCAAGATGCTGCGCCAGTTGCTGGGGGACGAGATCGAGCTGGTGGCGCTGCTGGATCGGGAGCCGGTCGGGGTGGAGATGGACCGCGGGCAGTTGACGCAGTTGATCCTCAACCTGGCGGTGAACGCCCGCGACGCGATGCCGGAGGGGGTGCGCCTGACGC
>JBAZUN010000442.1:0-5279 GCA_041661365.1 Candidatus Latescibacterota bacterium
CCGGCTCGTCGTCTGGAGAGCGCGACTGGATCGGCCCCGGCGCGATGGTGTTGACCCGGATGCCGTACGGCGCCAGGTCCACGGCCATGCTCCGGGTGAGGATCTCCATCCCGCCCTTGGCCGCGGCATAGGCGCAACAGCGGGGCTGCGGCACCTGGCCGTTGGTCGAGGAGACGTTGATGATACTGCCGCCACCGTTCGCGGCCATCACCCGGGCCGCGGCCTGACCGCACATGAAGGCACTGGTCAGGTTGGTGGCCAGGACCCGCTCCCAGGTCTCCTGGGCAACCTCCAGGAAGGGACCACTCTCGCCCATGAGCGCGGCGTTGTTGACCAGGACGTCCAGGCGGTTGAAGGTGCTGACGGTCTCGCTGACCAGATGCTCCACCTGCGACCGTTGCGACACGTCGGTGGGGACGAACAGGGCCGTGCCGCCCTGTTGCCGCACCTCCTCGCAGGTTTTCGCGCCGCTCTCCGGGTCCCGCTGTGCGATGACCACCCTGGCCCCCTCGGCGGCAAAGCGCAGGACGATGGCCCGGCCGATCCCGCGCCCGCCTCCGGTGACGATGGCGACTCGGTTCTCCAACAGCATGACGGTTCCCTCGTAGGGCCGGCGGCCGATCCCTGGGGGCGGCTGGTCTTTCGGGAGACGCGATCCGGCACCGGCCGAGGGGTGAATCTACCGCGCCTTCGCGGGTCAGGCAATCAACGCGAGGGGAGCCGTACGGCGCGCTGGTGCCAGACGGGCGGGCGGCCTATCTTCCGCGGGAAGACCTGCAACCGGACGGACAACGTGTCCTTTGGTCCAACCACCCATCCGCAACTCGTCGGCCAGGCAGAATGACAAGGAGAACAGAGATGGCACAGACCACCGCGATCGTCGTCGGCACCGGCGGCATGGCCCGCCATCACCTGCGCAGTATGCTCAAGATCCGCCAGACCAAGGTCGTCGGCCTGGTCGAGGTCAGTGACCAGCAGATCGAGGCGACCCGCAGGATCTACGACGAGCAGGGCCGCCGCTGCCCGCCGTTCTACGCCACCATCAAGGAGCTGGTCCGGCAGCAAGGACCGGCCGACGCTGCCTTCATCAACACCCCGCACAAGTTCCATCTGGAAAACGCCCTGGACTGCCTCAAGGCGGGGATGGACGTCCTGTTGGAGAAGCCGATGGTCCTCAACGAGAAGGAGGCGAAGACGCTCATCAAGGCGCGTGATCGGACCGGGCGGCTGCTGGTGGTCGCCTTCCCCGGGAGCCTGTCGCCGGCGATCCGCCGGGCCAAGGAGTTGCTGGCCGCGGGGAGGATCGGCAAGGTGACCTCGATCGCGGCCTACGTGCACCAGCACTGGCGGGTCGCCACCATCGGCACCTGGCGCCAGGACCCGGAGATCTCGGGCGGTGGGTTCCTCTTCGACACCGGCTCGCACATGATCAACACCGTGGTCGACCTGGCCGGGCAGGACGTGGTCGAGGTGATGGCGATCATGGACCAGTGCGGCGCGCCGGTGGAGATCAACTCCAGCGTCAGCGGCCGGTTCAGCGATGGCTCGCTCTTCTCCCTGGCCGGCGCCGGGGATTCGATCCAGTGCACCTCGCGGGTCACCGTCTGCGGCACCGAGGGGGTGATCGAGACCGGGATCTGGGGGGAGCGGCTGTTGCTCAAGAACCAGCAGCAGCCCGAGTACGAGACGGTGAAGCACCCGGCCTCGCGCGGGGTCTGGGAGCAGTTCCTCCGCGTCCGCGCCGGGACCCAGGAAAACCCCTGTCCGCCGGAGATCGGTCTGCGCTTCGCGCGGCTGATGGACATGATCCGCGCCAGCGCGGCCAGCGGCCAGCGCGTGGTCAACCGCCGCCGCTGAGCGGGCTTGCCGCGGGAGTCGACGCGGGGGGAGACGGCGGGTTCTCAGGCCAGCAGCGAGCCGGCGGTCATGGCCGCCGGCTTCGGCAGACCGAGCAGCTCGAGCACGGTCGGCGCGACGTCGGCCAGCTTGCCGTGGCTGACCAGCTTCCGGTCCTCGGCCCCCCTGGCCACGTAGATGCACTCGACCGGGAAGAGGGTGTGGCTGGTTTTGGTCTTGCCGGTCTGGTAGTCGACCATCTGCTCGGAGTTGCCGTGGTCCGCGGCGATCAGGACGTGGGCGTCCAGCTCGAGCAGGCGGGCCACGACCTTCCCCAGACACTCGTCGACGACCTCGATCGCCTGGCGGGCCGCCTCGAAGTTGCCGGTGTGCCCGACCATGTCGCCGTTGGCGTAGTTCACCGCGATGAAGGCATAGGGGTTGTCGACCAGGCGGCGCAGCAGCTCCTCGGTGACGCCGTGCGCCTCCATCTCCGGATGGGTGGCGAAGGTGGCCGGATCGAAGCGGCCCTTGATCTCGACCTGGTCCTCCCCCGGGTAGGGGGTGGTGGCCTTGCCGTTGAAGAAGCTGGTCACGTGCCTAAACTTCTGGGTCTCGGCCAGGCGGAGCTGCCGGAGTCCGGCCCGGGAGATCACCTCTCCCAGCAGCTCCTCCATCCCCCCCCCCTCGGTCATCGGCGGCAGCAGGTACTCCTCCAGCTCGTCGTAGTACCGGGTGAAGCCGAGGTAGGTGACCCTTGGGCGCCGGGAGCGGGTCCCGGGGTACTGGTCGTCGATAAAGGCCCGGGTCAGTTGAATCGCCCGGTCCTGGCGGTAGTTGGTGTGGAAGACGCAGTCGTTGTCGCTCACCCCGTCGTACCCGCCGATCGCGTACGGAGGGATGTACTCGTCGAACATCTCCACCCCGTCCGGGGTGCGGTCCTGGGCATAGGCTTGGTGCACCGCCTCGAGGATGGAGCCGGCCGACCGGCCCTGGCCGGCGACGATGCACTCGTAGGCCGTGTCGGTCAGCCTCCAGTTCCTCGACCGGTCCATGGCGTAGTACCGGCCCATGGCCGTGCCGATCCGGCATCGGCCGACCTCGGCCATCACCAGCTCCAGGGCGGCGATGTACTCCTCGCAGGAGCGGGGCGAGGTATCCCGGCCGTCGAGGAAGGGGTGGACCACGATCTCGCCGACCGGGTGTTCCTGCCGGGCGCGTCGCATCACCTTGAACAGGTGCTCCTGGTGGGCGTGGACCCCCTCGTCCTGGAGGAGGCCGAAGAGGTGCAGACGGCCGCCCCCGGTCTTCCAGGCGGTCATCAACTCGCGCCAGCGCGCGTACCCGAAGACCTCGCCGGTGGCCAGGCCCTCGTCCAGGCGCTTCAGCTCCTGGACCACGATCCGGCCCGCGCCCATGTTCAGGTGGCCGACCTCGCTGGAGCCCTGGTACCCCACTGGCAGGCCGACCGGCTCGCCGGAGGTGTCGAGCAGGGTCCACGGGTACCGGGCCATCAGGGCGTCGGTGTTGGGCTTGGCCGCGGCCAGCACGGCGTTCCCGCGGGGATCGGGGTTGTGACCCCAGCCGTCGCGGACGATCAGACAGACCGGTCGCATTTCCAGAGATCCTTTGATGATTCGGGTGACTTGATGACCTGAAGAGGACCGCTCCCCGGACCTGACCAGGCAGGGGTTGGTTGAGTAAGCCTCATGATTCCCCGCCTGTCAACCCTCGGAAATCCGGCACGGGTTCTCGGATACCTGATATCCCGGGGCATGGGAAGGGGGGATTCCTCAGGGAGTGGCGGCCTTCCTGGCCCTGGCACACGGTTTGCACGTCGGTAGATGTCCTCGGAGTCCTTCCCTGGTGATCCCGACCCGGATCAGCCGTCCCGGGACGCTGATCCGAGCCTTTTATAGATTGGACCTGTTCGGTCTTCGGCCGCTGATCGTTCGCGGTCGACAACCCCGACAAACCCATGGAGTCTCGAGATGCCGACGCGCTATCGTCTGCTGTGCCTCGCGCTCCTCGTCCTGGTGGGAGCTGCCGCGGTGGAGGCGGCACCCGCCACCGGGACCCGGAGCGACCTCGGCCGCATCGCCACCCTCCGGGCCCTGACCCTGCTGCGGCCGGCCCCGCCTCACGGGTCGGCCTCGACGGTGCGGGCCAAGCTCGCCAAGCCTGCCGGAGACCCCGGGGCGATCGCCGGTACCTTGTCCGGCCTTGACCCCGAGGGGTTCTACTCGGCGACCGTGACCGCCTGGTCGGCCGACTCCACCGCGGACCGGAGCAGCACGGGAATGGCCATGGTGCAGCCCGACGGCCAGTACCGGATCGAGGGGCTGGAACCGGGCGAGTACTACGTCTCGGCCACGGCCAAGGGGTACCTGCCCCAGTACTACAAGGGAGCCGCCGTGTTGTCGGACGCCGTCCCCGTGACCGTGGGTGCCGGAGAGACGGCCGGCGGCGTCGATTTCGCGCTCGAGCGGATGGACGCCGGCAGCGGCAGTATCGCCGGCGTGGTCCGGAAGGACGCGGACGGGCAAGGGATCCCCGAGGTCACGGTGCACGCCTATTCGCCGGACAATCCGTTCATCTACGGCATGGCCCAGACCGGCAGGGACGGGACCTATGAGATGACCGGTCTCTACCCCGGCCGATACGTGCTCGAGGTCTTCGCCAACGGGTACCTTCCCGAATACTACCGCGACGCGGCCTCGCCCGAGGAGGCGACGCGGGTGGAGGTGGTCGAGAGCGGCCGCGTGGAAGGGATCGACTTCGGTCTGGCCGTGGGCGGCTCGATCAGCGGGTACGTGCGGCACCTCGACGGCACGGCCGTCGCCGGGGCCTGGGTCCAGGCCACCTTTGACTGGCCGCGCGAGATCTCGGCGGACTCGGTGGTGACCGTGGCCGAGGGCAGGAGCATGCCAATGCGCACCGATAGCTGGGCCGTGACCGACGAGACCGGCTTCTACCGGATCGGTGGGCTGGCGACCGGCAACTGGCGGGTGCAGGCCCAGGCCTCGACCCGGTGGTACTACGCCTACCAGTGGTACCCGGGGACGGACAAATGGGAGGAGGCCGCGCCGGTGGCGGTGACCTTCGAGGTGGAGACCCCGGGGATCGACTTCGGGCTGAACCTGCCGGTGATGGGGAGCGTCATCTCGGGGCGGGTGACCGACCGGGAGGGGAACCCGCTGGGCGAGGCCTGGATCTCGGTGCAGAGCACGGCCACGATCAGCCGGGATAAGGAGGATCCGGCAGGTAGTATGGAGACCGTGCCCTCGGCCGTAGCGGTTTGGGCCTACGCCAGCACCGACAAGGAGGGGAACTACGTCGTCGGCGAGCTTCCCGCCGGGGAATACCTGGTCGCGGCCTCGGCCCAGGTCGGCTGGGAGTACGTGCAGCGCTGGTATCGCGATGCCGCGACCGTCGAGGAGGCC
>JBAZUN010000443.1:0-5255 GCA_041661365.1 Candidatus Latescibacterota bacterium
CCTTTCAGGAGGACGAGCTGCTGACCGCTGACGGCATCTGCGTGCCGGTGACGTGGGCAAGGCTGAGCAACGCTCTGCCGCTGTACGACCTGCCGCTGGAGGTGTGCACTCCGGAGCGGCCCCAGCAGACGGCCGCAGTGGCCAAGTTCCAGCGGGTGCTCGACCTGTCGCAGCTCTCGTTCGGCGGGCGGGGCATCGTGTACGGGCCGGGCGTGCAGCGGTACACGGACGACCGCTGGGCCGTGGCGCTGGGCTGGAGCGGCGCGTCTGCGCCGGTGGCCGGTGCGAAGCTGAAGAAGCCGTGGACTCACGGCTGGGTCTGCTCGACGTGCACGGGCATCGTGCTGGGCTACTGGCTCAACGCCAACGAAGAGTACACCTGGCGGACGGGCCGGAGTCAGACGTTCCAGCTCCGCTACCCGTGCGCTGGCAAGCTGTACAAGGGGAGCACGCACGTCGGCTACCAGGAGTACGTGTGCCCCGTGGTCGGCGGCGGGTTCGTGAAGCTGGACGGGCACCGCATCTACGGGAGCATCGACGACCTGGCGCACGTCAACGTGCTGGAGTTCCCGTCGCACATCGTGCTGCTGGTCAAGGTGGACCCGTGGTTCAAGGTCATCGACCCTCGCACCGGGCTGGCAGCACGGGCCGGCGTGTACCGGTTCGGGGCAGACGGGTGGCGGGACAAGAAGGGGACGGTCACGTACTACGCCGCGAAGCGGACGACCTGGCGCCGGCTGTCGCTGGATGCGCAGCTGGGCCGTGGGCGGATCTTCGGTGTGGCGGAGCTGCGGGATGACGGGACGACGCCCATCGTGAAGGGCGGACGGTGGCACAACAACCCGACGAGGCCCTTCGTGCTGGCCGGGCTGGAGCACATCACGGACCGGGTGCCGACGATGGCGGACATCAAGGAGGCGGGGATATGCTCGAACGGCGACACCTCGCACTGATTCACCTGGCGAAGAAGGACCTGTGCCTGGACGACGACACGTACCGTGACGTCCTCCAGGCCGAGGCCGGAGTCTCCAGCTCGAAGGACCTGGACGTCGCGGGGTTCGAGAAGGTGATGCAGTACTTCGGCAAGCTGGGCTTCGTGTCGAAGCGGGCGCCGGCCATGCGGCCGCCGGCCGACGAGAGCGACGTAGACGTGCTGGACTTCATCAGCGAGGGGCAGCAGCGGTACCTGGCGTACCTCCTGCGCAAGGTGGGGCTGGACGACGTCCGGCGCCAGGTGGGGTTCTGCGAGCGGCAGTTGAAGAAGCGCTGGCCGCAGACCAGGGCCGAGGCCAACGCTCTCATCGAAGCGCTGAAGAAGATGGTCCGCCGGGGCTACGTGGCCCCTCCGGCCGAGGCTCCGGAAGCCGAGCCTGGGAGGGCGCCATGACCAAGACCAAGGATGGCGGACGCAAGGGCCCGAGCCGGGACGACTGGGAGACGCCGATGGTGCTGTTCTCCAAGCTCGACGAGGAGTTCCACTTCACGGTCGATGCGGCCGCCACTGCGGCTACAGCGAAGTGCACACGCTTCTGGAGCCCGGGAGTCGATCGGCTCAAGCAGAAGTGGGATGGCGAGGTTGTTTGGTGCAACCCGCCATACGGAGACCAGCTTCCCCGGTGGATGCGCAAGGCTTTCATGTCATGCAAGCAAGGGGCCACCGTGGTGATGCTCGTCCCGCCGCGAACGGATACTGCCTGGTGGCACTACTACGCCATGTCGGCCAGCGAGATCCGCTTCATCGTGGGCCGTGTCTCGTTCCTGCTGGACGGCCAGCCGTGGGATGGGAACCGGCATCCGTCCTGCCTGGTCATATTTCGGCCCGGGCGGCTCTCCTTAGAGTATCCGCCCGTCATGTTGTCATACTCGCCCACGTGCAAGTGGCCGGCCCTTCCGGGGCTGGAGGCGGCGCCATGAGGAAGATCAAGTTCAGCAGGAGGTACAAGAAGCTGAAGGGTGAGGTCTTCACGACGGTGCGGATCTGGTCGCCGGAGAAGGAGCGCTACTTCCAGGAAGGCCGGCTCTACGACGTGCTGGTGTGCGACGACCCGTTCCCCACGGGCTTGGCTCGCTTGCACCTCGTCGTGCTCCGCCACCCCGACACGCTCACTCCCCAGTTCGTGGACTACGACACCGACAGTGGTGCATACCAGGTGCCCAAGCACACCGAGGTTATGGTGCTCGTCTTCCAGTGGGAAGTGCGGCCCGATACGTGCGGCCGGGAGGTGTCCGATGAGGAATAGGGGGACGTGGTCGCTGCGCAGATTGCGGCGGAAGGTGCGGCATGCGCGGCGGGTGCTCTCGCTTGCACCGTGGGTGATGGTGATTCTGTGGATGTGTCCGAGCCTGTTCGATGGCCTGGACAACAACGGACGGCCGCTGAGGCCGTAGGGAGGCCAGGATGAGGAATAGCAGCCAGCTTCCGAACAAGCGCCTCCTTCGCGTGGATGAGGTGGCGGAGGCCCTGTCTTGCAGCCGTCGCACCGTGTACTACATGATCGAATCCGGCAAGCTCGACGCGCAGCGGGCCGGGCCCCGCCTAACACGCATCAGCCGCGACAGCGTCGAGCGCCTTGCCTCGGGAGCTGACCCTCAAGATCTGATGGACTAGTGGCCCCGCAACAGGCTGAGCAGGAGCCGCATGAGCCTCTCGAAGCTGAATAACCCGGCCGTGAGGCAGCATGCCAGCGCAGGCGGAAGCGGTGCCTGCAGGAAATGGTCTTGATCCAAGAGCAGCGCCGCCAGACATAACACCAGCGTACCTGCGGACCAATAGAATGGGGCGCCAGCGTACGAGACCAGGATGTCGAAATAGGTTCGGCGGTACCGCGGAGGCGTGAACTCCCGCAGCTTCTTTATCGAAGGGCGATCGCAGGCCGCATAGAGGAGCGCCTTTGCCGCCGCGGCAAAACCGATGAGGACTCCGGCGAGGTTCAGAATTGCGAGCAGGATGTCGTCGTTGCAGGGGCGATGTTCCCAAACGGGAAGCAGGACAGCGGCACCGGCGGCGATAGCGCCAGCTGCGGACGGGTAAAAGCGTTCGAACTCAAGACGCGTCATCGTCCCCACCTTCCCTACCAGAGGAAAGTATGTGCTTGCGCATCTCCGCGTCAAGTCCGTAGTACGCCCGGAGCAGCAGGTCTCTGCGCTTCTCGAAAGGCGGCGTCTTGTGCCGCGCTTCCAGCTCGACCTGCTCCTGACAACGAAGGGAGTCTGTGAGGAAGTCGATGCTGTCGTCCATGGCGTACCTGCTTTTCCGCGTCAGCACTTTCAGCTTTCTAAGCACGGCGAGATCGCCCAGAAGACTCCTGATGTATCCCACAAAACCTGCCCGGTCCCGCTCGGAATCCAGGGAGATGGTTGCCTTGAGGTGAAGCTTCCTCGCTCCACATGTTCGCTGGATCCTCGCCAGATCCCCCACATTGCCCGACTTGACCACAGCGGCAGCGAGATCGGCGTCGCTCGGGTACGCCACGGCCATTTCAAACGCCTTGTATATCTGCGCAGCAAGCAGGCGCTTCATGGAATCGTTCCTGAGCACGAGGCCCCAGGGATACACGGGGGTAGGCATCTGAAGCTTTCTCGTGACGGCATCTCTGTAGTAGTCCAGCAGGCCGTTCATGCCAGTGCCGTACCTATTGAGTTGCAGGGCGATGACGCCTGTCTTGGAATCCATGAGCGCAGCCGTGGGTTCGCCCAAGCCCTCGTCATCCTGCAGCGGTAGCGGTCGTGTCTCCTTGTCGGGTGCGGCGGCACCAGGGAGGGCATTGTTGCGCACATGAATCAAGTCGCAAGTAATCCCCTACGGGCTGCTGGAGCTGGACGTTCCGCTGTTCCAGGGGCAAGCCGTCGAGCCGCTTCGCTGCATCCCAAAGGGGAAGGCCGACCTGCCTTCCTGTTTGGTTGTAGAAGGCACATTTGAAGAGTCGAGTCTTGGCAGTTGTCATGGTGGACCTCGCTTGTCCCCATTCTGCACTACCACCTGGGCGGGATCAAGGACGATTTTATGTGCAATAGGTGCAATAGGCGCAATAGGCGCAAGACAACCAAGATCGCTGCCCGGTAATGTCGAATACGGACCTCGCCTGTGACGCGGCGGTCGTGTTGCACCCCGCACTCGGCCGCCCGTCACGGGTCAACTGAACTTGGAGGGTGTCATGCCGGCGAAGCTGTTCTGGGAAAGCCGAACGTTCTGGGCCAACGCAATCGCCATCCTGCTCACGCTGATTGCGTACTTCGGCGACCGGGAGATCCCGGCCGAGGCGGCGGTGTCGTTGCTGGCCATGATCAACCTGGTCCTGCGCCTGGTGACGAACAAGCCCATCGTCTGGAGCGATCCCGAGGAGACGGCGCGGTCGGACACGAAGGCCGGCGGGGCGAGGTAGCGCAGATGCCAGAGGTCGTCTCCGGAATCTTCACTCTCATCCTCGGTGCGGTCATCACGCTTCTGTGCTCGCTGGTGATGTTCTACCTCAAGGACCTGCGAGACCGGACCCGGCAAGCGCACGACAAGGCATCCGGGGTCAAGGCCGACTTGGCCGCCTTCAAGACGAAGGTGGCGGAGAAGTACGTGACGAGAGACGAACTGGCCGCCGGCCTGTCCCGAATCGAAAACGACCTGGGTGGCCGCATGGAACTCCTGTTGTGCGAGCTGCGGGAAATGCGCAAGGCGGTCGGCACCGTGCAGGAGAGCGTGGCGGCCCTCAACGAGGCGAGGAAGGCGTAATGGACCTGCACCAGATTGAGCGCAAGCAGCGACGAGGCAAGATCCTTCGGGCATTGAATCAGATCTATCCGCGCGACCTGCTCATCAAGACCCTTGTCCGCATCCTGGAGGAAGCCAAGCTGTGCAGCTCGACCGAGAAGGTTGAGAGCGACCTGGCATACTTGGCGGACAAGGAGTACCTCGAAACCAGCAAGATCACCGACGAGGGCGAGGATGTCACGCTGGCGCGGCTGACGGCGCACGGCAAGGACCTTATCGAGGGAAACATCTGTGCGGACGTGGGAGTCGAGTTCTGATGGCCGAGCGGCGAACCCACTTCAAGCTGCAGGAACTCCCGGAAGACATCCAGCGTACTGCCGACCGCATGATATCGGAGGGCAAGACCTACCGCGATATCGCAGCCTGGCTGGACGAGCAGGGATACGAGGTCAGCAAGAGCTCGGTGGCCAGGTACGGCGCCACATTCCTGGCGAGCCTGGAGCGGCTCAAGGTCGTGGGCGAGCAGGTCAAGGCGATCCTGGCGGACACGGAC
>JBAZUN010000444.1:0-5254 GCA_041661365.1 Candidatus Latescibacterota bacterium
GCGGTAGATGCTCTTCACTTTCTCGAAGCACGCCGTGGCGGAGTCCAGCTTGAAGCAGGTGTCGTTCGCGCCGATGTCCACCAGCAGCGGACGCGGCGCCAGCAATCCCTGGAGGTCCGGCAGATCCACCAGCTTGTAGAGGCCGGGGGCCACCTGCATGCCGCAATAGTTGAGGTCGCGGATGCCGAAGCACGCCCAGAGGTCGCTGTAGCAGATGATCTCGACGGCCTTGAAGCGCTCGTCGCACAGGGCCATCCACAGGGTCATGGTGCCGCCGCCGCTCAGGCCCATCACCCCCAGCCGGGAACCGTCGACCTGGGGCAGGCGGCTGACCACGTCGGTGGCGACCTTGCCGTGGCTGACGTTGATCGACAGCGAGGTCATCCCCAGCATGGTGGCGTGGAGGTAGTAGAGGTTGCACCAGTCGCGACCGCCGGTGCCGGCCCAGTGGTTCGGCTTGGTGTTGTCGTTCCGCTCGCCGAAGCCGATCCAGTCGATGGCGTAGGTGACGAACCCCTTCTCGGCCATCACCTGGCCGTAGTTGTAGCGATGGCCGCTGACCGCTTGGCGCAGCTCGGGGCTGGACTGGTTCCCCATCACCGGCTCCTTGCCGTACGGTCCATGCCCGTGGCAGCAGAGGATCGCCGGCAGTTTCTCCCCGCGCTTGAGCCCCTTGGGGAGGTTGACCAGCAGCACCGCGGCGAGGTGCTGCTGCACGTTGATCAGCCAGCGCTGTCGGATCAGGCCGTGCTCCTCCCACTGGGCCACCAGCTCGGGATCCGGGGCCGTTGGCGGCGGCGGTGGATCGCCCAGGGTCGCCAGCACCCGCGGCAGGGCCTTCTTCTTCCAGGTCTGGAAGGCCTTGCGCTCGCGTCCGGTGAACCGGCACTCGGGTTTATGATCCCGGACCAGGTCGACGAACATCTGCTGCGGACTCAGGTTCCGTTCGCTCATGGAATGGACGTCCTCTCTTGGTTAGGGACGGCCGGCAGGATCGGCCGTGCGTCAGGCGCGGTACCGGTGCCGGGTGATGATCTCGTCCTGGGTCGCGCGGGAGAGGGAGACGAAGCGGGCCGAAAACCCGGAGACCCGCACCACCAGGTCAGGGTGCTCCTCGGGGTGTTCCTGGGCCTCCCGCAGGCGGGCCACGTCGATGACGTTCCCCTGGAAGATGTGACCGCCCTGCTGGGCAAAGGTGGTCAGGATCGGCCGCACCGTCTCCTGAGCCGCCCACCCCGGGTCCAGGTCCCACATCATGGCCCCGCCGCCGGCAACCCGGCGCAGGGAGAGCCGCGTGGCCGAGTGGATGGCCGCGGTGATCCCGGCCACGGCGGCACCGGACTGGGGGGAGAGGCCGTGGGCCAGGGGCCGGCCGGACCGGCGGCCGTCCGGGGTGGCGCCGACCTGCTTGCCGTATTCGACCACCCAGACAAAGCCGAGGATCACCGGCAGGACGCGGCCCCCGTGCCGGGCCCGGTGACGCTGCAGCCCGTCGACGAAGGTGCCTAGCACCCGGTCGACCATGGCGTCGGCCTCGGCGTCGTCGGCCCCGTACTTGGACAGGCCGGCCAGGTACCGCTGTAGGGCCTCGTGGCCGACGAAGTCGTCGCGCAGTGCGGCCAGCACCTGGGCGCCGGTGTACCGCCGCTCGACGAAGACCGCCCGCCGTATCGCTTCCAGGCTGTCGCCGACGTTGGGGATGCCGACTCCGCTCCCGCCGTAGTGGGTGTACCGGGCGCCCCCGGCGTTGATCGAGCGGCCCCGCTCCAGGCAGTCGTGGGTCATGCTCGAGAGCAGGAAGGAGGGACGGTACTCGGCGTAGCAGTCGAGCCAGAGGTCGAGGCGGCGGCCGAGGATCCCCAGCTCGCGGTGCAGCTCGGTCGTGAAGTCGGCGTAGAGCTCCTCGAAGTCGGCGTAGTCGGCCAGGGTGCGGCTGTGGGCGATGGCCCGCTCGCCGGTCTGCAGCAGGCAGCCGCCGTTGAGCACCAGCTCGAGGGTGCGGGCCACGTTGTGGGCAAAGGAGAACAGCAGGTCGCAGTTGCACCCCTGGGGCGAGACCTCCATGCAGCCGCCGGCGGTCCAGTGGCGGGCGTCGGCCAGGGCCACCCCCCCGGCGTGCAGGGCCTCGATCATCGATTCGTCGCCGTAGACCTGGGCCCGGTTCCCGCTCTCCAGGACGTACTTCACCGTGAGGTCGACGAAGTGGTCCGGGGCGCCCTCCGGCAGCCGGACGTAGACCGAGGGGTGGGTCTGCTTCAGCTCGGTGATGACCTCGAGGATGAGGCAGGACAGGGGGGTCACCGCCAGGGTGCCGTCAGGGTTCCGGCCGCCGACCGGCAGGGCCTCGACCCAGCCGTCGTGGGGGGCGATCCGCTCGTGCAGCTTGAGGAACAACTCGGCGATCAGCGCCCGCGCTTCCTCCATGGAGGTCCGCCCGGCGGCCAGGTCGCGCTCGAGGTACGGCCAGAGATAGTAGTCGAGACGACCCGGGCCGTTCCCGCCGAACGGATTCTCGTACATCACCGCCAGGTGCTGAAACCAGAAGGCCTGCACCGCTTCGCGGAAGGTGCCGGCCGGCAGGCGGGGGACGCGCCGGCAGATCGAGCCCATCTCGGCCAGCTCGTGGCGCCGGGCCGGGTCGGGCTCGTTCGCGGCCATCTCGTCGAGGGCGGCGACATGCCGGTCGACCCAGGCCAGCAGGCCAGCGAGGGCGATCTCGACGCAGGCGTAGAACCGGCGCTGCCCGGCATCGGTCGCGCGAGTCGCCTGCTCCCGGCACAGGGCGATCATCCCCTCCACGCCCAGTTCGAGCATCCGGCCGAAGTCCCAGCAGATGTGGCCGGGGAAGGCGCCGTCGCCGAAGTGCCGGGCGTACTCCTCGTTCTCGGGCAGCTCGCGGGCCACCCGGTTCCGGGCCGCCGCGGCCACCGAGAACTCGGCCCAGCCAGGATGGACGGTGCTGCCGCTCAGCTCCGGGCATCCGGCCCCCGGGCATCCCTGGAAGATCTGTCCGGCGATCCGGGTGAGGGGATGGATCAGGACCGGCTCAAGCTCCAGGGCCCGGGCAAAGGACCGGGCCTGCCGCTCGGGCAGGGGGAGGTGGGCGAACTCGCCGAAGAAGGCGGCCGACCAGTTCTCCTCCTTGGGGCTGTGGTGCGGGGCGAACCCCCGCTCCCGGACCTGTTGCTGGAAGGCCTGCAACCGTTCGTCCATCGTTCCTCCTGCTCAGACTCAGAAATCGTAGTCGATCGACCAGCTCAGCTCCTGATCCGGGGCCAGTAGACGCTCGAGGAACGGCTCCCAGGAGAAGGTCCGGGTGTTCCCCCAGATCGGGAAGTAGGACGGCACGTAGCTGCAGTGGGCCGCGACCAGGCCGAGCTGCGGGTGTCGCTGGGTCACCACCAGCGGGGCCTGCGCCCGGTGGTCCAGGGGCTGGTAGTGGCCGTCGGACCAGGGCCACCCCAGGCGCTGGATGAAGCCGCTCGGAGCCAGGATGAAACCGGGATTATCCGGCATCGAGACCGGGGCGTTGAAGCGGCACAGCTCGTCGGTCTCGGGCTGGGGGAAGAAGGGGTGGGGGAACCAGCAGACCGGGATGAGGCGCTTCCCGGTGTTCCGGATCCGGGTGGCCGAGCGGACCGTGCGCTGGTGCAGGGCCACGGTCCGCTCGAGCTCCAGGGCAAAGGGGCTGTGCTCCTGCCGGGTGCGCATGGTCAGGGCCTCGGGCTGGCGCTCCACCTCCCAGACGCAGAACTCGCGCACCTGGTTGGCCTGCAGGTCGCAGCGGCCGACCCCGATGACCAGGGCCTCGGCCTCGGTGGAGGCCGGGTCCCGCAGCGGGCTGAGGTTGAAGGCGTCGGGGATCCCCTGCCCGTCGAACCAGTTGAAGGAATCCGGGTAGGTCGGCCCGGAAAGAACCTCGCCGTGGTGCAGGTCGAGGACCTGGAAGATGTACCCGCCGGTGCAGTACCGGGTGCCGAAGCAGGCGCGGTCCGCGGCCGGATCGAGCACGCAGACCTGCAGGGTGTCGCTCTTGAGGGCCAGCACTCAGACGATCTCCCGCGAGTCGCGGCCGGGAAGGGCCGGGAAGGCGGCGTGCGGCTCGGTCTGGTACCAGTAGACCACCGCGGCGATATCGTCCTGCAGGGGCAGGTACCGGCCCTCGCTGCGCCAGCCGATCGCCTGCATCTGCACCTTCAGCCCGGAGCGGAAGAAGACCGGGTCCTGCACGTGGAACCGGTACAGGGTCATCCGAGCCCCCACCTCGCCCGACTTCTTGACCACCTGCTGGAATCCCATGTACGGGGCCGAGTAGTCCTCGCCGAAGCACCAGGCGCCGCCGAAGTAGTCCTCGGTGCCGGTGCCGCAGATCGTCGGGAAGGCGGTGTCGCCGTCGAGGAAGATCTTGATCTCCCCCTCGCCCCACCAGCCGGCGTTGTTCTGCTGCCAGGCCATGAAGGTCCCCACGTACTGCCCCTGGCCTTTGATCCCGTCGACCATGACGAAGTCGGTGCCGTAGGTCAGGGGGTTGCTGCGGCGCCACTGCGCGTGCAGGTAGAGGGCCTCGTCGGCCACCGGCTCCAGGGTGTAGTTGATCGTGTAGAAGAAGTGCGGCAGCTCGTTGGGCGACTGGTTCTCGACCTCGATCCGCGCGTGCCGGCGGAACGGCATGGGGAAGAAGCAGTTCATCCCGCCGCTCGGGTTCACGTTGATCGGCAGGGAGAGGATCTTCTGCCGCAGGTTCCAGGCGTTGCAGAGGAGGTCGCCGATCGGCACCTCGACCGAGGGGGTCGGCTCGTCGTCCCACCAGATCCGCAGGATCACGTCGCGGTAGAAGCGGGAGTCCATGGTGATCCAGAGGTGGCGGATGATCCCGGGACCGTCGTTGTCCATGATGGCCACGGCCTTCCCCGCCGGCAGGGGGAGGCAGGGGGACAGCTTCCACCCCTGGCCGAGATCCCTCGCCGCGCGGGCGCACCCCTCGTGCAGGGTGGTCTCCGGGGTGGCCATCCCCCCCTTCCCCTTCTCGCCGCGGAAGTTCTCGGCCGACAGGGAGCGGGACTCGACTTGGCGTTTGAGGAACAGATTGGAAAGGCCGATATCCATGCCTGATCTCCTTGTTCGCCGGGCGATCCCGGCAGGGGTGCAGGTTTCGCGTGGCTAATCTACTCCCCTTGCGACCGGATCGCCAAGGGCCACGGGATCACTGCCGGCCGGACCCAGAACTTCCTTGACCCTCGGTCGGTCGGGCTCT
>JBAZUN010000445.1:0-5240 GCA_041661365.1 Candidatus Latescibacterota bacterium
GCAGGACCACGGCGGTACCGGCCAGGCCGAAGAAGATGAAGACCGCGGCGGACAAGACCCGGATGGCCGTCTCGGGGAGCCGCTTCCCCAGCACGATCCCCACGACGATGCCGATCGCGTCGGCGATGACCATCCCCGTGGTGGTGCCCAGGAGCACCGCGAGGGGGTCGGGGTAGCGCACCGCCAGGCTGATCGTGGCCAACTGGGTCTTGTCCCCCAGCTCGGCGATGAAGAAGGCGATGGCCACGGTCAGGAACGGGCCGTACCCGCCGCGGGCCTCGTCCTCTCCCTCCAGCGAATCGCCGCGCAGGGTCCACAGGCCGAAGAGGACGAAGGAGAGGGCCGCCGTCAGCGAGATCACCTCGAGGGGGATCACCGTGGTCAGGAGACGGCCGGCCACCACGGCGAACCCGTGGTTGAGGAGGGTGGCCACCAGCACCGCGGACAGTACCGTCACCGGCGCGAACCGGGTGGCGAAGGCCATGGCCAGAAGCTGGGTCTTGTCGCCCATCTCGGCCAGGGTGACGAAGAGCAGGGAGGCGAGGAACGAGGTCACCTGGGCGACTACTCCGGTCGGCGCCGCAGCTCGCCGGCGTTCGCCTGCACCTTGGCGATCACCTCGACGACGCGGTCGAGCATGGCACGGTCGGCCAGCAGCACGGTGTGCGGCAGGGCGCACAACTCCTCGTTGAAGATCCGCTCGGCCTGGGGGCAGCCGAGCTTGCGGTACTGGGCGCCGCGGTACCGCGCCGGCCACTTCAGGTTCTGGAACAGCGGGTACCGGTTGATGGCGGTGCCGTAGCTGTGGCCGATGCCCAGCCCCTCGGCCTGGCAAGCCTTCAGGAAAACCTCGCGGTGGATCCCCTCGAACCGCTCCGGATCGTACTTGAGCAGGTAGTAGTAGTGGCCCCGCCGGGTGATGCGCGGATCGTCGGGGAGGGGCTCCAAGGCACCGAGCCGCCGCAGGGCCCGGCTCAGGTACCGCTGGTTGGCCTGCTTGGCGCGGAGCTGCTTGCGGTACCGGGCGAACTGGGCGTTGAGCAGGGCGCCCTGCAGGTCGGTGAGGCGGTAGTTCGACGAGGGCTCGTGGAAGTCGTAGAAGCCGCTGGTCTCGAGGCGGCCGAGGTTGTGGAAGCGATAGGCCCGGTACCACACCTCCTCGCTGTTGGTGACGACGATCCCCCCCTCGCCGCTGGTGAAGGCCTTGGACTGCTGGAAGGAGAAGGTGCCGGCCGCGCCGTACGAGCCGACCCCGCGGCCGCGCCACTGGGTGCCCTGGGCATGGGCGCAGTCCTCGACCAGGGGGAGCCGGTGCTTGCGGGCCAGGCGGACGAGCCGGTCGAGGTCGGCCGGGTACCCACCGAAGTGGACCACGACGATGGCCCGGGTCCGGGGGCTGATCGCGGCCTCGATGGCCGCCGGGTCGGGCTGGTAGGTCCGCGGGTCGGCGTCGGCGAAGACCGGCACGGCCCCCAGGGGGAGCACGGCCGAGGCGCTGACCACGAAGGACAGGGCCGGTACGATGACCTCGTCGCCGGGCTGCACCCCCACGGCGCGCAGGGCCAGCTCCAGGGCGATGGTGCCGTTCGGCACGCACAGGCCGCGGGCCGCGTCGTGCCACTTGGCGAAGTCGCGCTCAAAGCGGCCGCACGCGCTTTCGGCCTGAGCCTCGATGCTGCCGCCGCGCCACCAGTTCCCGCGGCGCAACACCCCCAGCACCGCCTCCTCCTCGCTACGGTCGAAAACCGGCCACTCGACTCCCAGTCCCTTCGGCAGCACCTTGGATCCGCCGTGCAGCGCCAGCTTCGCCATCTCTCACCTCCTGGTTAGCGGTCACCGGTATACGGCCGGGCAGGCACCAAGTATAGGGCATCGCCCCATTCCTGTCCCGGCCGGCGCGTGCCGGTGGGAGGCGGCCACGTGGTGGTCTATATTACCACCGGTTCACGCCGCGCTGCCAACCGCCGCGGGAGCGGACGACTCTACTCGTTGTGTCGGCGGCTGCCGGGAACGGAGATCGCGGGTGGCCTGGTCGCGGACGCGCCTGGCGGTGCCCGGCAAAAACCCTATTGCCACGGGGGGAAGGCTACATGCGCACGCTCTGCTGCGCGGTGCTGATCGGCTGTCTCGGCGGCGCGGCGTCTCTGCTGGCCCAGGAGAAGGCCCTGCGCCTGGTGCGCACCGAGGCCGAGATCCGCATCGACGGGGTGGTCGACCCGGCCTGGGCCGCGGCCGACTCGGTCACCGACTTCGTGCAGCAGTCACCGTATCACCACCAACCGCCGTCCCGCCGCACCGTGGCCAAGGTGCTCACCACGGGCGAGGAGCTGTACTGTCTGATGGTGTGCGCCGACCGACCCGGAGGCGTCGAGGCCCGTACTGGTCAGCTCGACGAGACCAGTGGCGACGTGGTCTCGATCATGCTCGATACCTTCGGCGACCGGCAGAGCGCGTACAAGTTCGCGGTTTCGTCCGGCGGAACCCGCGCCGACTGTCGTCTGCTCGACGACGCGCGCAACCGCGACTACTCCTGGGACGGGGTCTGGTGGGCCGCCACGCGGGTGACCGACGATGGGTTCGTCGTCGAGATGCGGATCCCCTATCGAACCCTGCAGTACGACGAGGAACTGTCCGCCTGGGGTCTGGACTTCGACCGGTGGAAGCCGGCCGACGGCGAGGACCTGTACTGGTGCGCCTACGAGCAGAACGAGGGCCAGCGGATCTCGCGGTTCGGTCGCCTCGAGCTGGGGGACTTCCGCCCGGCCGTCCGCGGCCTGGGACTCGAGGTCTATCCGGTCGGCCTGGTGGCGGCCCAGCACCTGGCCTCGGACCAACGGGGGTTGGACCCCGACGCCGGCTTCGACCTGTTCTACAACCCGTCGCAGCGGCTGACCCTGCAGTTGACCGCCAATCCCGACTTCGCCCAGATCGAGGCCGATCCGTTCGAGTTCAACATCACGAGGTACGAGTCCTACTACACCGAGCGTCGACCCTTCTTCACCCAGGGCAGCGAGGTCTTCATCGCCTCGGGGAAGGAGCGGAATATCGGCTTCTACTCCCCCCTCGAGCTGTTCTACCCGCGCCGCATCGGCCGCAAGCTTCCCGACGGCGGCGAGGTGCCGCTGCGGCTGGGGACCCGGGCCTTCGGCCGGTCCGGCGGCTGGGAATACGGCGGGTTCATCGCCGGCACCGGTCAGGCCGAGTACCTCGCCGAGACGGCTCCGGTCGAGGTCTCCGAGGCGCTCTACGCGGCCGGCCGGGTCAAACGGCAGGTGCTGGGAAACTCCTCGATCGGGATCCTCGGCGTCGGCCGGCGTAGCGCCGACGGCGACAACGCAGTCGTCGACCTCGACGGCGCTTTGCGGGGCTCGGACTGGCAGTTGGCGTATCAGTTGGCCCGCTCCTACCGCGAGTCGGTGGGCTCTGACCACGCGGCCTCGGCCGGCTTCAGACTCACCCGACCCCGGTACCTGCTGGCGGCCAAGGGCCGCGCCATCGGCAGGCACTTCGACGTCGGCGAGGTAGGGTTCGTGCCCTGGCAGGGACTGTCCGATCTGGTGGTCAACGGTGGCCCGCGGTGGTACTTCCCCCGTGGACGGCTGCAGAACCTGTACCTCGGCGCCGGCGGCATCCTGACCCGCGAGCGGGCCGATCGGTACACCGACCGGGCCCTGTCCCTGGTGGCCAGCGCCGAGATGCGGCCGATGTGGGGCGCGGAGGTCGAACTCAGCCACGGCCGCTCGCGCGACGCCGGCACGACCTACACCGCGACGCAGGTCAACGCGTCCTCATACGTCATGGCCGGAGCGTGGCAACTCAACGCCTGGGGTGGGGTCTCGCGGACCTACAACTTCAGCCGCATGTACCGCGGGCTCTATTCGTGGGCCGGCGCCTCGGGACAGTGGCAGGCGGCCGACGTGCTCGAGGTGGGGAGCTCGCTGGACGTCTTCGTCGAGAACGACCCTGATGGTCGCGTCGAGGAAGTGACTTGGAACGCCCGGCCCTACGCCCGCCTCACGCCGGTCAACGACGTCAGCCTGTACCTCTACGTCGACGGCTTGCGCCGGCGCTCTACCGGCGACCTGGAGCAACTGCTGGGCGGGGTGCTGTTCTCGTGGCAGTTCCAACCCAAGAGCTGGGTCTATCTGGCGGTCAACGAGGTGCAGGAGCGCGACTCGCCCGGCCTGGTCACTTCCCCGGCGCGGCCACTAAAGGTGCAAGAGCGCGCCGCCGTGCTCAAGGTCAAGTTGCTCTGGTACCTATAGTGTCGCGTCCGAGAAATACCTTGGCATTCGCGGGTCGATCCATCCCGGCCAGCGTCGTTGCGCTCGCTTCCTGTATCTCCCCTCGATACAGGTCGTTCGCGCGCCTAGCTGGCCGGGCGCCTCGCCCCGCTCGGTGGCACAACCTATTTCTCGGACGCGACATCTAGCCGAGGCAGACGATGAAGACGCCGCTGCAGCCGCTGCGCTTCCTGAGCCCGGAGGAGATGGAGACCATCCACCGGAACGCCCTGCGGATCCTGGCCGGCACGGGGATGTGGATCGACCACCGACCGGCGCTGGACTACCTCGAGGCCGCGGGGTGCCGGGTCGACCGTGCCCAGCGCCGGGTGCGCTTCCCCGAGTCGGTGGTGCAAGGAGCCGTGGACCGGCTGCGGCGCCAATTCGTCCAGCGTCGCCAGCCCGAGCGGATGGCCGTGCGCTACTCCCACGTGCGCTTCCGCCGCGAGGAGCTGGCGGTGCACCCTGATTTCACCGTCAGCGCCGGTGGCTACTGCGTCTTCATCTACGACCTGGACGGACAACGACGGCCGGCCACCCTGACCGACACCCGGGCCGCCCTGCGGCTGGCCGCCCAGCTCGATCAGGTGACCTATACCGGTCTGCCGGTAGCGGCCCAGGACGTGCCGCTGCCGATCCGACCGGTGCGCCTGGCCGCCGAGCTGGTGAAGCACACCGACAAGCTCGGCGGGGTGGAGGCGCTCAACCCGTTCGACATCGAGTTCATCTGCCGGATCGGCGAGGTGGTGCGCGGCAGCGCCGCCGAGCTGCGGCGGCGACCGATCCTGGTGGGGTACGCCGAGGCGCGCACTCCGCTTTGTCTGGACGGGAACATGGCCGAGGTTCTCATCGAGTACGTGCGCCGCGGCCTGCCCCAGTCCCTGGACACCATGCCTAATGCCGGGGCCACGGCGCCGGTCCATCCGGCCGGGGCCCTGGCCTTGGGGATCGCCGAGA
>JBAZUN010000446.1:0-5240 GCA_041661365.1 Candidatus Latescibacterota bacterium
CACCCACACCGGCGCCCCGCCCGTGCCGACCGACCGGCTCATCTGGGCCAGTTGCGGGAACACGTTCGGGTTTGCGATCCAGATAGCCCGGTTCCTGCTGGACGGCAGCATGCGCGCGAACATGTTGTCCAGGTTCTCGGCCACGATGGTCGTGGCTGCCTGGTTCGCCTCTTTCGAGACGCTGATCGCGCAGTCGGCGTTCAGAAAGCCGACCGGCTCACCCGCGCCCGAGCCCGAGAAGAACGCCTTCTCCTCGTACCAGGCGATGGCCCGCGGGAAGAGATTCAGGATCAACGCCTCGAGCGCGATGGCCGAGTCGGCCAGGAGCTCGTTGCTGGCGATGGTGTAGCCCGTCAGCTTGCGGGCCGTCAGGGCAATCTGGGTGAAGGTCGGGTCGCTGTCGGCGAGCGTGCCGGCCTCAGGCGTCCAGTAGGCCACGACGCCACCGAATACGCTGGACGCGTGGGAGGTGTCGCGGATAGCCGGGATCTTGACGACCTCGGCGCCCATCGGGATCACCGTAGCGCGGGGGCGAATCAGCGCCTCCTCGAGCTCCAGCGCCATCAGCGTGGCGCGGAACTCCTCAGGCACCAGCACACCGCCCGAGCCGCCGTCCGCCTCGGCGAACGCCTTGAGCCGCGCGTCCGCGCCCTGGCCGCGGCCCATGCGGGATAGACAGACCAGGAACTCGTTCAGGCCCTTGAACTCGCCGGTGAGAGAGGCGCCTGGGGCGTGCGGGTTGTAGGCCGCGCCAGCCATGGGCAAGCGCTTGACGCCGGCCCCGCGCAGCAGATTCTCGAGCTTGGTGTCGTAGGCCTTGGCCTGGTCGGCCAGTGCCTTCTCGACCGCCGCGCTCACCTGGCTGCGCACCAGCGGGTTGATCGCGTCCTCGTAGACCTCAGACATCACCGAGGCCAGATGGTCGCGCAGCCCGTTCGGGGTCGCGAGCAGCTCCTCGAGCTGCTTGACTGTGGTTGGACCTGCCATCAGTTCACTCCTTCCCGAGCTGCGCCTGAAAGCGCTAGCCGAGTAATGTCCGCCCAGTCGAGGGGCGGCAGAGTGAGCCCGCTGGCCGTGGTGGCCTCGGTGTTGGCGGTCTCGATATCGGTGGTTGCCGGGGGCTCGGCGGTCTGCGGGCCGGCTTTCTCGACCGGCACCAGCACGCCGTTTTGCAGCAGCCAGACGCTGCCTTCGATAGCGTTGGTGAACGCCTCGCCCATCATCGGCATGGGCCCGGGCTGCATCGCCTTCTGGATGCATTCCTTGCACATGGGCATGGCAACGGAGGCCTGCGCCTCGCAGTCGGGCATCACGCACATACCCAGCTCCTGCTTCGCCACGGTTTCGCCCTGCTCGGTCAGCAGCTCGTGGGCGATGGCGCGCAGCGCGGGGTGGAGAGTCTTGGAACGGACCATGAGCTGCAACGCGCCGGGGTTGGCGGGCACCGTCACGTGGGATGTTTCGAGCAGCTCCTGGCGGACAAACTCGAAGGCGCCCCATCCGGTGGTATAGGTGGCCGCCTCGCGCTCCTTGAATTCGAGCGGGATGAAGCCGACCGAGTAGGCGGCGCGGCCGCGTGCAGCGAGCTTGTAGCCCCAGTCGGCCTCTTCGTTGCCCTCGCCCACGTAGTAGCGGGCTGTGCCGACGAGCTGCTTGCTGCGAATCTTGACGTCTTCCCACTCGCCAATCTGGTTGCGGAGGGAGTAGTAGTCGTGGCTGGAGAGCAAAATCGGGTGTTGCAGGAAGGAATCGAGCACCCAGCCCGCCGCGCGGATCACGTCCCCCTCGCGGTCCTCCTGCTCGGTCGACATGATCGCTTCGACGCGGCCGAGGCTACCGTCGAGTACCTTCGTCTCGGCGCGGACCACCTTGGACTGGAAGCGGTTCGGATCGCGGGTCTGTGCGGCTTTGTTCACTTGTTCGCCTCACTCGCGGGGGCGAACAAAAAAGGGGCTCGCCCCCGACTCCGGTGAATCGGATAGGCGAGCCCCCTGGCTCCACGGACTTTAGCTGGACCTGGCGTCAGTGCGCACAGCCAGCACGGTGTTCAGTTGTAAAGCTACTGAGGGATACGGTACACCCGTTGCGCGAGGGCTGTCAAGCCGGTGTCACAGTTTCCAAAACTCGTCCCCGAATCAGCCCCTACCCTCTTGCATCTCTCCGCATGCGGGTATATGATAAGGATAGCAAGTGGCACTGCTTACGGGTGGATCACCATCCATGTCCAGCCCGCTCGCCGAGGCTGTGCTGGATACCACCGCTGGGACAACTCCGATACCGCCTGCATCGACTGCGGAACGCCCCGGCTCATGGGCAATGGCTGCGCTGAGTGCCCGGAGCACCGCTGTTTTAGCTGCTTCACCGGCTACATGCAGCCCGCCGACCGGGCCGAACTCAAGAAGCTGCTCGGCCTCGATACCATCCACCAGCAGGGCGTGAGCATCCCCGCTAGCCACGCCTACTACCGCGAGTATCTGGACCGTTCAGCAGGGCGCAAGCCGAGCGTCATCGGCACGCAGTATTGGGACTAACCCAGCTAGCAACGGCAGAAGGAGAAGGACAATGACACGCCGAGAGCGACTAGAGGCCAAAGCCGAGAAGTTGCAGGAGTGGGCACAACTGCGCCGCGACCGCGCAAAGCCAGCTCTAGACATGGCAGAGCACTTTCACGGCGACATAGCGTTCAATACTCAGCCGGGACATATCCCGCTCCGCGCTCGTCTGATCGCCAGTGAGGATCGCGCTTACGCCAGTATCTCGAAGGCCGGCGAGATGGACAGCCGCGCCGCGGGCATCGCGCACCAGCTTGACCATTCGGTTTTCAGCGACGACGACAACGCGATTGAGGCCCTGGAGGCGCGGATAGCCGAGCGTGAGGCGCAGCGCGACCGCATGAAGCGGGTCAACAGTCTGTTCCGCAAGGGTGACGCGACCGGACTCGCTGCGCTCGGCTTGAACCTGGAAACGCTCCGGGCCGAGGTGGCGAAGGGCTACTCCTGGGACACTGCCCCCTACGTCTCCTGGCAACTCACCAACCTAGGCGCGACCATCAGAACAGACAAGCAGCGCATTGAGGAAATCAAGCGCCGCCAGCAGCGCACCGAGCAAGCCGAGGCGAACGGCGGCGTCACCATCGAGGGCAATGAATACGTGCGCGTCACCTTTGCCGAGAAGCCGGCCCGGTTCGTTCTGGACGCACTCAAGGCCGCAGGCTTCCACTGGGGCAGCGGCAGTTGGGTAGGCAAGCGCGAGAATCTGCCTGAGTTGCAGCCATGAGCCAGGTCGTTCACCCCGCCCTCCTCACCACTACCCAGGCCGCTGCCCGACTCAACCTCACCGCTCGCCACGTCCGCTGGCTGTGCGTTCATGGCCGCCTGCCGGGCCTCAAGGTTGGGCGCGACTGGATGGTGCGCGAGGCGGATCTGCCGATCGCGGATGGGCGGCCGCGGCGCGGAGGGGATCGGCGGAGCGGATTAGGGCGTTAGGGCCTCCTACGCCGCAGTCTCTACCGGTGCGGCCCCTCAGCCCCTATGGCCCATGTCCGCGACCTCGGGCCGTAGCCGCAGCGCAGCAGCCATTGCTCGGACAGGTGGACATTTACGGTGACGAGCTGCCGGAGCGTAATTTCCTCAGACTCAAGATATTCACAAATAATGCTCCCGCGCGGGCTGACTCTGGGCGGCCCGGGGATAAACACTCGCAGGTGGGGCACGCGCGTAGCGATAACCGTTGGGGCCAGCGGGCTGCGCACGTCGCCGATCATGCCGGCCATGTCCGGATGCTCAACCCACCAGAGCTCGCCGCGATCATCGCCAACCAGCGCGCCACCGTCTGGTGTCGGGGCAAGTATGACGGCTGTGGCCAGCTCATTCTGGATCATGCTTCACGTCCTCCGTCGCTCCCCTGCCGCCCGTGAACCAAATGCCGTCAACCCTCTGCCAGTAGCAGCCGCAAACGGCGCACCGCCCCTTCCCATCACGCGGGAGGCCGTGGCCTTTTCCGCGCTCGTGCCGACAGTGGTCCTCGGCGGCTTCCTCGGCGCGATCTGCCAGGACCGGCGCGAGATACTCATTTGCTTCAACGCACAGGGCGCAGGACGAGTCCGGACAGGCGGCCACGAACCTCGTAAGGATATCTACGGCTGGCTCGTATTGGCTCATCAGGCCGTAATAGTAGTCTTCCGGCCCGCCCGTTGCAGCGCAGGCCAGGCGACCCGCGCGTCTCTGATCGTAACAGGGCACCACAACGCCGTGCGTCCTGCATGCGAACCACGGGCCTTTGTAGCCAATACGGTAAGGTCCTGGCTGTCGCCCGGTTGGCACATCTTCCGAGCGCAGGGCTGACGTGTCGCACACGGGGCAGCGATACGGATCGTTGTCCTCAGTCATCCCTCGCTCCCTCCACCAGCTCAACCTCCATCTTGCACCGTGGACACCAGAGGCTGAGCCCCTTCGGCTTGGCCTTCCCCAACAGTTTCGCGCACCGTGGGCAGCGCGCCTCGGCCAGCAGGCCGCGCGACTCATCGCGGCCGGCGGCGATATCATCCGCCAGCCCCTCCGATGGGTCAACGTCGGAGACGGGCGTGTGCCGGAATGTTGTGCGGCACCGGCATCGAGGATGGGCAGGGATCACGTCGTGGCCGCTGGGAAACCGCTCGTTCGCCCCGATCCAGCCCGCCCCCTGGTTGCCGAGGCATTCCGGCTCAACCCGATCATCACCCTGCGTGATCCACCGCTTCTGATCCCGACCCTGGGCCAGCGCGGCGATCTTCTCCCCCTGGCCGAGCGCCTCAGCCGACTCCGTGCGCGCCACCAGCTCCGCCCGCTGCCTCGAGAACATGAACTCGTCTCGCAGGTTGCGCTGAATCTGTCCCAGGCTCTGCCCCTGCTCGATGGCCTCGGCCACGAACGTGCGCACCCCCCGCCGCGTTGTCTCCGCCAGGTTCAGATTACCGTCCAGACGCAGCAACTGGGCCCCGCGCTCGCGAGCATACCTGACCGCCTCGGTCTGTGCCTGGGTGGGCGGCAGCTCCGGCCCAGCAGCCACGTAGGCCGCCTCGAACGCCGCCTGTAGCTCGGCCACCACGGCCTGGTAGTACAGCTCGTACCAGTCCCAGTCGTGGCCGTCGACGTCCGATAGCTCGAGCTTGCGGACCGGCGCGCCCAGACGGGCCAGAAGCCGCTCGGCGATGGATGCACCGGCCCCCTGCATGCCGTCCGTCAGTTCGTCCGGCCGCCTGG
>JBAZUN010000447.1:0-5219 GCA_041661365.1 Candidatus Latescibacterota bacterium
CCGTGGGCCCACGCCTGGCGGTCGGCGCCTCGATGACGGTGCTGGACCAGCGCCTGACCATGCCGTCGCAGTTGGGCTGGCCCGACGCCACGGCCGGCGGCCACGGCTTCAGCCTGGGGGTTCAGCTTCGCCTGGGATCGCGCGCCATGGTAGGCGCCGCGGCCCGCAACCTCGGCGCCAACCTCGAATGGCAGGTCCGCCGAGGGTCGCAGCAGGCCAGCACCACCGAGGATCCGCTGCCGCGGGTGCTGGTGGTCGGGGCCGCGTACGAGGCCGTGCCTGGACTGCTGTTGACTGCCGATCTGCAGCGCGACGGTCGCGACCACGCCGGCCTGGGGGCCGAGTGGCAGGCCACCCCGCTCCTGACCCTGCGGGGAGGTGTCTCCCGGCTCGGCGCGGGGGCGGTGCTGGCCGCCGGTCTCTCGGTCCGGCCGATGCGGAACCAGGCGGTCCAGTTCCACTACGCCTACGTCAGCGATCCGCTCGACGCGGGGGAGCGCACCGTGGTCGGTCTGGGATTGGCCTTCTGATGGTCGCCCCCCGAGGACGCGCCGGCCGGCTCGATCGATCTCCGTCAGCGCCGCGTCCGATCGCGCCGGCCTGGGCCTGCGGGATCCTCGCGCTCCTGATCGCCGTTGCGGCGCGTGCGGGAACCCCGGGGCTGCCCTTCCTGGCGTTGGGTTCCGGCGCCCGGAGCGCGGCCCTGGCCGAGGCCATGACCGCGGTGCCCGATCCGGAGGCGGCAGCCACCAACCCGGCGGCCCTGGCCGTCCGCGGACGCGGCACCGTGAGCCTCACCCACGGTGCGTGGATCCAGGGGATCGACCACGACGCCCTGT
This sequence comes from Candidatus Latescibacterota bacterium, assembly GCA_041661365.1. GTDB lineage: Bacteria > Latescibacterota > UBA2968 > UBA8231 > UBA8231 > CAITNQ01. Next base: position 840 of record JBAZUN010000447.1, read on the forward strand.
CCCTGGTCAGGACCTGGGGGGCGGCGGTGGTGGGAGCCTCGGCTCAACTGGTCCAGGCCGACGGGCTCGAGCGACGCACCGGCCCCAGTGCCGCGCCGCTGGGCACCTTCGGCGTGTACGAGGGGACCGCGGGGGTGACGGCCGCCCTCGGCTGGCGGGGGGGGATCCGGCTGGGGGTCGGCGCCCGTCTGGTGCGCCAGGCCGTGGGAACCGAGACCGCGAACGGCGCGGGGATCGACCTCGGGGGGCTCTATCCCCTTGACCAGGTCGGTCTCACCGTGGCCGCGTCCTTGCTCAACCTCGGGGCCATGAGCGACCTCGGACGAGAAGCCACCCCCCTGCCGCGATCGGTGCGCCTGGGCCTGGCCTATACCGGCCTGCCGCGGCTCCTGGCCAGTGCCGAGCTCCAGCGCACCCGGGGGAGTGGGTCGACCGGTCACCTGGGCGCGGAGTTCGCGGCCCATTCCCGGTTGGCGCTGCGCGCCGGGTACCAGACCGGCGAGAGCCGGGGTCTGTCCGCCGGGCTCGGGGTGCAGGTCGGGCGTTGGGCCCTCGACTACGCCTATCTGCCGTTCGACCACGGTCTGGGCGAGGCCCACCGGTTGGGAATCCAGCTCAGCCGGTGAACCCCGGGGAACGGCGATGAACCTCTGGCGGCGATCTCCTTCCCAGCCCGCGCGGCAGGATCCGCCCTGGTACGCCGCCCCGGCGGCTCCGATGACACCGCCAGCGGTCGAGTGGCAGTACCGGCCGCCGGCGTTGCCGGCGCGGTCCCGTCCCTGGCTGCACCTTCTTCTCTTCCTCCTCACCCTGCTGTCCATGGTGACGGCCGGAGCCCTGCAGCAGGGGGTGGCGCCCCTGGCCGGGCTCCGCGCCCTGGTCCACCTCGTCGAGGGCATCCCCTTTGCCGCCACCCTGCTGGCGGTCCACGAGTTCGGGCACTACTTCGCCGCGCGACGATGGCAGGTCCGGGCCTCGCTCCCCTACTTCCTGCCGCTGCCGTACCTGTCGTTCCTGGGCACCCTCGGCGCCGTGATCCGGATCCGCTCCGCCATCCCCAGCCGGCGGGCCCTCCTCGACATCGGCGCGGCCGGTCCGCTGGCCGGCCTGGTCGTGGCCCTGGTCGCCTGCGTGGTCGGGCTGCTGCAGTCTCCCGTGGTCGCGGCCGACCAGTTTGCCGAACCCCCGCTCCACCTGGGCGCGCCCCTGCTCTTCGCCGGCCTCGCGGCCCTGGCCCTGCCGGGCGTCGGTCCCGAGCAGACGGTCCTGCTCGACCCGATCGCCTTTGCCGGGTGGGTGGGGCTCTTCATCACCGCCTTCAACCTGTTCCCGGTGGGACAGCTCGACGGCGGGCATCTGGTCTATGCCTTATTCGGTCGCCGTCACCGGCTCGTGGCCCGCGCCTTTCTGGTGCTGATCCTCTGCCTCGGTCTCTACGGCCTCTCGTCGGTGTTCTGGGGCTGGCCGCGGGGGTGGCCCGAGGGGTGGCCGGGATGGCTCCCCCTGGCGGGGTTCCTCTCGCTCTTCAACCGGGACCACCCGCCGCCGGTGGACGACCACGAGCCCCTGGACCCGCGCCGGCGTCTGGTCGGCTACCTCTGCCTGGCGGTATTCGTCGGCTGCTTTGCGCCGGTGCCGTTCGGCACGGTGGTCTTTTGACCGGCCTGCTGGCCAGGTGGCTTCCTCGGGGCGCCGATCGGTCGGCGCGCGGACCGGCCGTGCCCGCGCGGGCGGGGGGCGGCCGGTTGCCCCTGTTCCGCCTCCTGCCGGGGCTGCTGCTGGTCCTGGGGTGTGGACTGCAGGACAGTGCCCTGGTGGAATGCCGCTGCACCCCGGACACCAATCACGCGCTCTTCCCGGGCTGTCCGCGGATGGTGGCCGTGGAGGCGAACGACGGCAAGGGCTGGGTCACCGCCGCCGGCGATACCCTGGACGCCTACTGGATCACCGCCGCCGGCGACACCCTGGATCCGGACGTCGACTGGGTGCTGGTCAAGGGGACGGCCGTCCGGTGGACCGGCCCGGTCGGCTCCGGCGGGCCCCTGTCGACCGGGGTGCCCGAATGCCCCAGCGGCCAGCCCCTGAACCTGTTTGAGCGCACCCGCCCGGCGTACGTGCTGCTGAACCTGCAGCGGGTGTTCGAATCCGAGAGCCGCAACGTCAGTCAGTACCTCGATCAACTGGCCGTGGACTTCACCTTTGTCCCCGATCCTCTGGACGTGCAGAATCACCCCGAGGTCTACGCCGTCGGTGCCGATACCCTGTGGGGCCGGGACCAGGAGCGCGCCTTTGCCCAGGCCGTCCTCGACCCGGACCGGATCCGCACGATCCACTTCACCCGTTGGTACGAGTCCTCGCGCGACCAGCGGATCGCCTCCGAGGACCAGTTGCTCGAGACCTTTATCTTTCCCTACGAGGTGGAGTTCACCGAGCCACCCGGTCCGGACGGCGAGGCGCGGGTGGTGGCCATCAAAGGCTGGTCCGAGATCGACCTGGTGACCCCGACGCTGGAGAACCCGGTATGGGAGCTACGGCAGTGGCGGGATCGGCGCGACGCGGCAACGGCGAAGTTCTCCTGGGGGGAGCTGCGCGCCGAGTTCGCGCGCTGAGCGACCGTTTGCCCGAAGCGGGACGTCTATATATGAGGAGAGACCCATGAATTGGCGGCAGGTTCTGGTCCTGGTGGTCGTCGGCACGTCGGCCTGCAGCAACCCCTTTGCGCCCAAGAAGCACACCCCGGACGACGGCGGCAACGATCCGGCGCCCCCGGCCACCACCCCCGAGATCCTGATGGACAACCTGGACCGGGCCATGCGCGACCGGGACAAGGACCTGTACGAGACCCTGCTCGCCGAGGAGTTCTGGTTCACCGAGTCCGACTGCCAGGGGGACCTGTTATACGCCTACGGCCTGGAGGAGGAACTAAGGCTGATGGGCGGCAGCCGCGACGGCTCCCAGCCCGGCATCTTCGATCGCTTCCGCACCTTCGACTACGACTTCCAGCTCATCCGCCGCAGCGTCGAGCTGGGGGCCGAGCACCCCGAGGCCTACCCCGGCGACCCGGACGGTCATCCGGACGAGGACTGGGAGGTGCTCCGCGGGCGCGTGCAGATGCTCCTGCTCGAGGCCGACAACGAAGGGTTCCGCGTCGACCAGATCATGACCTACAAGCTGCGGCGCACCGCGGACGGGCTGTGGCAGATGATCCGCTGGATCGATGACCCGCTGTCCGGCGACTGCGGCACCGAGGCCGAGGCCGGCAAGCCGACCGCGGCGACCACCGGCTGGGGAGCGGCCAAAGCGGCCTGGCGCTGAGGTCGCGTGGCCAAGCGCACCACGGGCCGGCCGACGCCCCTGGCCAGGCGGCCGACCCCGCCTTCGTGGCATCTCCTGCTCAGTCTCGGCCTGGTGGCCGTCGCGGCCCTGGTCCTGCTCTACGCCCAGTGGCGGAGCCGGCCGGTCGCGGCGCCCGTGGTCGAGGCGGTTCGTCCGGCCGCGGCCCCGCCGGCCGCTGACCGGCAGTCGTTCGCCGACACCCTGTTCCAGGGCGCGGAGGCGGCCCTCGCCGAGGTCGGGATCCAGCCGGGGCTCATCGCCAAGACCCGCGGGGCGCCGGACCGCGTCCAGGTGGCCGTCCCCGGCGACCTGGCCCTCACCCTGGTCAATCTCCAGCTCACCCACTTTGCCGAGGAACGCGGTGGCGAGGTGCTCGGTGCGGTCGAGACCGTGCCCGGGAAGAAGCTGGAACTCCGGTGCGGCTTCGCCGGCGCGGCCACCACCCTCTTCGCGCTGGAGCAGAAGCGCGAGCTGCAGCGGACCACGGGCCAGCTCGCCGTCGTGATCGGGGAGGTGGGGCCCGATGGCTGGGGTGATCCCCTGATCGAGCGGTTCCTCGAGCTGCCGCAGTCCCTTACCTTCGCCCTCCTGCCGTCCGGACCCCGGGTGGCCGAGCTGGCGGCCCAGGCCCGCGAGGCCGGGCACGAGGTGCTGGCCTACCTGCCGATGGAGTCCGGCGAGGACGGCCCGGACGCCGGGGAGGACGCGGTCTCCGTCGAGGACGAGGAGCAGGAGATCCGGGAAAAGGTGCGCCAGGCCCTGGGTCTCGTCCCCCGGGCCAGGGGGATCGCCAGCTTCCTGGGGTCGCGCGCCACCGCCGATTATCGGGTGATGGATCAGGTCCTCGCCGAGATGAAGGGACGCGGCCTCTACTTCCTCGACAGCCGCACCTCGGCGGCCTCGGTCGCCGGCAGCGCGGCGGCCGGTACCGGTGTGCGCTTCGTCGGCCGGGACCTGCTCCTCGACGAGGAGGACGACCAGGAGGCCGTCGAGCAGCGGCTCTGGGAGCTGAGCGAGCTGGCGACCCGGAACGGCCAGGCCGTG
>JBAZUN010000448.1:0-5207 GCA_041661365.1 Candidatus Latescibacterota bacterium
CCGTTGCCGTCCGACACCACGCCCGAGGGACGAACGACCTCTACATCGGTCGCCGGCTCGCCGTCGTCGGCGGGAATGCCAGCGTACCTCCAGGAATGGCTGAGGGATTCCGTTCCGACGCCGGCAACGGTAGAGATCATCCCATCGGGTCCGACCCGCCGCATCCGATAGTTCCCCGTATCGGCGATGTAGAGGCTGCCGTCGCCGGTCATCGCCACGTCCAGCGGTGCTTGGAGTTGGGCTAGCACGGCCGGACCTCCGTCGCCGCCGAAGCCAGACTGACCAGTACCGGCCACCGTGGTGATAATCCCGCCGGTGTCCACCTTGCGTATCCGGTGGTTACCCGTGTCGGCGATATACAGGCAGCCACGGTCATCCACGCAGATGCGGGTCGGACGGTTGAGCCGGGCCAGCGTCGCCGGACCGCCATCCCCACCGAATCCGGCCGTTCCGGTGCCGGCCATGGTGGTGATGATCGCGCCGGTGCCGGGCGCGGCACTGCTGTCGACCGCTGCTCCTCCAGTAGTGAACTCGACGGCCAGATCCCCGGCCGTATTGCCCGCCCAGTCGCGGATCCCCAGCAGGAGCAGGCGATATAGGGTTCCCGGCTCGATCAGGATCCGACCGGGATCAAAGTGCGATTCCGGGAGTACCCTGAGGGTCTCTGCCCGCACCTCAGCCGGCCACAGCAGCAGCGAACCGGATCCGGTCTGCAGCCTGACTTCCAACCGGCTGGTGTCGATCGGCTCGCTGAACCAGACCACCAGGCCGTCGCGATTGAGGGCCTGCGCGTCGACCTCGCGGGCGCCGTCAGGTGGCACCGAGGAGATCACCGCAGGAGGCAGCGTATCCGGTTCATCTCCGGCCGGACGCGCCGCAGGGCGGAGGAGGACCGCACCGGTGTCGGCCAGGGGTAGCATCGGTTCAGCCGCCCGAACCGGACCGGTGGCGGCTGCGGCCATCAGGATAGCTGTCAGGAGAGGAGTACGTCCCATAGTGCACGCCCTTCTACCGGTCGCCAGGCCTCCCGTTTCGCACAATATACAGGGCCAACTAGGCCACGTCAGGATCCTGCGCACCATGTGGGCCAAGTCCCGCCGTTTTCGCCGCTGCCACCTCGGCGTACCTTCTTCCCAGATTAATCCCTTCACCCGAGAGTCGTGCCCATGGTTCAGACCGAGCCCAATCCCGAGCAGTACCGTCACCTGTGCGAGGCCGCGGCCCGCGTCCACCAGATGGCCCCCTGGGAATGGCTGGACGAAGAGAAGATCTTCTGGATCCGTCCCCCCGGCGCGGATCAGACGGCCTGGATCAGCCTGTTGGGCATGCTCGGCCAGTACCACGCCGTGCTCTTGCTGCGGGGAGACCTTGCCCTACGACAGTACCGGCAGCTTCACGAGGAGGACCGGAACCCGGAGCGGATCTCCCAGGAGCTGGTCGAGATCGCCCAGGTCCACCTGGCCCTGGTCCCCCGGGACGCCCTGAAGCCCGCCGAGCGCCGGCTGATCCGGCAAGCCGGCGTCACCACCCCGGGCGAGGGCGCCTGGCCCCTGTTCCGCGCCTACGACTCGGGTCTGATCGAGCGCCCCCTCGACCGGGCCGAGACCGAACTGCTGCTGCACGCGCTCGAACAGATCCTCCAGGTCGCGCCTCGGGTCCGGCAAAGCCCGGGCCTGCTGGTCGACCGCCGCCGGGGAGCGCTGCTGGTGCGGGTAGGACAGGAAGGGGGATGGCTCGACCGGTACGAGGTGCCGGACCAGCCGGCCTTGCCCTGGGAGCGCGGCCAGGCCGATCCGTTCACCCTGTCCCGGCTCCGGCAGCTCAAGCGCACGCGTCGCACCGTGGAGCTGGCCTTCTTTCACCTCTGGTCGCCGATCGTCGGGGAGCCCGACCTGCCGCCGTACTATCCCTACCTGCTGATGGCCGTCGACGCCGGTACCGGCGAGTTCCTTGGTTTCGAGACCCTCAGGCCGGCCCCCTCCTACGGAGAGATGTGGCAGCAGCTCCCCTCCCACCTCGCCCGGCTGTTCGAGGCGGCCGGCGGCGTGCCGGTGGAGGTGCGGGTGGATTCCCAGCGGCTGCAAGCCGCGCTGCAGCCGCTGCTCGACAGCTTGCAGATTCTTCTGTTCCAAGCCCCTCTGCGCCGTCTGACCGAGGCTCGCGCCAGCCTGGAGCAGGAGTTGGACGGGGCATCCCGCATCGATCCGTCCCTGCCCGCCGTGGAGCCGCCAATGCTGCCGGCCTGGGCTGATCCCGCCCTGCCCCTCGATCAGATCGCGGCGTGCTACCAGCACATCGCCTCGCCGAAGGTCCCGGCCAAGGGGCTAGCCGGCATCGAAAGAACGCTCCGCGCTCAGCCCTTTGACGCGGACCAGCCGGGCACGGTGCGACGCGATCTGGAGACCCTGATCCGGGCCATCGGCGACCAGCCCCTGGAGCTCACCCCGGCCGAGGGGGTGCCGAAGGGCCGGTTCATGGCCGAGGTCAACGGGATGCTGGCCAACCCCTTCCCTGCCGCGAACCGGCAACCCGCGCCGCGCTCCTTCCCCAACGTGCGGGGCCTGTACCACCTGCTCTGGAGCACCGGCCTGGGCCGGGTGCTACCCGAGCAGCAGTACTTCCTGCTGGACCAGGCCGCGGTGGCCGAGTGGTGCGCCCTTAGCCCGACCGAGCAATACTTCAGCCTGCTCGAAGCCTGGCTGCTCGGTCCCGATCCGGATGGCGATCCCACGGAGGGAAGCGACGCGATCGTACCCCTCGAGCCCTGTCTGTTCCTGGTCAACGAGCTGGTCCAGGAGCCGATCTGCCCGGCGACGCACTCCGGCGATTACGAGATCTTGCGCCTGGAGACCGGCCTGACCAACCTGTCCCTGGCCGCGCTCTTCGGCCTGGTGGCCCGCACCGCCATGCCGGTCCGCTCCGGTAGACTGCCGGTGCTGGCCCAGGCCTTCGGCCTCGTCGAGCCCACCCTCTGGGGCCAACAACTAATCGCCCGCCTGGAGCTCTACCTATACCGGGAGCGGGGGAACAAGGACAGCGCCCGAGCTCGCCGGGAGGACGGCCTGATGCCGGCCTGGAAGCACCTGTTCCCGGCCTGGAAACGAAGGCTGGAACGACCGCGCTGGCAGGAGTGGCAGAACGCCGGGCCCGGGAACCAAGAACTCGTGGATCATCAGGAAGCAGAGCCGGCGCCGGACACCTGGATCCCCGATGGACGGTCAGGCAGGTCCAGCGACCACGCAGATCGCCGGCGGCCGGACTCAGATACCCGGACGTCGCAGCCCCAGGTGGTCGTCAAGGTGGCCCTGCACAAGAGCTGGCGTCGGCTGGCGGTGCCGGCAGGCAAGTCGCTGCACGAGCTGGCCCAGGCGATCATCGCGGCCTTCGACTTCGACTTCGACCACCTGTACGCCTACTACCGCGGCACCCGGCCCGGCGAGGGTCCGGCGATCGGCCATCCCGGCCTGGAGGAAGGCCAGCGCGCGGACCAGACCCGGATTGCCGACCTTGGGCTGCAGCCCGGAGACCGCCTGGTCCTGCTCTTCGACTTCGGCGACGAGTGGCTGTTCCGGCTGGAGGTCGAGGAGGCACGGTTGGGGGAGGGGAACCAAGTGGAGATACTGGAGCGCCAGGGACGGCCACCGGCGCAATACCCCCGTTGACCTGATGGAAGAACAGCCGGCGGGAAGCGGCCTCAGCTCACCTCGCGCCGCACCGCGATCCGGACCGCGTGCTTGATCGGCGCGTCCGCCACCAGGACCAGGTACCCGCCGCCACCAGAACCAGCCAGCTTCCATCCCAAGGCCTGGTCGCGGTATTCGTCGATCAGGGCCAGGATCTCGGCGTCGACCATGTACGGAAACATGGCTATCTGCGCCTCGAAGCTCTGCCGGACCGCGGTGCCGAAGGCAGGTAAATCCTGCGTCTGGATCGCCTCCCAGCAACGGTCCGTGGCCTCGGACAGGGTTCGGGCCCCGACCGCGTCGATGCGGGTATCCGCCAGCACGTCATACTCCCTGGCCCGCGGTCCCAGAGGCTTGAGGTAGAGCGCCCGTTCGACGAAGTCCAGGGCAGGTCCGGCCAGGCAGTGCTCGATCCGTGTAGGCCAATACGCCCCTTCATAGCTGGCGCGCGCTAACCCGGGATAGACGATCCCGATAGAGTCCTGGGTACCAGAGATGTACGCGCTGCCCGGAGGGTTCTCGCAGCAGAACAGGATCTGCGCCAGCTTCTCGAGGCTCTCCGGCGGCAGTCGGTTGCCCCACAACTCGATGGCCTTGCGCCGGGTGCTGGTGGCCATGCCGCTGCGCTCGTTGAACTCGATCGTCGGCTCGATCGACACCGTGATCACCGCGCCGGGATGGTGCTTGGAGACCCAGGGCTGGTCCAGCCAGCCGCCGGCCAGATCGATCCGGTAGGGCATCTGGTCGACCTGGCGCAGGGCCGTGGTCGAACGGGCGTGCAACTCGCCGTGCGGCACCCGCTCCAGGACCACGTATTCGATCCCCAACTCCTCGCACAGGCGTTGCTTCTCGGGCACGTCGCCGTCCTCGTTGACCACGAAGACGTCCGGCCGCAACCGTCGCAGCTCGGGCTCGAAGTCCAGCATCCCCGAGCCGCTGGAGACAAAGGCCGAGGCCACCCCGGCCACCGACTTGACCATGAAGACCCGCTCGGTCTCGGTGTTGACCGGCCGGCGGCCCTTCAGCTCGAAGACCGTGCGGTCCGCGCCGACCGCCACGTGCAGCTCGCCTAGCGCCGCAGCCGCCTGGAAGAAGGCCACATGGCCGCTGTGCAACATGTCGAAGCACCCGCTGACGAAGACCTTCCTGGGCATAGGTCCCATCCCTCGTTGGTCGGTCCGTGCACTGTCCTGCCGCATCGTGCAGCCGGGCAATCTATCATACAGGTTGAGCCTGCCGGCGCCAAGCCACCTCGACCGGTGCTGCCGTACACGCCGAACCCCGGGGGACCTGGGAGGCCCACCGGGGTTCGTCTGTCTACCGTGACGGCCGCGATGCCGGCCGCAGCCTCAGCGCCTTCTCAAGGCCGAAGCCAGATCGAGGCCATCAGACTCAGCCAACTCAATAGCATCAGCCCGACCAGCCACCGCGTGGTGGTGTCGAGTCGCATGTCCAGCCTGGCGCCCAAGTGCTGTATCTCCATCCGAACCGCGGCCAGTGCCTGGTGCATCTCAGAACGGAACT
>JBAZUN010000449.1:0-5205 GCA_041661365.1 Candidatus Latescibacterota bacterium
CGCCATCCTGAGGAGCCTGGAGGAGAGCCTGCTCATCCCCCGACTGCGGACCGCGCTGCAGTTGACCCACGGCCACCTGGCCGAGCTGGCCCGACTGGCCGACCCGCTGCCGCAGATGACCCCGGTGTGGCGGGACGTGGACCTTTACCTGACCGTGCCGCGGCGCCTGCTGGGTGGGGACGTGCAGCCCGTGTTCGAGGCGAACCGCGAGCCGGTGCACCAGATCCTGTCCCGGGTAATCGGCCAGGTACCCGCCTCTCTGCCGCTGTTCGGGCAGGAGGACCGCAAACTCGACTTCAGCCAGTTCACCCCGCGCGGTCACTACACGCAGAGCGAGGGGCTGATGCGCTACTTCCAGGCCATGATCTGGCTGGGTCGCACCGAGCTCTACCTGACTCCCCCCAATGGCGTCTTCCCGCCGGTCCCAGAGGAGGCCGTGCGGCACCAGGCGGCCATGGCGGCCTTCCTGCTGGAACTGCTCGCCGAGTCCGGGGCCGAGCCCCTCATCGCCGGGATGGACCGCGTCCTGGCGGGCTTGGTGGGGGCTCAGGACAACGCCACGCTGCCGCAGTTGCGCCAGGCCCTGGACGCCTCCGGGGTGAGCAGCGCCGCGGCGCTGCTGGAGCCGGCAGGGTACCAGGCGTTCCGGTCGGCCCTGGCCCAGAGCGGCTCGGGCGAGCAGCAGATCCTCTCCCAGATCCTCCTGGGTGACCCGCTGTCCCCGGAGCGCATCGAGCCGGCAGCGGCCTTCATGCTCCTCGGACAGCGCTTCGTGGTGGACTCCTACGTCACGGCGAACGTGGTTTTCGACAAGATCCACTACCAGGATACCACCGTCTTCCGCGGCCTGCCGTCCACCCTGGACGTGCTCTTCGCCCTGGGCAACGACGCGGCCGTGCCGCTCCTGCGGCCCGAGCTGGAGCAATACCGGTACGCCTCCAACCTGGCCGGCCTGCGCTACCTGATCGACTCCTTCGACCAGGGCTTTTGGCGAGGGACGTTCTACACCGGCTGGCTCGACGCCATCCGCACCCTGAGCCCGCCCGACCAGCGGGAGAACCTGCCGCCCTTCATGCGCACGGCGGCCTGGTGGCAGGAGAAGATGAACACCCAGCTCGCGGCCTGGGCCCAGCTCCGGCACGACAACCTGCTCTACGCCAAGCAGTCCTACACGGGGGGGGTTATCACTTGCTCCTACCCGGCCACCTACGTGGAACCGATCCCCGCCTTCTACGGGGCCGTGGGCCGCCTGGCCAGGGCCGCGGCCGACACCTTCTCCGCCACCCTGCAGGACGGCCCGTATGCCTCGGAGCGCGTGGTCGGATACCTGCGGGAGGTGGCCGCCATTGCCGATACGCTTGAGGGGATCGCCGACAGGGAGCTGGCCGGCGAGGCGATGACCGGCGAGGAAGAGCTTTTCCTCAAGACCGTCCTCTACAGTGTGCCGACGGATTGCGGACCCGTGTATTCAGGGTGGTACGCGCGGTTCTTCTACACCGGGGAACAAGGATTGCTGGCCGAGGACCTAGTGGTCGCCGACGTGCACACTCAGCCGACGGACGCAGCGGGGGAAATCGTGGGTCACGTGCTGCACGCCGGGACCGGTCCGCTCAACCTGGCGGTGGTGGTGGCGCCGTGCTCGGACGGCACCTCGACGGCCTTCGCCGGGCCGGTGATGAGCTACTACGAGCACGTCACCATGGGCTTCGACCGCCTGACCGACGAGGAGTGGGGGCTGGTCCACGCCCAGGCGCCCTCCTTCCGCCCGGGGTTCACGCGGCTCTACCTGGCCGCCTCGGACGGGCGCCGGCAGGGCGCGGGCGCCTCGCTGCCCACGGTCGTGGAGGAGGTCGCCGGGCAGCCCCTACCCCACGTCCCGGGCCTGGTCCTGCTGCCGGCCTACCCCAACCCGTTCAACGCCGGCACCCTCATCCGCTTCACCGTGGGTCCGGACCTCGCTCGTCAACCCCTGACCATAACCGTGCACAACCTGGCGGGCCAGCGGGTGCGGCTGCTGGCCGCTGACGCGCTGCCGGCGGGTGCCTACTCCGTGCGCTGGGACGGCACCAGCGACGCGGGCGTCCCGGTGGCCAGCGGGGTGTACCTCGTGCAGGCCACGGCCGCCGGCGGCGCGCGGGCAGTGGCGCGCGTCGGCCTGGTGAAGTAGGTCGGTCTGACCGCCGCAGCCGCCGCCGAGGGTGAGTAGTGCACCGGCCCATATGCCCCGCACGGCTTCTGGAGCAGCCCCCGTCCTCTTGTCGCGTCCCCGCGGATCGTCTCCAGGGGCGATGGGTTGACACCCGGTTCCCGGTACTTCTTCATACATTTTGCATCCGTCCCGCGTCCGGGCCGGTGGCGCTGCCGAAAATGGGCGCCGCCGGGCATCCTTAAATCCCGGTCTTGCACCTCGTCTCCCTCACCCCGCTCGGCGGCCCATGCAGGAAACCCCCAGACTGATCGAGGCTGCCTCCGCCGCTGCTGAGACGAAGATCCGCCAGGTCGTGCCGCCGGACGAGGAGACCCTCATCCAGGTCAGCGCTGACCTGACCGAGGCCGGGACCTTCGGGGTGTGCTGGCTGGTGGTGACCCCCAAGCGCGTGGCCCTGGTCCCCGAGAGCGGCCCGGACGGGGCGGTCAGCGTCCCGCTGGAGAACCTCACCCGGGCCGCCACCGAGCCCCTGGTCGGCGGCGGCTGTCTCGAGCTGGAGCGCCAAGGCGAATCCCCGCTCCGCCTTACCTACACCGGCACCCAGGCGGTCAAGTTCTCCGAGGTCGCCCGGGGGATCGAGCAGCTCCGCCAGCAGCAGCCCCTGTCGATCAAGGCCCAGCTCGAGCGCACCCGCTGCGCCCGCTGTGGTCGCCTGCTTCCCGAGAAGGACGGCCCTTGCCCGGCCTGCGTCCGCCGTTGGAGCGTTCTCGGCCGGGTCGCCGGGTACCTGCGGCCGTACAAGCTCCGGGCCGCGGCCCTGGCCGCCGCCTCGCTGATCACCACCAGCGCCCAGCTCCTGCCGCCCCTGATCACCGCCCGGATCATCGACGAGGTCTTCGAACCCGGAGAAGGAGCCGGCCGGTCGATGGAGGAGCGGCTGCACCTGCTTGGGCTGCTGGTGCTGGCCCTGGTGGGGGTGCGGGTCTGGAGCTGGCTGGGGGAGCTGACCCACGGCTGGATGGTCACCTGGCTGAGCGCCCGGGTGACCGCGGACATCCGGCACCAGCTCTACCAGCGGCTGGAGATGCTCTCCCTCCAGTTCTACGACAAGCGGCAGGCCGGCGGCCTGATCTCGCGGGTCACCTACGACGCGGGGATGCTGCAGCAGTTCCTCGTCGACGGGCTGCCGTACCTGGCGATCAACGCCCTGCTGATCCTGGGGATCATCGCCTTCCTGTTCTCCCTGAGCTGGAAGGTCACCCTCTTCATCCTGATCCCGGTTCCCCTCACCCTGACCTGGAGCGTGCTCTTCTGGCGCCGGATGTGGGGGATCTTCCACCGCTTCGGCCATACCTGGTCGGCCCTGAGCGCGCGGCTGAGCGAGGCCCTGAACGGGATCCGGGTGGTCAAGGCCTTCACCCAGGAGCGGCGCGAGGTGGCCGCCTTCGAGCAGCGGAACGACGACCTGGCGGCGATCGCCCGGAAGACGGCGCGCAACTGGTTCGCGCTCTCGACGACCATGGGGCTGACCACCGGCCTGGGGATCCTCATCGTCTGGTACTTCGGCAGCCTCGAGGTTCTCGGTCAGCGGCTGACCCTGGGCAAGCTGACCGCCATCTACCAGTACATGTGGCTGGTCTACGGCCCGCTGGAGTGGTTCGCCCAGGTGAACTCCTGGATGACCCGGGCCTCGGCCGGGGCCGAGCGGATCTTCGAGGTGATCGACACCCCGGCCGAGGCGTACGAGGACCCCGACGCGGTCAGCCTCCCCGCGATACGCGGGGAGATCCGCTTCGACCGGGTGACCTTCGGGTACGACAAGAGCAAGCCGGTGCTGCGCGACCTGGAGCTGGCGATCAAGCCCGGCGAGATGATCGGTCTGGTCGGCCGCTCCGGGGTGGGGAAGACCACCACGGTCAATCTCGTGGCCCGCTTCTACGACGTTGACCAGGGCTCCCTGCAGATCGACGGGGTCGACGTCCGCCGCATCCGTCTGGGCGACCTGCGGCGCCAGGTGGGGATCGTCTCCCAGGACCCGGTGCTCTTCTCCGGCTCGATCGCCGAGAACATCGGGTACGGCAAGCCCGGGGTCGGGCTGGCCGAGATCATGGCCGCGGCCCGCGTGGCCAACGCCCATCAGTTCATCCTGGCCAAGCCCGACGGGTACGATACCCAGGTCGGCGAGCGCGGGGCCGGGCTGTCCGGCGGGGAGCGCCAGCGGCTGGCCATCGCCCGGGCGATCCTGCACGACCCGCGGGTGCTGATCCTCGACGAGGCCACCTCCTCCGTCGACGTGCAGACCGAGAAGGCGATCCAGGAGGCGATCGCCCACCTGACCCGGGGCCGGACCACCCTGGCCATCGCCCACCGGCTGTCCACCCTGCGGCACGCCGACCGCCTGGTCCTCCTCGACGAGGGGAAGATCGTGGAGACCGGCACCCACGAGGAGCTGCTGGCGCGCAAGGGCCGGTTCCACGACCTGGTGCAGCTTCAGCAGGAGGTGGCTCAGATCATCGCGGTGCAGGAATGACGGAAGCCCCCAGGTCAACGACCGGCGACGAGTCGCCGGCGATCAGCCCCTTCCTGGAGACGATGCCCGAGCCGGTTGCGGCCAGGCTCGACGAGGTGCTCCAGCCCGACGAAGAGGTGCGGGTCCGCGTGACCGCCGACCTGATGGACGGCGGTGAGTACGGCTCGCGCTGGCTGGTCCTCACCGACCGCCGGCTGTTCAGCCTGTCGCCCGGCGACGGCGATGGTCTGGTGCAGCTCCCGCTGGACCAGGTCGGCGAGGTGCGCACCCTCGAGCTGGTCGGCGGCGGCCAACTCGAGGTCGACCGGCGCGAGGAGGCGCCCCTGACCTGGCGCTACTCCGGCTCCCTGGTGCCCCGCTTCGTCGAGGTGGCGGCGGGGATCCGCCAGCTCGCCAAGCAGGAGACGCTGACCCTGCCGACCGAGATCGAGCGGACCCGCTGCGACCAGTGCGGCCGCTTCCTCCCCGAGAAGGACGGCCTCTGCCCCTTCTGCATCCGCAAGTGGGATACCCTCAAGCGGATCAT
>JBAZUN010000450.1:0-5154 GCA_041661365.1 Candidatus Latescibacterota bacterium
TGCCTGGAACCGTGCTCGTGGAGCCCGGCCGCTCCCGGATCGCGGCGGCCTTCCAGATCCGCCTGGCCGACTACGGCATCGAGGCGCCCAGCCTGGCGGCCTTCGTCAAGGTCAACCAGGAGATCGACGTCACCGTCTCCTTCGCCATGAAGCACGTGCAGTGAGAGGAGGAGCTTCCATGCGCGTCCTGTGGACCGCCCTATGGCTGCTGCCAACGGCGCTCTTTGCCCAGCCTAGCTGGCACGCGTCTGCCGACCACGGCCCGGCCCGGCTCGAGCTGTTCCACGCGATCATCATGGCCGACCTGCCGACCACCGAGACCCTGGAGCGGGGGGATTTGCACTACGAGATCTCCCACCGCTTCCACCCTCCGGTCAAGGAGGGGTACGACGCCAACTACGGCCTGGACGGGCCGGTCAGCATGCGCACCTCCCTGAGCTACGGACTGCGCGACCGGATCACGGTCACCCTTGGCCGCAGCAACGTCCTCGACAACCTGGATCTGCAGATCAAGTACCGATGGCTCGAGCGGCCAGACCCGCGCCTGCCCGCGGCCCTGGCCGTAAACGCCGGGGTGGCCTGGAGCACCGAGATACCGGCCCTCGTCGACCGGGGTCGTCTGGCCGCGGACAACTTCCAGTACTACGTGCAGGCGATCGGCAACGCCCTGCTCCTCGACGGTCGGCTGGGGCTGGGGCTGGTGCCGTCCTACCTGTACAACAGCACCCTGTTCAGCGTGAAGCGGCAGTACACCCTGACCCTGGGGACCTATGCCCAGTACTACCTGAACGACACCTGGGGGATCTGGGGGGAATACTCGCCGGTCCTGTCGGGGTACCAGGGGATCCTCGCCCCGGGCGAGGCC
The DNA here is from genome assembly GCA_041661365.1 of Candidatus Latescibacterota bacterium. Classification (GTDB taxonomy): domain Bacteria; phylum Latescibacterota; class UBA2968; order UBA8231; family UBA8231; genus CAITNQ01. The sequence continues at coordinate 866 of JBAZUN010000450.1, forward strand.
GGCCGCTCGCACGACTCCCTGGCCCTGGGCCTTTCCATCGAGACCGGCGGCCACGTCTTCTACCTGTTCACCACCAACAGCACCCGGCTCAACCCGGCCCAGTACCTGGTCGGCGCCCCCGATGGCGCCGCCCCGTCCCACTGGCGCCTGGGCTTCGGCATCACCCGGTATCTATAGAAGACAGCAGACCGAAAACGGCGCGGCCGTCCGGGTGTTGCCACCCGAACGGCCGCCCTCCCCTCCGCCCCGCCACCCTGCTCCCGGTTACTCCCGTTCGGCGATCGGCACCACCTTGCGGTTCCAGCCCCCGATGTACTTCGAGGTCGGCCGGATCAGGCGGTTGTCGGCGAACTGCTCCATGACGTGGGCCAGCCAGCCGGCGGTGCGCGAGGCGGCGAACAAGGTCGTGAAGTACTGCCGGGGGATCCCCAGGGCGTGCTGCACCGTGGCCGAGTAGAAGTCGACGTTCGGGTAGATCCCCTTCTGCTGCAGCACCACCTGCTCGATCCGGTGCGAGATCTCGTAGAGCTCGGTCATGTCGGCCCGCCGGCACAGCCGCTCCGACCACTGGCGCAGGACCCGGGCCCGCGGGTCCTCGACCCGGTAGACCCGGTGGCCGAACCCCATGATCCGCTTGCCGTTGTCCAGCATCCCCAGGATGTAGGAGTCGACCATCTCCACGTGGTCGATCTCGTCGAGCATCTGCATCACCCGCTCGTTGGCCCCGCCGTGGAGCGACCCCTTGAGGGTGCCGATGGCCGTGGTCAGGGCCGCGTGCATGTCGGCCAGGGTGGAGGCCGTGACCCGGGCGGCGAAGGTCGAGGCGTTGAACCCGTGGTCGAGGTGAAGGAGCAGGAGCTGGTCAAAGGCCTTCTTCTCCTCCTCGTCGGGCTTTCGACCGCGGAACATGTAGAGGAAGTTGTCGCCGATGTCGAGCTGGGGGTCGGCCGACAGCACGCTCTCGTTCCCGCGCACCCGATGCATGTCGGCGATGATGGTCATCACCTGGGCCAGCAGGCGGATCAGCTTGCGCTCGTTGGCCTCGGGGGTCATCGACCCGCTCTCGGGATCGAACATGGCCAGGGCCGAGACCGCGGTGCGCAGCACGTCCATCGGGTGGGCCCCGGAGGGGGCTAGGCGGATCATGCTGATGACCTGCGACGGCAGACGCATCTCGCTGACCAGGCGGGCGCGGAAGGATTCCAATTCGGCGCGGTTGGGTAGCTTGCCGTACCAGGACAGGTAGACCACCTCGTCGAAGGTGGTGGACTCGGCCAGGTCGCGCACGTCGTACCCGTTGTAGATCAGCATGCCGTTGACGCCGTCGACGTAGCTGACCCGGGTCTCCCCGGCCACCACGTCCTGCAGCCCGCGGACCGGCGCCTTCTCTTCGCTCTCGCTCATGCGGCGTTCCTCCATCGACAGATTCAATCCCCCAGTACCTGCAGGATGGCCCTGAGGTACCCCAGGTCAAAGGCCCGGCCCTTGTGTCCCCACGAGCTGTCCTCGACCATCCCCGGCGGCTGGGCCGCCCGCAGCGGGCCGCGGTACCCGGCGCGGTGCAGGGCCTTCAGGGCCAGGGGAACGGCCAGGTCCCCCTCGTCGAGGAAGGTGTGGCGATACCGCGGCACGTCGCCCTGGACGTTGCGCAGGTGGACCGCCAGGATTCGCTCGACCGGCAGGCCGGCGATGACCGTTGCGGCGTCGGTCCCGGGCATGGCGGCCAGGCACCCCAGGCAGAGGTCGAGCCCGTGCCACGGGCTGGCCGCAAGACCGAACAGTCGGGTCAGCCCGTCCGGGTCGCCGAGGACGCAGGCCGCGTCCCCGATCGAGGCCACCGGCGGATCGTCGGGGTGACCGGCCAGCCTCACCCCGGCCTCCTGGGCCGCGGGGATCACCCGCTCGAGGAAATACTCCAGATTGGCCCAGATCTTGTCCGGACCGAAGCGGACCAGGTCCTTGCGGAACGAGGTGGTGTCCTGCTGGACGACCAGGGACTCGCCGCGGCCGGCCGGGACCCGGTCCACGGACCGTGCTCCCGGAGGGGTCCACCGGTACCCCACCAGGGGGATGCCGGCCTCGCCGGCACCGCGGAGAACCTGGCAGACCTGCTCGACCTGGGCCTCGCGGCCGGGCAGGCCGACCACGGCCCGGGCGTAGAGCGAGCGGGGCAGGCTCTCGACCCCGGCCAGGAGGAGACCGGTCTGCTCGACCCAGTGCCGCGCCCCGGCCAGGGCCGCGGGGCTCCAGTCGCGCGTCTCGAGGAAGACGCGGTCGACCCCGAGCTGCTGGGCCAGCAGGAGCTGGTCGTCCTGTCCGGTCTGAACCGTCAGCGCCAGGTGCACATTAGCCTCCTCCCTCAGCCCCCTCCCTCAACCTCCTCCGCCGGCGTCGAGCAGGTCGAGGGCCTGGACCAGTCCCTTGAGGTACCCCACCTGGTAGGCGAAGGAGCGATCGGCTCGGGCGTTGTCGCCGATCACCCCCGGGCAGTGATCGATGCGGATGACCCCGTCGAACCCGACCTCGCGGTAGGCCCGCACCGCGGCCACCATGTCGGTGTCTCCCTCGTCGGGGAAGACCTCGTCGAAGCAGGGCATCTGGCCGCGCGGGTTGCGGAAGTGGGCGAAGAAGATCTTCCCCTGGTGCCCGAAGCGGCGGATCGCCTCGACCATGTCCACCCCGGCCATGGTGGCGATCGTCCCCTGGCAGAACCCCAGGCCGTTGCACGGGCTGGGGACGGCGTCGATCAACCGCTGCAGGGCCGGCAGGCTGGTCAGGATGCGGGCGACCCCCATCCAGACCGGCACCGGCGCGTCGTCGGGGTGCGCGGCCAGACGGACCCCGGCCTCCTCGGCCACGGGGACCAGCCGCTCGAGGAAGTAGACCAGGTTCTCCCAGACCTGCTCGGGCGCCAGGAGCCGGTCGGGCAGCCGGGGGTAGCGCTTCCCCCCGGTTCCCAGCCAGTCAAGCACCGCTGCCGGGTACCGCTCGGCCACGGCCAGGTCGAAGCGCGGGTACCGGGCCCCGCCCCGCCCGGTCGGCGAGTATTCGGTGCGCAGCCCGCCCAGCAGCATCCACTGGTACTGGAGCACGCCGATCCCTACCCGGCCCATGTTGCGGATGGTGGCCGCGACCCGCTCGAGCTGCTCGTCGCGGCCGGGTAGCCCGAACATGACCTGGTCGTAGTGCTCTGCCGGCAGGTTCTCGATGACGTCCCAGCTCAGCCCGGCCTGGGCAAAGCCATCGCGGGTGCGGGCCAGCAGGTCGTAGTCCAGGATCCCGCTGGCCGTCGCCGGCAGTCCGTGGACCACGTGGCGCAGGCCGAGTTGGCGCAGGAACTGCAGGGCCTCCTCGGCAGGACTGCTGAACAGCGCGATCTTCATTCCTGGTAACCACGCGGGGCAGGGGGGCTCCCTTCAAGCGGGGACGGAAGATAGGCATGGATCCCGATCCCCGCCACGCCCGTTGCCGCTGCCCGGGGGCCGTCGTACCTTGGCCCCTGTATCCGGCGGTACCGTATCCGAAGGTCGGTCCACCAGAACCGTGGTCCGGCGGCGTGCCCGCCCGACCGGCCGCAGAGGAGGCGACGCGCATGTCCCGTAAGCCGCAGCCCGGCCAGGTCCCTACCCCCTCGAACAACCCGCTCCGCGGCATGGACGGCGGCTCCCTCCAGACCTCGGTGGTCGACCACCTGGAGTTCTCCCTGGCCAAGGACGAGTATTCGGCCACCCAGCACGACCGGTTCCTCGCGACGGCGATGGCCGTGCGCGACCGCCTGATCGAACGGTGGATCGGCACCCAGCAGACCTACTACCGCCGGGACGCCAAGCGGGTCTACTACTTCTCCCTGGAGTTCCTCATCGGCCGCACCCTGGGGAACAGCCTGGTCAACCTCGGGATCTACGACCAGATGAAGGAGGCCCTGGAGCGGCTGGGATACGACTTGGAGGAGCTGCGCGGCGAGGAGTCGGACGCCGGCCTGGGAAACGGCGGCCTCGGGCGTCTGGCGGCCTGCTTCCTCGACTCCATGGCCACCCTGGAGCTCCCCGCGTACGGGTACGGCCTGCGGTACGAGTACGGCATCTTCACCCAGCGGATCTACGACGGCTTCCAGGTGGAGGCGCCGGACAACTGGCTGCGCTACGGCAACCCCTGGGAGATCGCCCGCCCCGAGTACCTCTACCCGGTACAGTTCTACGGCCGGGTGCACCAGTACACCGACAGCAACGGCCGCCTCTGCCACGACTGGGTCGACGCCCGCACGGTGACGGCCATGGCCTACGACACGC
>JBAZUN010000451.1:0-5138 GCA_041661365.1 Candidatus Latescibacterota bacterium
CGACTCGTCCGCCGCCTCCATGACCTCGGCTGCGAGGTCGAGCTCAAGAAGCAGGCTGCCTAACGCAGCAGTTTCTTGGTAGCTCTTCGGCGGACTACTCGGGCACGCCGGTGAGGTCGGCCTCGATGGACCGAGACCTTGACAGCGGCACACGAGCGGCGCTGTTTGTCCCTTGCCATCACGGGTCACCAACCCCGAACGGCCAACCCGACGCGCCGACGCCTCCTTCCATGTCCACTCCCACCTCCCCCCCGGCCGGCCCGCCCGCCGGTCTCCAGCACAAGGTGCTCTCCTACGCCTTCCTGGCGCTGCTCCTCGTGGGGATCACCGTGGCCCTGTTCAAGATGCTGCGGCCGTTCGTGGTGCCGGTGATGGTGGCCGCCATCTTCAGCGCCCTGTTCTACCCCTGGTACCAGCGCCTGCTGCGACTCCTGCGGGGCCGCCGGGGACCGAGCGCCCTCCTCTGCTGCCTGGTGCTGCTGGCGGCCCTGCTGGTGCCGGTCTACTTCGCCGCGGCCCTGGTGGCCCACGAGGCCGCCGATCTCTACACCCTGGTCGAGGACCAGATCGTGCTGTTGATGCGGGAAGACCCGGCCCACCTGCGCGAGGAGCTGAACAAGCTGGCCCTGGCCCGGGCCCTGCAGCTGGACAGCGTCGACTGGCAGGCCCGGCTGCTGGAGGCCACCCGCGCCGCGGGCGGGAGCATGGCCGAGGTCATCACCAAGACCTCTCGGGGCACGATCCAGCTCGTCGTCAGCCTCTTCATCACCTTCTTCACGATGTTCTATTTCTTCATCGACGGCCCCCGCCTGGTGGCGTATCTGAAGTACCTGAGCCCGTTGGAGGAGCGGTACGAGGCCGAGCTCCTCGCGCGCTTCACCTCGGTGGCCCGCGCCACGATCAAGGGGAGTCTGCTCATCGGCCTGCTGCAGGGCACCCTGGGCGGACTGACCTTGTGGCTCTTCGACTTCAGGTCGCCCCTGCTGTGGGGCGGGGTGATGGTGCTCCTCTCCCTGATCCCCCTGGTGGGCACCTGGCTGGTGCTCTACCCGGCCGGGATCTACCAACTGGCCACCGGGCACCCCCTCTCCGGGGTGGTCATCCTGCTCCTGTGCACGGTGGTCATCTCGCAGCTCGACAACGTCCTCCGGCCCCGGCTGGTCGGCCGGGACGCCGGGCTGCACGACTTGGTGATCTTCTTCTCCACCCTCGGCGGGATCAACGTCTTCGGGGTGATGGGGTTCCTGCTCGGCCCGATCATCGCCGCGCTCTTCCTCACCATCCTCGATTTCTACAGCATCGAGTTCGCCCAGCACCTGCTGCCGCGTCGTCCCGGCGATGGTCCGCCCGACGCCTCGGGCGAGGCCGGACCGTCCGGCGATCCTTGAGCCGCGGGCCCGGGCCCAACCGGATGCGCGGTCGGTCCCGGACCTTTGCTTTGCCCCGGCCCGGGATGGTCCCGGACCACACACCCGCAAGGAGCCCTGCCTCATGCCTGCCACCGGAGAACCGACCCCGGCCTCGTCGCCCCGCTTCGAGCTGCTGCTCAAGGGCGGACACCTCATCGATCCGGCCAACGGCCGCTCGGCCCTGATGGACGTGGCCGTGTCCGGCGGCCAGGTCGCCGCGGTCGACGCCGCCATCCCCGCGACCGCCGCGGCCCGGGTGGTCGACGTCACCGACCTGTACGTCGTGCCCGGGCTGATCGACATCCACGTCCACTGCCACGTCTACTCGGAGCAGTTCTACGGCTGCATCGTCGCCGACGGCCAGAGCTGGCGCGCCGGGGTGACCACCATGGTCGACGCCGGCACGGCCGGGCCCCTGGACTTCGGCCGCTTCAAGGAGCGGGTGATCGACAAGTCACGCACCCGCATCTTCGCCCTCGTCAACATCGCCGACCACGGGATGGGGCCGGGCGAGCAGGAGCGCGAGCACCTCCTCCCCGAGCTGTGCGCCGGGGTCTGCCGGGCCTTCAAAGAGGTGGTGGGGGTGAAGAGCGCCCACTACTGGACCCGCCTGCCGTGGGACGATCGGCACGCCCCCTGGGACAACGTCGGTCGGGCGGTGCAGGCCGGTGAGCTGTGCCAACTGCCGGTGATGGTCGACTTCTGGCCCCGGCCGCCGGAGCGCTCCTACGAGGAGCTGATCCTCAAGCAACTGCGGCCCGGCGACATCCATACCCACGTCTTCGCCCAGCAGCACCCGATCATTCTTGACGACGGCCGGATCAACCCGGCGCTCTTCGAGGCCCGCAAGCGCGGCGTCAAGTTCGACGTGGGGCACGGCGGCGGCTCCTTCTGGTTCCGCAACGCGGCCCGGGCCCTCGAGCAGGGGTTCCCGCCGGACTCGATCAGCACCGATCTGCACACCGGCAACGCGGCCAACGGCCTGGTCACCAGCGTCCTCGAGGTCGGCAACAAGTACCTCAACCTCGGCATGCCTTTGGACGAGGTGATCGAACGGTCGACCACGGTCCCGGCCAAGATGATCGGCCACGGCGAGCTGGGACACCTCGGCGTCGGCGCACCGGCCGACATCGCCGTGTTCCGCCTGGCCCGCGGCGAGTTCGGCTTCTTCGACTGCGGCCGGGCCAAGATCCTGGGCGACCGGCGGCTGGAGACCATGCTGACCTACCAGGCCGGAGCCCTGGTCTACGACGCGGCGGGGCTGACCATGCCGCTCTGGCAGGAGGCCCCGGCCGACTACTGGGTCTGTCACTGAACCCGAATCCATACGAGGAGAGACGATGTCACCGAGCACCAGCACCCCCGGCCGGATCCGGCCGCTTACCTATGCCAGCATCGGCGTCCGGCCGGTTATTAACGCCCACGGCACCTACACCGTTTGGAGCGGCTCGCGCATGGTCGACGTGGCCGCCGAGGCCATGGTCGAGGCCACCAACGGGTACGTCCGCATCACCGAGCTGATGGAGGGGATCGGCGCCCGCCTGGCCGAGGTCACCGGCGCCGAGTGGGGGTACATCACCACGAGCTGCGCCGCGGCCATCAACCAGATCGTCGCCGCGGCGATCGCCGGGGGCGACCCGGAGAAGATCGTGCGGCTCCCCGACACGACGGGGATGCGGAACGAGATCATCCAGGAGGCCTGCCTGCGCAGCGGGTACGAGCAGTGCATGACCATCGCCGGCGGGCGGGTGGTCACGGTGGAGACCGAGACCGACCTGCGCGCCGCCATCGGCGAGCGGACTGCCCTGGTCTTCATCGACGGTGACGGCGAGGCGCGCAGCCGGATCACCCCGCAACGGATGATCGCCGTGGCGCGCGAGCACGGGATCCCCTCCTTCGTCGACGCGGCGGCCCAGCGCCTGGAGAAGCCCAACCGGTACCTGGCCATGGGCGCCGACGTGGTGGCCTACTCGGGCGGTAAGTGCCTGCGCGGGCCCCAGGCCTCGGGGCTGATGCTGGGGCGGAAGGACCTGCTGAGGGCCGCCTTCCTGCACGCCTCGCCCCACGGCAGCCAAGGCCGCGCCATGAAGGTCGGCAAGGAAGAGGCGATGGCCCTGCTGGCCGCGGTGGAGGCTTTCCTCCTGGGCCGCGACCACGAGGCCGAATGGCGGATGTGGGAGGGGTACCTGGAGACCGTGCGACAGGCGGTGGCCGACCTGCCGTCGCTGCGCACCGAGGTGGTCCTGCCGGGGGTGGCCAACGTCACCCCGACCCTGGCGGTCACCTGGGACCCGAAGACCCTGCGGCCCCCGGCCGAGGTCTTCGCCGAGTTGCTGGACGGCGAGCCGCGGGTGCTGACCGGCCTGCGGGGCGACGGCCTGACGATCAATCCGTACATGCTGGAGGACGGGGAAGCGGCGATCGTGGCCCGCCGGCTGCGCGAGGTGCTCTCCCGCAAGCCCGAGCCTCGGCCCGTAACGCCGATCGCGCCGCCCTCGGTCGACCTCAGCGGCGACTGGCGGGTCGTGATCCAGTTCGTCTACGGCCAGGCGGTCCACTCCCTCCACGCCGAGCAGCAGGGCGCCGAGGTCACCGGCACCTACCGTTCCCAGTACGGCCAGGGTCCCTTGACCGGCCGGGTCGCCGGGAACCAGGTGGTCCTGCGCGGCCGGTACGAGCTGACCGGCACGGTGGCCGGAAACGAGATGAGCGGTACGGCCCAGGTCGGCCACGAGTGGCCGACGACCTGGCGAGCTACCCGTACGGCGCCGCGCTGAGGCTCAGTCGCATTCTGCCGGCCGGTGCCGCAGGGCGCCGGCCGGCCCAGCCAAGGAGTCTACCGTGAAGCTGAAGATCACCGAGGTCGAGGTCATCCCGATCTACCCGCGCCTGGCCCGCCGGTACGAGAGCCGCAAGGTCGATCTCTACGGTATCGACGCCCGCACCGTGTACAAGGTCCACACCGACGCCGGCCTGATCGGGTACGGCGACCAGCGGGTGCGGCCCTGGGGCCAACCGGCGGCCGACAGCGCCAAGCACCTGATCGGCCGCAGCCCCTTCGAGTTCATCAACGCCAACCTCAACCTGGGCTCGGGTCTGACCTGCGCCCTGTACGACGTCATGGGCAAGTACCTCGAGCTGCCGGTGCACCGGTTGCTGGGACAGCGGGTCCGCTCCCACGTCAAGGTGGCGGCCTGGACCCGGCCGGCCTCGCCCGAGGTTTTCCGCGAGGAGATCCGCCGGGCCGCGGCCCAGGGGTACTCGGTCTTCAAGATCCACACCTGCGACCACCACGACGTCTTGGCGCAGACCCGGCTGGCCGAGGAGGTGGCGCCTCCCGGCTTCCGCCTCCACTACGACTTCAACGGCAACCGCTCCCTGGGCACGGTCCTGCCGATCATCAAGGAGCTGGAGCGCGAGCACCCGATCGTCGGCTGGATCGAGGACCCCCTGGTCAAGGGCGACCTGGACGGCTGGCGCACCCTGCGGCGGCAGGTGGGTATTCCCCTCATCATGCACGGGATGCCCCTGGGCGGGGTCCAGGAGATCCTCCTCGGTCTGGCCGACGTCTACATGGTTAGCGGCGACGTCGGCGAGATCCTGGCGCAGGGGATGATCCTGGCCAAGGCCAACCTGCAGGCCTTGCTGCAATTCGAGGGCGGCACCCTGGGCAAGGCCATGGCCATGCATATCGCCAGCGTGCTCCCCACCCACCCCGTGCACTCGATC
>JBAZUN010000452.1:0-5106 GCA_041661365.1 Candidatus Latescibacterota bacterium
TGCGGCTCCGGTCCCCCCCTCGAATAGTGCCGCTCAGCCGACCGGGGACGGACGCCTGGGCACGGCCGGGAAGTAGACCCAGAGGTAGTTCGCCCGCTCGTGCTGGCCGAAGTAGATCTCGCCGTCCACGCCGGTGACGGCGCAGCCGTAGTAGTAGCCGTACTGCCGCTGGGTCAGGGTCGACACCGGGATCCCCAGGTCGGTCAGCGAGCCGGTGGCCGGGTCGTAGCAGAAGGAGTGGCCGATGTCGTCGCCGGTGCCGGCCATGCCGAAGACCCGGCCGTCGTTCCCCACGGCCAGACAGGTCACCAGGTCCTGCCGGCAGGGCTTGCCCAGGGACACCAGTTGGCCGCTGAGTGGATCGAGCTTGAACAGGAACCCGTCGGGCCGGGTGCCGCCGTACAGGATCCCGGTCACCGGATCGAGGACCCAGGCCGACACCTGGGTGTGTTGCTCGCGCCCCGCGGCGCAGGGGATCCGCAGCGACAGCTTCTCAACGACGCCCTTGGCCGGGTCGAGGACCCAGAGCTGGGCATTGCCGCAGGTGCCCCATAAACGGCCCGCCTGGTCGAGGATCACGCGGCGGGAATACTTGCCGCGGGTATCCAACTGCCCCAGGAGCGTGGCCTTGCCGGTCTTCAGGTCGGCCCGGAAGACCTCGCCGCTCTGGGCGGTCACCCCGAGGAAGGAATCCCCTTCCAAGGCGGGCACCGCATGGGCCGCCCCCTGGTCCTTCAGCACCGTGCCGACCCGGGTGAAGGGGCGGCGGGCGAACCCCCATTCCTGGATGAAGAAGGAGCCCAGACAGGGCGGGCTGGACCACAGGGCGCACCCCTGCGGCCCGGAGGCCAGGAACCGGATCTGGTCGCCCAGCACGCTCAGCCCGTCCACCGAGATGGCGTCGGGCACCACTCCCAGGTCGTGGACCACGCCGGTGTCCTGGTGGATCATGGCCGCCAGCAGGTGGGCCTTCTCCCCCTCGGTCCCCATATACAAGGAGTCGGTGCCCCCGTTGAGCGCCATCACCTTGGTGGCCGTCTCGCCCGCCGGCGGCGGCACCGACTGCCCCGGGAAGCACAGGGGGAGGGCGACCATCAGCCCCTCGCGGGTGAACTCCCTCAGGCTATGCCAACTCATCTCTTCGGCCATCGCTCTGCCTTTCAGTCGGGTGCTGCAATCGTTTGGTCTAGCCGAGTCCAGCCCGCCGACTCAGCCCCAGGTGCGGACCGGCTGGTGCAGATCCTTGCCCTTGGCGTCCATCTTGAGCCGGGAGATGCCGGTCGGGATCGGCCGGGTCACCTGCCCGAAGAAGAGGTTCCCGTGCCGGTCGCGGCCGCCGCGGGAGACGTAGTGCCCCTGCCCGCCCGGATGGCCCACCAGCTTGGCAAAGTCCTTCTTCTCGCCGGTCTTAGGATCGTACTGGACCACGATCCCCTGGGTCTTGGTCTCCAGGGTGAAGGTGCCTTCTTCACCCTTGGGCCAACGGCAGGTGGCGTAGTAGAGCATCCCGTCGGCGCCGAAGACCAGCCCGCCGCAGTGGTCGAGGTAGAAGGCGATCGGGATCGTCTGATCGCGCTCCTGGTGCACCGGTCCCAGGTCCTCCATCCGTCCGTACGGGCCATCCTCGGGCCAGTACCGGAAGAGGTGCGGATTGGCGTCCCACGGCACCCCGTACACGCAGTCCCCCTCGGGCGAACCAACCACGTCGTAGATCACCGCGTGCCAGTTGGTCAGGCCGGCGGCGTACGGGACGTAGACCGGGATCTCCTCCAGCTTGCCGGTGTGCGGCGAGTACCGCACGAGCTGACCGTCGCCGTTGCTGGTGAAGACCCGTCCCTGGCGGTCGGTGAAGATCCCCTGGGAGTTGATTGAGCCCAGCCGGCCCAAGGAGCGGATCTGCCGTTTGTCGATGTCGAAGATCCAGAAATGGTCCCGCATATAGGAGATGGCATAGAGCAGGCCTCGCTCCTCGTCCAGGGCCAGGCAGCGGCACCCCTCGCGCGGGATGAAGACGCTGGACCAGGCCACGTCGTCCTTGCGGGTGTCCCAGGCCAGCAGGGTCGAGTGGGGAAAGGACTGGTCCTCGTCCTTCCAGTCGGCCCAGGGCGAATAGGCCAGTTGCCCGTACCCGGGGGCGCTCAGATGGGTCGCCGCGAACATGATCCCGGTGGCCGGGGAGGCGGCGAAGCTGTAGTGGATCTTGCACTGGGTGGCGCGGCCCGACTGCAGCGGCTCGCCAACGGCCTCGGCCACGTTGACGATGGTGTCGAGCCGGTCCTTCTCGTCGTTGTACCGGACGATGAAGACCCCGCCGCCCGGCGTGCCCTCGCAGCACGACGAGGCGTAGATCCGGCCGTCGGGACCGGTCGACAGGGACCAGCAACTGTCCGGGACGGGGGTGTGGTCGAAGGGGTAGAACTTGGCCGTCTTCATGGGCTCACCTCGCTGGGATGGTGCGGGCCAATGTAGGGCGTTACCGGCAACCGGGCAAGCCGGGGTTCTCCGACAGGCGCCTAGACCCGCACCCGGGCCGCGCGGAGATCGAGCTGCCGGTCGTCGCCGGCGTAGTAGAACACCAGCACCTCGCCGTCGGGCAGGGCTTCGGCAAAAGGCAAACCATAGGTCCACACCCCCATCTCGGCCAGCAGATCGCCGGTAGTCTGAGTTCCTGCCGAGGGCACGGCCGGGAGTCGGTACAGGGTGACCTCCGAGTCGGCCGCGAACGGCGCGTCCAGGGCCGGGGCGCGGCGCACCTTGATGGCGCGGTCGACGAACCGGTCGACCCAGGGGAGCACGACCCCGCCGTCGGGGAGGATCGCCGGCCGGCCGGCCTGGTCGGTGATCCCCAGATCCTCGGGCACTGACCAGGTGCGGCCCTGGTCCGTGCTCACCCGCCGGTGGATGTTGCGATAGGACTTGGTCTGGCTGTCGTAGGTCCAGGTGAAGGTGGCGACCCGGCCGTCCGCGCCGACCGCGGCCCGCTGGTCCCAGTTGAAGACCCGGCCCGTAAGGTCCTCGCCGGTCACGACCTTCTCGGGCCAGGTCCGGCCCCTGTCCCGCGAGCGGAAGTGGACCACGCGCTGCATCCACCTCGAGCCGTCCTCGTAGGTCTTGTTCGACTCGATGCTCATGGCCAGCACCCCGTCGCCCAAAGACAGCAGCGGCGCGGTCAGGCTGGGCGGGCCGACCTCGGCGGGCAGCTTCACCCGGCGCCAGGCGCTCCAAGAATGTCCGTGGTCCTGCGACTCGGCGATCAGGATCGCCATCGGCAGGCACCCCTCGGTCTCCGCGTCGAAGAGCGGCTTTCCTGGGAACGCCTCCCGGTCGACCCACATGGCGCAACCGAGGAGGTGACCGGGAGTAAGCTCAGTGAAGTAGAGGAGCTTGAGCGAGCCGCGGACACCGTCCAGGACCGTGGCGAAGGGCCGGATCGGTGGGCTCCAGGTGCGGCCACCGTCGGCAGAGCGGCGAAGCTCGACGGTCTCGTCGTCGCTGTCCTTGGTCGAGCCGATGCGGTAGGCGAGGAGCAGCTCCTCATTGGCCAGGCGGATGACCGAGGGGAAGGTGCACATGGCGCGGTCCGTGCCCGGCTCGCCTTGGACGATGTCCCACTGTTCGAGCAGCTTCATGAGGATCCTCCGGGAGGGTATGCTCCTGCGGGCGATCCATTAGCAAGATCCGCCGGTCAACGGCCGGCCGGACCAACGAAGTGGCGATATGGCCCGGGTGTCAAGGCGGCCGCTTTCCGTCCGGCAGACGGCCCCGGATCCGTTGACAGGGCCGCCAAGGGGGCGCCCATCCCTCCAGGGTACCCCCTCGGCCTGCGCCAGCCCCAAGGGCACGAGCGGTGAGTTCCTTGGCCGTTACCCGGTAACCGCGGGACGACCGCGAGGACGCACCTCGGGCAGGCCGTACTCCTCGCTGGCCCGGGTGAGGACCGCCAGGTTCTCGGGCGGGGTTCCCGGGCAGACGTTGGCTCCGTCCCCCAGCATGAAGCCGCCGCACGGCGCCAGGGCCGCCAGCGCGGCAAGGGCCGCCTCACGAACCTGCGCGGGCGTGCCCTCGCGCATCAGCATCGGGTTGATGTTCCCCCACAGGTAGGCCCGGCCGCCCAGGTTCCGGGCCGCGTCTTGAGGATCGACCACGTACCCGAACAGGTCGAAGCTGGTGATCCTCAGGTCCTCGACCAGGGTCTGGTGGAGGTGTGTGCTCTGGCCGCACATGTGTACCCCCCGCGCCTGCTGCCCGAAGGCCTCGAACAACCGGCCGGCGTAGGGCACGCAGAAGGTGCGGAACATGGCCGCGGACATCACTTGGGCCGTGTCCTCGGCCAGGCCCATCCCGCCCCGCGGCCGGTCGTCGATGGCCATGAAGTACCGCTGCGCCTTGATCAGCCCGTCGGTGATGCGGTCGAGGAAGGCGTGGCAGGCCGCCGGATACTCCACCTGCCACCAATAGAAGTCGTGACCGACCAGGTCAACGGCGATCATGTGCGGGCTGAGGCCGCTGATCCCCAGCCGGCCCACCTCGACCCGCCCTTCGACGCCGTTGAAGGTCAGTCGGGTCTGGCTCGCCAAGTCCCGCATCTGCAGCCACCAGTCACGGGCCTGGCCCCACAGGCCGGTGCCCGGAGCGGGGACCGGGTGAAGGGCCATCTGCTCCACCGCGCGGATCGACGGCAGGCAGTGCAGGGTCTCGTCCTCAGGCCAGACCACCTCGGCGCCGAAGGCGCCCGAGTCCAGGACATTGTCGAAGTAGGGCGCGATGCTCAAGGTCGGACCGGTGCAGACCATGTCCTCGGGGATGTTTTCCAGCCTGAACTTGAGGAACTGGAGCTGCCAGTGGAACTGCTCCTCGGCGCTGGCGAAGACCGCCTTGTAGGGGATCCCGAAGACCGGGGTGAAGTACCGGGGCACCAGGCAGAAGCCGACCGGCACGCGATCCGCGTACCCCCAGGCGGCACGGGCCTCCATGCGCCGGCGGTTGGCCGCCATCCGTTCGGGCGGGTAGTCGATGTCGAGGACGAAGCGCATGGGGTAGGGATCCTTTCAGAACGAGCCGAACCTGAAGGTGAAGGCCCCGGCGATCCCCGTGAGATCCCCGTTC
>JBAZUN010000453.1:0-5094 GCA_041661365.1 Candidatus Latescibacterota bacterium
CCACGTGGTCGTCGATGCCGACAACCCGCTTGATCCCCATTGCAAGGCTGCCGGCGACATGGATGGCGACGGCTATCCTGACCTGCTCGCGGCCAGTGCCTCTGGGGGTGGCCTGTTCTGGTACCGGTACCCCGAGTGGACGAAGCACCGTATTGCCGACGGCTCCTTCACCACCGACATGGCGGTGGCAGACGTCGACGGCGACGGGTACCTCGACGTGGTCATCCCCGGGCAGGAAGGGCTGCTGTGGTTCCGCAATCCGCTGGCATCGGGCCGCGATCCAAGCGCGGGCCCCTGGGAGGTGACCAACCTGGGGGCGGCCGGAGCCGCCATGCACAACGTGGAGATCGCCGACCTGGACAACGACGGGCAGGTGGAGATCGTCACGCGCCACCAGTCGGGATTCGGCAGATTGCTGGGCAACCAGATACACGTGTGGAAGCGCGACGCCGGGGGATCGTGGGTGAGGCGGACCTTCCCGTGCCCGCACGGGGAGGGCCTGCACCTGGCCGACCTGGATGGCGACGGGCTGCTGGACATCGTCATCGGGGGGCGCTGGTACCGCAACTCGGGCCAAGTGCTCGCAGGGGAGTGGAGCGAGCACCGCTACCTGGCCGACGCCCACTTCGAGGCGTGCTGGACCCGGGGGGATGTAACCGTGGAAGCCGCCGACCTGGACGGCGACGGTCGCCGCGAGATCGTACTCGCTCCCGCGGAGGGAAGTGGCCGGCTCTCCTGGTTCTCGGCACCGCCTGACCCGACCGACCCGGACTGGACCGAGCACGTGGTGGCGGACGAGCTAGATCACGCGCACGGGTTGGCGGTAGGCGACCTGGACAGGGACGGCCACGCGGACCTGGTCGTGGCCAAGATGCACCAGGCCAGCCGGCCGCAGGATGTGAGCGTCTACTACAACAACGGCGGCGGTCGAAGCTGGGATCGGCAGGTGTTGTCCACCACGGGGTCGCACAACATCGTGCTCGTCGATGTAGGTGCCGACGGTCGCCTCGACCTGTTCGGGGCCAACTGGAACAACGGCTCCTCGACCCACGGCGCCTTGGAGCTCTGGCTGAACCAGCGGTGAGCGACCGCCTCGCCCCGACCGTAGCCCGGTGCTGGCAGGGCAGTCTTCGCCGACTTCGACTGCTCGTTCACCTCCTCTTCATCGGGAGTACCATCATGCCTACCTCACCGTCCACCGCGGCTCAGCCGGCGCGGGGTCCCCTTCGTGTCTGTGCGCAGAACCCTCGGTACTTCGCCGATGACTACGGCACGCCGGTCTTGCTGATCGGCTCGCACACCTGGGACAGCCTGCAGGACATGGGGCCTGATGATCCCCCAGCGCCGTTCGGCTGGGAGGCCTACCTCGCCTTTCTCGCCGCGCACCATCACAACTTCGTGCGGCTCTGGCACTGGGATCTGACTCACTGGGATACCGCCGCCAACAACGAACCCGACCCGCGGCGCTGTTTCGTGGAGCCTCACCCATGGCGGCGCACGGGCCCGGGCCAAGCGCTGGACGGTAAGCTGAGATTCGATCTGGCCAAGTTCGACGAGGTTTACTTTCGGCGGCTGGGCGACCGAGTGAGAGCCGCGAGGGATCGAGGTATCTACGTCTCGATCATGCTGTTCGAAGGCTGGGGCCTGCAGTTTGTCTCAGACGGCTGGGCTGGTCACCCGTTCAACCCAGCGAACAACATCAACGGGATCGACGGCCAGGGCCTTAAGGTACATGAGCTGGGCCGTGCGGCTGTCCTCGCCCTCCAGGAGGCTTACGTCCGGAAGGTCATCGATACGGTCAACCAGTTCGACAACGTGCTCTACGAGATCTCCAACGAGAACCACCCCGCATCGACCCCGTGGCAGTACCATCTGATCCGGTTCATCCACCAGTACGAGGCCGGTAAACCCAAGCATCATCCTGCCGGCATGACCTTCCAGTATCAGGGGGGCAGCAACCAGACCCTCTTCGACAGCCCCGCCGACTGGATCTCGCCAAATTCCGACGGGGGGCTACAACACCGCGCCGCCGGCTGGTGATGGACGTAAGGTCATCGTCACCGATACCGACCATCTCTGGGGACTCGGCGGCAGCCAGATGTGGGTGTGGAAGAGCTTCTGCCAGGGGCTCAACCCGATCTTCATGGACCCCTACGCCGGCATCGTTCTTGGCCGCCCGTTTGACCCCCAGTATGACCCGATCCGTGACAGCATGGGCCATTGCCTGGCGCTGTTCAGGCGGATCGACCTGGCTCGGTGCGTACCAGCCAGCAGGCTGTCGTCGACCGGTTACTGCCTGGCGGATGCGGGCAAGCAGTACGTGGTCTACCTGCCCGAGGGCGGCAGCGCCACCGTCGACCTCACCGACGCCCGCGGTGAGCTATCGGTCGAGTGGATCGACGCCAGCACCGGCCAGATCATCACCACCGAGCCGGTCGTTGGCGGCGGCCGCACCAAGTTGACTGCGCCTTTCGGGGGCGATGCGGCGGTGGTCATCCAGGGCCGTTGATCGAACCTGCACGGTCTGTCCCCCAGGAACCCCCAACCTGAGGTGATTCTCCATGCGCTGCAGTCTTCTTTCTGTAGGCTCCGGTGGTCGTCGGGGGAGTGCAAGACTCGTGACCATTAGCTGTTGGTTCGCGTGGGTCGCCGCGACCCTCGGGGCCACGTTCTATGCATCGGGTGCAGCCGCGCATTGCGCACACTCCGGCGCCCAGGACGAGCTGATCGGTGTGGTGGAGGCGCCAGGCACCTTCGAGCTGCAGACGCTCGACACGACCATCGTCAGCCCGTGGCTGAAGACCGTCGGTGATGTGAACGGCGACGGGCGCCCGGACATTCTGGTCGGCGGCGCGTATCGCGGTGGGCTGGTGGCTTACCTGAATCGCTTCCCGGTGTGGGAACGGCAGGTCGTGGACGCGAGCCGCAAGTTCAGCACTGACGGTGAAGTGGCCGATCTGGACGGCGACCGCCGCAATGACATCGTTGCCATCACGTGGGAGCCGAACACCCTCACTTGGTACCGCAACACTGGCCTCGGCTGGACGCCCCAAGTGCTGTCCGACAAGACCGTGCATGATGTCGAGGTGGCGGACTTCGACGGCGACCACCGTCTCGACATCGTCGCGCGCAATCAGAAGGAATGGCCAGCCGGGGACGACGCGGGCCAACGCCTGCACTGCTTCTGGCAGAAGCGCGAGGGGGCAAACCTTTCGTGGGAATCCGCCACGCTCGACTGCCCGCCCGGCGAAGGCTTGCTCGCCATCGACTTCGATGGCGACGGTGACTCCGACCTTGTCATCAGCGGCGTATGGTTTGAGAATCTCGGCCAACGCAGATGGAAAGAGCACGCCTACGCGAAGGCGGCCGATTGGGCCCATGCGAACACCTTCATCGCCACCGGCGACTTCAACGGCGACGGCCGCCGCGACCTCGTGCTCGCGCCCTCTGAACTCAAAGGCCACCGCTACCGCATCACGTGGTTCGAGGCGCCTGCGGATCCGCGCACCGGCGATTGGTCCGCGCATGTCGCAGTGCCGGACGTGGAAACCGTCTGCCACTTCGTCGGTGCCGCAGAATTCGATGGCGATGGCCGCACGGACATCGCCTATGCCCAGATGCCGCAAGGCGCAGACCCGGACAACGTGTGCGTCTTGCTCAATCGCGGCCACCAGGACGGCGCCCAGTGGTGTGACGCGTGGGAGCCGCTGACGCTCTCCGAAACCGGCTCGCACTCCATGCGGGTGCTCGACGCCGACGGCGACGAACGACTCGATCTGGTCGGGGCGAACTGGAGCGCCGAAGGGCGCGACGAGCACGTGAAGCTCTGGCTCAACCGCCTCCCCACCGGCAAACGCGCGCCCCCCCTGCCGCTTGACCGCTGGCGCCGTCACGTCATTGACGAGGCCAATCCCTGGCCGGCCGCCTTCGTGGGCGCGGTGGACCTGGACGGCGACGGCAAGCCCGATGTGGTCGCTGGCGGCAGTTGGTACCCCAACCCCGGTTCGGCCCTCGGCAAGTGGGAACGCCTGGCCGTGGGCGCGCCGTTCAACAACTTCGCCGGCGCCTGTGACCTTGATGGCGACGGCGACAGCGACCTCTTCGGCACCGCCTGGAAGGGTGAGGGCGCGTCATCGCAGCTCGTCTGGGCGCGCAATGACAGCGGACGCTTCACCGTGTTGACGAACATCGCCCGACCCGATGGCCGCGAGGATTTCCTGCAAGGCGTTGCCTTTGGGCGGTTCCAGCAGCAAGGACTCCAGGTCGCTCTTTCATGGCACAACGGCACAGGGAACGGGGTGCAACTCCTCGGCCTGCCCACCAACCCGTCGCGTGGCCAGTGGACCTGGCAGCGCCTGCCGTATCCAGATCAGCAGGAGCAACTTACAACCGCCGACCTCGACGGCGACGGCCGGTTGGATCTGGTCCTTGGCAGCCGCTGGCTGCGCAATCACGGGCGTGACTGGCAGGACCTGACGCTCACCGATAATCCTTCTCAGGTGGACCGCAACCGCGTGGGCGACCTCGATGGCGATGGCCGTCCTGACGTCGTCATTGGCTACCTGGGCATCAGCCAGACCGCGCCGCTCGCGTGGTACTCGCGTGGCGACGACGCCAGTGAGCCGTGGACCGAGCACCTCATCTCGGACGACGTGGTCGGCCCCATGAGCCTCGACCTCGCGGACATGGACCGCGACGGCGACCTCGATGTCATAATCGGCGAGCACAACCTCAAGGAACCCGACCGGGCCTCGGCCATCGTCTTCGAGAACCTCGGTCGGGGCCAGTCGTGGAAGCGTCACATCGTCCACACCGGCGACGAACACCACGACGGCACGCAAGTCGTCGACATCGACGGCGACGGCGACCTGGACATCATCTCGATCGGCTGGGGCAATCCGCGGGTGTTGCTCTACGAAAACAAAGCCATCGACGCGGGCCGCCAACCGCTCCCGAGGTAAGCGACATTCCGGCCGCGCTTCGTTTGGCAGGGACGACCGCGCGGTCCTCCCGTGCCGCAGCGTCATGCGGTTCCGCGGCATTCGCCGCGAACCCTCATCTGGTTTTCGCTTTATCGCCGGGCGTCGCCGCCTC
>JBAZUN010000454.1:0-5081 GCA_041661365.1 Candidatus Latescibacterota bacterium
GCTTCAACGGGTCGAGCAGGCCCTGCTCGGCCTGGCCGAGGCGGCGGAGGTCTCCATCGACATGGCGGTGCGTTCCCTGCTCAACCGCGACCCGGCCCTGGCCCGCTGGGTCATCGCCGAGGGGAAGCGGGTCGACGGGATGGAGGTCGAGGTGGAGGAGGCCTGCCTGGCCCTGTTCGCCCTTCAGGCGCCGGTGGCCGTCGACATGCGGCACGTGGCCTCGATGCTGAAGGCCAACAGCGACCTAGAACGGATCAACGACCAGGCGGTCAACATCGCCGAGGCCGCCCTGGTGCTCGCCGAGCTGCCGCCGGTCAAGCCGCTGGTGGACGTCCCCCGCATGGCCGAGATCGCCGGCTGGATGGCGCGCCAGGCCGTGCGGGCCTTCGCCACCCGGAACGTGGAGCTGGCCGACGCGGTGCGACGGCGGGACGACGAGCTGGACCAGCTCTGCGACCAGGTCTTCCGCGAGCTGCTGACCTACATGATGGCCGATCCGGCAACCGTCGACCGGGCCATCCGGCTGATCCTGGTCTCGCGCCACCTGGAGCGGATCGGCGACCACGCGGCCAACATCGCCGAGGACGTCGTCTACCTGGTCCGCGGGCGGATCGTCCGGCACCAGCAGGACCGGCTGCGGTTCCGGCCCGACGGTGACCAGGACGCCGGTCAACCCGCCTGAGGAGGAGGCCGTGGCTCAACGGATCCTGGTCGTCGAGGACGAGCGCGACATCCTCGATCTGCTGGGGTACAACCTGCGCGGTGCCGGCTTCGAGGTCGATACCGCCACCGACGGCCGGATCGCCCTGGAGAAGCTGGCCGCGACGCCGCCGGACCTGCTCCTGCTCGACCTGATGCTTCCCGAGGTCGACGGCCTGGAGGTCTGCCGCGTGGTCCGCCGCGAGGAGGCCACCCGCCTGCTGCCGATCATCGTGCTCACGGCCCGCACCGACGAGCTGGACCGGGTCGTGGCCCTGGAGCTGGGCGCGGACGACTTCATGGTCAAGCCGTTCTCCATCCGCGAGCTGGTCCTCCGGATCCGGGCCGTTCTTCGCCGGTCGCAGGGAACGGTACCACCCCCGGAAGACGGGGAGACCATCCGCCACGGACCGCTGGTCCTCGAGCCGGCTGGACCCCGAGCCCTGCTCAATGGCCAGGCCCTCCCCCTCACCGTCACCGAGTTCCGCCTTCTTCTGGCCCTGGCCCGGAGGCCGGGACGGGTGCGCAGCCGCGAGGAGCTGCTGTCGACCGCCTGGGGACACGAGAGCCAGGGGTACGACCGGACCGTGGACACCCACGTCCGCCGGCTCCGAGCCAAGCTGGGTGAGGCCCACTACCTGGTCGAGACCGTTCGGGGCGTGGGGTACCGGTTCCGCCGCGAAGCAGGCTGAAGCCCTGACCTTCCGCCGTTGTCGCCCCGGCTTCGTCATCGAATCTTGCCGCCGCTGTCACCGCCCCGCCCCTGCCTCGCCACATCACCCCGCGATCTTTTCCCGGGGTCGGAGCCGGAATCGCGACCGGCCGGCTCGATGATGACCGATCCTTGTCGAACCCTGCACACGGATATCACGGAGGCAGAACCATGCAGTTCAACGACCCCTTGGTGGCGCGGTACTTCGATGAGATCGCCGCGATGAAGATCACGCAGACGGACGATCCGACGCCGCCTTCCGGGGCGGATGCCGGGGATACGGTCAACGAGCTGGTGCGCCGGAACCTCCGGTTCGTCATCCGCATGGCCAAGCGGTACCGCGGGATGGGGCTCCCCTTCGCCGACCTGATCGGCGAGGGAAACCTGGGATTGATCCACGCGGCGCGGCGGTACGATCCCGGCCGCGGGGTCCGCTTCATCTCCTATGCCGTCTGGTGGATCCGTCACGCCATCCTCAAGGCCCTGGCAGAGCACACCGGCGCGGTGCGCCCTCCCACCACCATGAGCCGGGCCCGGGTGCGCCTCGGTAGAACCGCCATCCGACTCGAGCAGCGACTCGGCCGCCTTCCGCAAACCGAGGAGCTGGCCGAAGCGCTGGAGCTGAAGCCAGAGGAGGTGGAGGACCTGAAGCGCCTGGAGCGTCCCGACCTGTCACTTTCCTCGATCGCGATGGCCGACGGCACCTACCGCCCCGAGGAGTTCCTCGCCGACCCATCCAGTCTTGACGGCGAGCGGGAGCTGCTGGCCAGGGAGCTGCAGCGGGAGATCCACCAGGCGGTCGCGGCCCTGCCGTCGGTGGAGATGCAGGTCGTCAGCATGTACTTTGGGCTGGGCGGCGCCGAGCCGATGACCCTGGAGCAGATCGGCGCGCATTTCAGCCGCAGCCGCGAACGGATCCGCCAGGTGAAGCGCCGGGCCATGAGCCGGCTGCGCACCGGCTCCCGCGGCAGCCATCTGCGAGCCTACTTCACCACCGACTGAGGGCTCCTCTCTCTCCAGCCACCTGCGTACATGGAACCGGGTGGCCGATCACTACTTCGGCCACCCGGTGATCCTGCTTCAATGCGGAAAGAATCGGCGATCTACTTCTTCCCGGACTGCAGGCTGGCGTTGAAGATCCCGGCCACGGTCTGGATCATCTCCATCAGGGCCGCGTCGTACGCCTCCATGTTGATCGATCCCCGCTCCTCCCCCCGCACCTCCACCTGACTGGCCAGTCCCTTCTTCAGGGAGAATAAATTGGCGTTTTGGGTCTTGGTGTAGTAGGTGATCTTCTCCCGGCCCTTGAAGCCGGCCTTCTGCTCCAGCAGATCGCCGTCGTAGGTTACGGTGAACTTGGTCAGCACCGGGGCCCCGTTCTTCCCCTTGTCGACGTAGTAGGCGATGCGGATGCTGCCATCCGAGCCGGTTTGGTGGATGATCTCGGGAAGCCGCTTGAGCACGCCGAACATGCCGAAGGTGGTGAAGACCCCCATCCCGGTGGCCGAGACCTTCACCCCCTTGGTCTCCTTCCCCTGCTTGCCGATCCCGCCCTTGTACCCCTTGGTCCCCTTCTCGGACTTCAGGTCGAGCTCCTGGTAGGTGGGGTTGTTGAGCAGTTCCTCCCTGGCGGCCACCGTGACGCCGTTGTCCTCGAAGACCTTCTTGACGATCTCGTAGACCCGGTCGGTGGTCCTGACGTAGTACTCGTCGTTCAGCGAGATGGTACTCGTGCTCGTGGTCCAACCGGCGTCGATCGTCTTCCGCTCCTGCATGAACTCGCCCACGCATTCGAGGACGATGAGCTTCTTCCCCTTCAGGTCACCGATCTTCTTGGCGTTGGCGCCGACGTACTTCTTGGCGGCCTTGGCCTTGTCGCCGAACTCCTCGGCCTTGAACTTGTCAGCCCCTCCAGCGAATGAGGGTCCTGCCAGCAACAGCAGCGCCATCCCGATGGCCAGCCTGTTCATCTCCCCCTCCTGTTTTTGAGTGGTTGCCGCACGCCGCGGAGCTGTCGCTGAACGGCCGCTCCCGGCGCTCGACCCGGTGTCCGGCGGCTCCAGTCGATGGAGCCGGCCATACGAAGGAACGCTTCCCGAGGATTGTCAAGCACTTTATCAGGTCCAGCAGCCAGACCGTGGCGGTTCGGCGGCAAGGCCCTCGGGTCGTCCAGGCTGCCGGTGGCCACAAGGCATTGCCGCCCGCTTCTGGCTCGAGGTATATTGAAGCCCCGATGAGCCGAGCCCCCCTCCCCGACCGCGGCGGGACCCTGGACAACGTGCAGGCCCTGCGCGGGGTCGCCGTGCTGCTGGTGGTGTTCTTTCACCTGCACGGCCTCGAGAGCACCTTCGTCGAGGGCGTGCGCCTGCTGCCGGACCTGTGCCGTATCGGCCGCGGCGGGGTCGACCTGTTCTTCGTCATCAGCGGTCTGGTGATGGTGGTCTCCACGCGGCGGGGGCGCAGCGGCCGGCCGGGCGAACCAGGCCGCTTCCTGCTGCGGCGCGGCCTGCGCATCTACCCGCTCTACTGGTTCTACAGCATCCTCAGCCTGAGCGTCTTCCTCCTCCCCGCCGGGAGCGTCGGGGCCACCTGGAACGAGGTGGACCTGCTCCCCTCCTTCCTCCTCTGGCCGCAGGAGAAGCCGCCGCTCCTCGGCGTGGGCTGGACCCTCTGGCACGAGCTCTACTTCTACGCCGTCTTTGCCCTGCTGCTGATCGGCGGTCAGGCCGGACTGGCGCGGCGGATCATCCTCTGGGCCGGCCTGGTCGTGGCCGGCGGATGGGCGTACTGGCGCTGGCTGAATCCACCGGCCGTCTCCCTGCTGCGGATCGCCACCGACCCGATGACCCTGGAATTCGCGGCCGGCGCCCTGATCGGCTGGCGCCTGGTTCAGGGAGGTGGCCGGCGCGGAGGGTGGCCGGTCCTCCTGGGAGGCGTGACCCTGTGGGCCGGGGCCGCGGTCTTCCTGCCCGAAGGACTCACGGGAAACGTTCCGGACCGTTGGCAGCGCGTCTTTCTCCTCGGCATCCCGGCCGCGCTGCTGGTCTACGGGGCCGCGGCGCTGGAGGCCGACCGAAGCTGGCTGCTGCCGCGCTGGCTGGTCTGGACGGGACAGGCCTCCTATTCCATCTACCTGAGTCACATCCTGGTGCTGGCCGTCGGCCGGCGCCTCTGGTTCGCCGTCGTGGAGCGCGGTCATCTGGCCGCGGACGGTTGGCTGGACGGACTGGACAACCTGTTGGCCCTGGCCCTGTTTCTGGGTGCCGTGCTGGCCGTGGGGACGATGAGCTACCGCCTGCTGGAAGCCCCGTTGATGCGCACCGTCCGCGCCCGACTGGCCAGCCTTCGATCCAGCCTCTCGAGCGATGCTGCCGGATCGCCTCCGCGGTCCGGTGAACCCTGACCCCAGGAGGGAGTGCCATGCGATTCATGACCGAGTTCAAGGAATTCGCCATGAAGGGGAACGTCGTCGATCACGCAGTCGAATGATGAAGCAGAGATAGAAAGGACGGACATGGCACGAACGCGAAGCGCGCGACCGAACGCCGAAGGCCGGATCTCGGTGCGACCGTTCCGCTCCGGCGACGGGACCGGAGCCTCGGCGGCGATGACCGCGGCGTTCAAGACCTTCATCCCCGCCGCCCACTGGAAGACGATCCTTGCCGGGTTC
>JBAZUN010000455.1:0-5080 GCA_041661365.1 Candidatus Latescibacterota bacterium
GTCCTCGAGATCGCCGTCCGGGATCGACCGGCCGAAGGTCAGGTTCTCGCGGATCGTGCCGCAGAAGAGGGAACCGCCCTGCATGGCGAAGCCGATCTGCTGGCGGAGCGACCGCACTTGGTAGTGCCTGAGGTCGTGTCCGTCGAGGCGGACGCAGCCGCCGTCCGGATCGTAGAAGCGGGGAACCAGCTTGGCCAGGGTCGACTTGCCGGCCCCGCTCTCGCCGACCAGGGCCACGCAGGAGCGCGCCGGAATCTCCAGCTCCAGGTGTCGCAGGACCGGCGTCCGGCCGTACCCGAAGCTCACGTCGCAGAACTCGATGCGGCCGCGTGGGCGCCTCAGTGGCACCGCGTCGACCCGGTCGGCGACCGCCGGCCGCTCCTGGTAGACCTCGAGGAACCGCCGCGCGTGCACCAGGGTGGTCTCGACCTGGGGCAACAGACCGATCAGAGCCTGGATCGGTCCGTACAAGTACCCCGCGTACCCGGAGAAGGCCATGAAGGTGCCCAGGGAGAGCCTGCCGGCCACGACCTCGGACCAGCCGTACCAGCCGTAGGCCAGGGTTCCCCCGGCCCGGATCAGGCTCCCGGCGAACCCGGCGCCGTTCTGGAGGAGGGAGACCTGGAGCTGGAGGCCGGACACCCCCAGTAAACGCTCGCGCAACCGGCCGAGGAAGCTGGCCTCCACCCCCAGGGCCTGGATGACCCGGATGCTGGCCAGCGATTCGTACGCGCGGGCCGAAAGGGCCGCGGCCTCCTCGGCCAGGCGCTGGGCCAGCCGGCCGTACCTGACCCGGGTGAAGGCGGCCAGCAGGGTGTCCAGGGGGAGCACGGCCACGCTGATCAGGGCCAGACGCCAGTTGACGTAGAACAGGACCGCGGGAAAGACGAGGAGCTGGAGCAGGTTGGTGAGCAGGGCCGCGGTCAGGGAGACCACCCCGGTGACGCTGGCCTGCAGGTCGTCGAAGCGGGACAGCACCTCGCCGGTCTCGCGCCGATCGAAGAAGCCGAAGTCCAGGGACTGCAGGTGGCGATAGAGCCGCTCCTGCAGGTCGAGGCCGATCCCCACCCCTACCCGCTGGCCGAAGTGGCCACTCAGGGCCCCGGTCAGTCCGGCGAGGAGCGAGACGACCACGCCGACGGTGAGCAGAAAGTGCAGCAGTCCAAGGTCCCCATGGGGGGCGACGTCGTCGATCAGCACCTTGGTCAGGTACGGTCCCGGCAGGGCCAGCAGGGAGAGGAGGAGTCCGGCGGCCAGGGACTGACCGATGCACCCCCAGTAGGGTCGCAGAAGGCGGGCCACCGCGAACAGGGGCGTCACCTTCACGGCGCGCTCCCGCCGGGATAGATCCCCAGGGGGCCCAGCTTCCCCAGGCCGCGCAGCAGCCGGCGCCAGAGCAGGATCGCGATGCGGCCGCGCTCGACCAGGATCCGGGCCTCGGCCGTCATCCCGCAGGCCAGACCGTACCGTCGGTTCCCGTCGCGGACCTCGGCCTCGCGCAACCGGATCCGGACCGCATACCCGTCGCCGGCCGGCCGGGGCTCGCGGGCCACCGACTCCACGATCCCGGTGAAGGAGCCGTACTCGAGGCGGGGGAAGGCCGCCACCTGGACCCGGGCCTCCTGGCCGGGACGGACCTTGGACACCTCCCCTTCGCCGACCGCGACCTCGGCGCGCCAGGCGGTTCCCTGCACCAGCTCGAGGAGGCTCTCCCCGGCCTGCACCTGATCCCCCACGCGCAGCTCCGGCTCGCTGGTGAGGACGGTTCCATCGACCGGCGCCCGCACCACGGCCCGGTGCAGCCGCTCCCGCAACAGGTCGCGGTCCTGGATCAGGCGGGCCCGCTCCTCGGTCAGGGCCGCCAGCTCGCGCTGACCTTGAGAGACCGCGGCCAGACGGGCCTCGGCCATGGCGACCTCAGCGCGACCGCGGGCCACCTGGGCCTGCTGCCGACGGACCGGCAGCAGCTCGTCGAGGGGCAGACGGGTCCAGCCTGAGGCCAGCAGCGGACTGTCGGCCGGGACCGCCAGCTCGGCGCGCAGCCGCTCCAGCTCCACCTCGACCTGAGCCAGCTCGAGCCGGGTTGATTCCAGCT
Source organism: Candidatus Latescibacterota bacterium (assembly GCA_041661365.1). Lineage (GTDB taxonomy): Bacteria > Latescibacterota > UBA2968 > UBA8231 > UBA8231 > CAITNQ01. The sequence goes on from JBAZUN010000455.1 coordinate 2,096, forward strand.
CCCCGGCCCGCAGCACCGCCTCGTGGGCAAGCTGCTCCTCGAGGTGCCGCGCGCGGTCCGCCCCTGCCGCCAGCTCGTGCTCCACCTTGCGCAGCTCGGTCAGCCAGTCGCGCGCGTCGAGGAAGATCACCGAGTCGCCGCAGTGCACGGCCTGACCGGTGCGCACCCGGACCTGCCGGACGATCCCTCCCAGCTCGGCCTTGACCTGGCTTCTGGTCTGCGGCGCGACCGTGCCCTTGCCCTGGACCGTGACCTCCATCCCCAGGCCCCAGGCCAGGGCCGCGGCCAGCCCGACCCCGACGGCGAACAGCCCCAGCACCCACCAGAGCAGGGCTCCGGCCAACCCGCCCGGAGCGGACAGCGCGGGAGCCGGCTCGGACCGTGCCGGGTCGAACTGGGGATCGCGGTTGGCGTGCATGGCATGGCCCCTTTCGAGTCGGGACCATAGCAAGCCCCGTTCCCGCGACCAGCGCGGTCGCTGCCAAGGCGACAACCACCTGGGGCGAAAGGAGATCGGCGATCCTGAGCAACGGGTTCCGCCGAGGGCTGACCGATGGCCGTGGGCCTGACCCTTCACACCCGCCGTATCAGGGGATACACAGCGGCGCGGGACCGGAAGGACGAGGGCCACGACCGTCAGCCGCTCAGAGCCTTCAGTAGAGGCAGATCAACCCGGCTCGCCGGTCCTCGTTGACCGGACTCGGCGGCCGAACGTTCTTCGCCCTGTCGTCCGGTGGACGGTGCCGGATACCACCCTTACCCCGCGGACTTAGTGTCGCGTCCCAGAAATACCTTGGCATTCACGAGCCGATCCATCCCGGCCAGCGTCGTTGCGCTCACTTCCTGTATCTTCCCCTCGATACAGGGCGCTCGCGCGCCTAGCTGGCCGGGCGCCTCGGCCCGCTCGGTGACACAACTTATTTCTGGGACGCGGCACTGATGATCCAGATCGAGCGTTTTCCCTATACCCCCGAGCTCGGGTGGTCGGTCACCCGGTACGAGGCCTTCAGCACCTGCCGTCGGCAGTACTACTACCAGTATTACCGGAAGTCCGACCGGGAATACCCCCTGGCGCGGATCGATCTCCTCAGGGCCCTCTCCTCGGTCCCCCTGGAGATCGGCAACCTGGTGCACGACACCGTGGCCGAGCTCCTCCGGCGGCTCCTCAAGTCGGACGCGGCGATCGACCCGGCCCGCTTCGCGGCCTTCGTGGAGCGGCGGGTCATTGACGCGGTCGCCGCGAAGACCTTCCGCGAGGTCTACTACGGCGAGCGCCCTCTGGTCACCGTGGCCGACCTGCTCCCCGCGGTGCAGGAGTCGCTGGACGCCTTCCTCGGCAGCCCCCGCTTTACCTGGATCCAGGGGGAGGCCGGGGCCGACAAAGAAGACTGGCTGATCGAGCCCGAGGGGTACGGCGAGGCTCGGATCGAGGGGATGAAGGTCTACTGCAAGGTCGACTTCCTCTTCCTGGTGCAGGGACGCGCGGTGATCCTGGACTGGAAGACCGGCAAGGAGGATCCGGCCAAGCACGGCAAGCAGTTGCTGGGGTACCGCACCTGGGCCATGCACCATCTGCACCTTCCGGCCGACCGGATCGACGCCGTCCTCGCCTATCTCCGGCCGGCATACCGCGAGGTCACGATCCCGGTGAACCCAGAGGACGTCAACGCCTTCGCGGCGCGGATCCGAGCCGAGACCGAGGAGATGCGGGCCTGCTGCGCCGACCCGGTGCAAAACCTGCCCCGGGCCAAGGGAGATTTCCCACTGACCGACGCCCTCGCGATCTGCCGGCAGTGCAACTTCCGCGAGCTGTGCGGCCGTTGAGAGGCGATGGTCGCCGCGTCTCCACGCTCCTGCCCGGCCACGTCTCGATACGTATATTGACTGACCGAGCGCCGGTGCCGAACGCCGCAACCGATCGACCGACCACGGAGGAGGACGATGAGGAACCTCAGCAGAGTGGCCCCGGAATGGTGGGACTACACCACCCTCGACCGCGCGATCCTCGACGAGGCCGCCGCCCTGACCGAGAAGGATATCCAGGGTCTGGAGCGCGAGGGGTTTGCCATCCGCTTCTACGACACGATCCAGGAGTTCTACCTCGCCGAGGCCCTGGAGTACATCACCGCCTGGAAGCAGGCCACGCCCGATCGGCCGGCCGGGGTCTGCGGCCCGATCGGCCCGACCGAGCAGCTCCCCCTGGTGGCGCGGTTGGTCAACGAGTTGAACCTCTCCCTGCGCCACTGCCACTTCTGGGGGATGGACGAGTGGGTCGTGGACGGGAAGGAGGCGCCGCTCGACTTCCCCCTGGGGTTCGCCCGGACCGACATGGAGCTGTGCTTCGGCCGGATCCGGCCCGAGTTGGCCATGCCTACGGCTAACCTGCACTTCCCGGCCGCGGAACCCACGGCCTATCTGCGCAGTTGGGATCAGGCCCGCTGCGTGGTGATGCAGGGCGGCCAGGGCGAGGTGAAGCACTGGGCCTTCAACGATCCGCCGAAGCGCCAGGGGAAGCACCAGGACGCGCCCCCATCCCCGGCCGAGTTCCGCCAGTTGAGCACCCGGGTGGTCGACCTTCACCCGATGACCCTGATGCAGAACGCGCGAACTTCCGGAGGCGGCACGGTGCAGAACGTCCCGCATCAGGCGGTGACCGTCGGTCCGCTGGAAACCTGGAAGGCCGAGAAGGTCTCGATCTGGCACCCGGGACACCACGACAATCCGTTCGGGATGAGGCTGACCACCCTGATGATCGCCAAGCGGATCCCGGACTCGGCCGTGCCGATGTCGTTGCTGGCCGATCACCCGAACGTGCAGTTCAACTTCTATCGCCCGGGCCTGGGCACCTGCCAGATTGAGATGCACTGAGATGTGTCCCTGCGTCTTTGCCGTCGCGGCCCACCCGGACGACATCGAGTTCGGCATGGCCGGCACCCTCCTCCTCCTGGCCCGGGCCGGGTGCCGGCTCCACTACCTCAACATCGC
>JBAZUN010000456.1:0-5068 GCA_041661365.1 Candidatus Latescibacterota bacterium
GCTCGAGCATCCGCTTGCCGTCCTCGCGGGTGACGGCGAGCGGCTTCTCGTTGTACACGCTCTTCCCCGCCTGCAGCGCGGCCAGGCCGACCTCGGCGTGGGCCAGGGGCACGGTGAGATTGAGTACGATCTTGATCTCCGGATCGGCCAGCAGCTCGGCCACGGCGCAGGCCTTGGGCACGCCGAACTCCGTGGCCCGAGCCCGGGCCCGCTCCGGATCGAGGTCGGCCACCGCCGCCACCTCGATCGACGGGAACCCCTTGCTGACCTTCAGGTACGCGCCGCTGATGTTGCCGCAGCCGATGACGCCGACCTTTACCCGCTCTGTTGCCATGGTCTTCCCTCTCCTGTCCTGGGATGGAGCCGTTCGCGTGGATCTGCCGCGACGGAAAGCTAGCCCCCCGCGCAGCCCTCGTCCAGGGCCGGTGATTCGAGGACCATCCCCTCCCGCTCCAGGCGGGCCAGCATGGCGCGGTACTCGGCGGAGCCGTCGTCGTCCCAGTACTCGGTGGACAGCGACGCCTCAAAGCTGGTCGGGGCCAGGCGTCGGGCATCGGGCCGGACCATGAACAGGGAGTCCTTCGGGTCGGTCAGGTTATACATCACCGCGCCGCTGGCGAAGCGGGTCCGCAGGATCCAGCGCGGCTGGGGCGGCACGGCCAGGCTGGACAACCGGGTCAGCGCGTCACGGTCGAGGGTCACCCCCAGCCCGGGACCGTCCGGCACCCGCAGGAGCCCGTTGACCGGCTCCAGAGCTTCGCGGGTCACGTCGGTGCGCCAGATCTCGGTGTCGCTGTGGAAGTGGAAGGTCGCCGAGGGGAAGGCCGCCATCATGTGGGTGGTCATGGCCCGGGTGATGGTCCCGCCCACGTTCTGCAAGGTGAAGGGGATCTCGCCGGCGGCGAAGAGCCCGGCCCGACGGATCGCGTCGCCGATCCGACTGTGGCCGAGGATATAGGCGTCGGCGATCCGCATCAGCACCTCGAAGCCCGCCCCCAGGGGCGCGTGGTGCAGGACGATCGGCAGGCGCGACCGCTGCCGCAGCTCCCGGTACCCCTCGATATCCCGGGACGGCAGGGGGTCCTCGAAACAGCCGGCGATCGGGCTGTCGGCGAGTCGCTCGAGCAGGGCCGGCATCGGGTCGGTGGTCCCGCCCATGGTGAAGTCGTACTGCACGCGGAACCCGGCCGGTGCCACCGCCTCCATGGCCCGGGTCTGATCGAAGACGTTCTCGAACGGGGATAGATGGTACTTGAGCCAGGTGTACCCCTGCGCCGCGTACCGGCGCACCGCCTCGGCCATCCGGTCGGGGTGGGTCGACACGGTCCAGCTCCCCACCGGCACCCAGGCCCGGTACCGCTGGCCGAAGAGCCGGTGCACCGGGACCCCTGCGGCCTGTCCCATCAGGTCGTAGATCGCGGTCCCCAGACCGAGGGAGGTCTCGTCGCCGATCCAATCGAAGGGGTTGGTGCCGACGTACCGATCGACCACCTCGGACGGCTCGGGTGTCCCGCTCTCCCCCAACCCCTCGAGGCCGTTGTCGGTGTGGGCCACGTAGACCGTGCGCTGCATCGGGCCGTAGTAGTGGCCCATGGCGTACGCGAGCCAGTCGTGGTACTCCAGCCCGATCTGATGAACCTCGATCTCGACGATCTTCATCGGCGCTCCCTTACCGGCTCAGGCGGACCCCGAGGCATACCCCGGGCCAGGCGGCCAGGTTATGCCCCAGGTCGATCCCGCTGCCGCCCCACGGCGAGATCAGGGCCGGGTCGTCGCCGCGGGACAGGAGGTTGGCCGACAGCCCGGCAAAGGCGGAAAGGTGCCCGGTCAGGCGCCGGCCAACCGTGCCGCGGGCGCGGACCAGCCAGTTCTCCTGGCGGGGCTGGTCGACGTCGCTGACCAGCAGGTGCACCGTGGCGTCGGCCTCGCCGAACCAGTCTCCCCGCAGCCGGTGACCGCCGGCCCCGAACCCGAGGGCCAGCACCTCCGGGCCGCTCTCGTCCCAGCGCCCACCCAGGGAGAAGGCGGTGAAGAAGGTCCGGCTCCCCGAGGCCAGGGTGATCCCGCTCAAGCCGGACTCGTCGCGCCAGGCCCCCAGGTTGAGCAGGCCGGTGTGCGAGTAGTTGACGATCCCCAGGGGGATCCCCTCGATGTCGCCGGAAAGGTTGACCACGCCAACTTGGACCCCGGTCACCTTGCGGGCGGCGTTGAAGGTGCCGATCTGTCCCCCGCGGATCTCCTTGGCGATGTTGGTCGAGCCGGCCACCTGCCAACCCCACATCCGCTTGGCGATGTTGGTCGAGCCGGCCACCTGCCAACCGCGCACCTGCTGGCCGATGTTGATCGCGGCGGAGACCTGCCCGCCCTGCAGCGGCCCCACCGACCAGTTGACCATCCCCGACCCCTGCCACCCCCGCAGCTCGCGCTGGCTCAGGTTCCCGAAGAGGGAGATCTGCGAGCCGGCCGTGGCCGTGGCCTGGTTGACCAGCCAGGCCGCCTGCAGCCCCCGGATCGGCCGGTCCTGCTCGTTGAAGAAGAGCCCGAGCGAGAGGGTGTACCCCTCCTCGGTGACGATGTCGAGGTTGGGGTTCTCGCTCAGGGCCAGGTGGACCTGGGGATCGGCACCGCCGCGGACCGAGGTCGGCTCGGTGGCCACGGCGACCAGGCTCGCCGCGGGAAGCTCGAGGTGATCGCCTTCCTTGAGTATCGCGGACGCGGTGTATACCCCAGAATCGGCCTCCACGTGCACGCGGTACTGCCCGGGCTCCAGCCCCAGCTCGACCACGCGGCCCGCGGGCTTGGCCACCTCGGCCGCCAGCCGGCGATCGGTGCTCCGCACGAAGAAACGACCGGACAGGGCCGGGCCGAGGATCAGCCCGGCACTGGTCCGCCGCAGGTCGGTCATCACCAGGTCGCCGGTGCCGGTCATGGCGATGTCCCGGACCGGGTGCTGGGTCCCGCCCCGGGTGCCGGCGGTCCGGGCCAGGGTCTCGTCGTAGGCAAAGCGGTACGCCTCGTCGAGGCTGACCCGGCTGTCCCCGGACTGGTCGGCCGCTCCCCGCAGGCCCGAGACCAGGTAATGGGTGAAGAAGGAGGCGCGCAGCCGCTCGGATTCCTGGGCCGCCTCGTTGGCCGAGGAGGAGGTGATGAAGGCGTACCCCTGCATCTCCGAGGACTCGTCGACCAGGAACGACTGCTGCCGCCGGCCGCCCTTGAGCCGGGTGATGCTCCCCGAGGCGCAGGCGTCGAGGACGGCGATGTGCACCGCCGCGGGGATCCCCGCCAGCAGGCGGCGCAGCTCCATGTAGGGCAGCCGTTCCCCGGCCAGCAGCAGGCCGTGCTCGTCGGCGTGGCCCGAGTAGTAGAGGATCGCCTCGCGCCGGCCACCGCCCCAGCGGACCGCGGACTCGACGCGGCGCTGCAGCTCGGCCAGCCCCGAGCGGAAGGCCGCCAGATCCGGATCCCGCAGCAGCAGCCGGTCGGCCGGGTCCAGACCGCCCATCTCCTCGAAGACCCGAACAAAGGCCTCGGCGTCCGAGACCGCGTACCGCAGCAGCTCGCGTTCGGCGCCGCCGTTGTTGGCCCCGGCGGCCAACACAAACCGTCGGATCGGGGTCTCGGCGTTGGCCGCGGCGCTGGCCAGCAGCAGGATCAGGCCCAGACCGAGCCACCGCCGGGAGCGACGGTCCCGGCCCTGGCCGTGCCGTTCATTCACCGTGGTCCTGTTTCCGCAGGGAGAAGGAATCCTGGCTGAACCCCTCGGGCACGACCAGCTCGCCTCTCGTGGAAGCCGAGGCGGCCTGGGCCGCGGTCACGGCCGTGGCCACGGGGAAGGGATGGTCGGCCGCGACGAGGTAGAACCGCTCCCAGCCGGGGGTTCCGTCCAGCTCGTAGGCAAAGGCGAGGGTGTCGGGTCCCTTCTGCCGGAGCCGGGCCGCGGTCTCCCCCTCGCCGGGCAGGTGGACGGTGACCGTGCCCCGGCCGTCCACCGAGAGGATCACCCCGTACTGACGGCCCAGGGCGCGGTACACGATCTGGACCAGGTCACCCTGACCAGCCGCGGCGCTGTCGACCAGGGCCTCGGTCCCGGTTACGGTGCGGCGGAAGAGCTGCAGGCCGGCGACCTCTCCCTTGGTCCGTTCAGACTCGGGAGGACCGGGGCGGAGCAAGGCCGGCACCACGGCCAGCAGGGCCACGGCCGCCACCGGGACCGGCCAGAGCCGCAAGAGCCACCCGCGTTCTATAGGAAATGCAGCGCGAAACGCAGCACGACGAGACGCGGCCGGCGCTGCTTCGGCCCGCAGTCGGATCCGGCGAGCCATCCAGGCCGGGGGGTACTGCTGCCGGATCTCCGCGTCGGAGAGCTCGAGCGCTTGCAGCCGGGCGCACAGCTCCGCGTCCTCGTCCAGGGCCCGCCGCAGTTCCCGCAACTGGGGCTCGGGCAGCTCGCCGAGGCGGTACCGCTCCAGGGTCAGATCGGAGACGCGGGACTTGCTCGGGGTCATCTCCCCTCCAGTTCGGTCAGGCTCTGACGCAGGTTGCGCAGCCGCTTGCGCACCCCTGACACCGACAGCCCCACCTCGGCCGCCACCTCCTCCAGGGTCATCCCGTCAACGTAGTGGAGCACGGCCATGGTCCGGGTCGAATCCCGTTGCCGTCCGAACAGCCGGTCGAGCAAGGCGCCGGCGTTTACCCTGGCCTCCACGTCGTCCTGGTCAGCGATCCGGTCAACCAGCTCCGGATCGCTGGTCTCGCGGTGGCGATGGCGGTCCCGCAGCCGGTTGAGACAGCGGTTGGTCGCCATCCGGTAGAGCAGGCTCGACGGATAGTCGGCCCGCAGCCGGTCCTTCCCCTCGAGGAGTCGCACAAAGACGTCCTGGGTCGCGTCGAGAGCCTCCTGCTCTTCCTTGAGCAACTGCCGGCACCGCCGGATCACCATCGGTCCGTACCGCTGGTACAGGGACTCGACGTCCAGACTCTCAGCGGTCCGGTCGTCAGATGGAACCCCGGAAGGGAGTAGATCCGTCACCTCGGCCCGCTCACTTCTCGTCCTCGTCCTCGTATCGCA
>JBAZUN010000457.1:0-5060 GCA_041661365.1 Candidatus Latescibacterota bacterium
CGGTCTTCGCCGAGCAGGAGGTAGGTGCCCCCGCGGCCACAGGATGGAGCCCCTACGCCCTCGACGACTTCAACGGCGACGGTCGCGCCGAGCTGGTCTGGCATGCCGGATGGGTCGAGGATGGTCCGGAGGAGCGATTCCAGGTCTGCGATGGATACGCCCACGAGACCTGGCAGCAGCAGGTCGAGGTCACCCGCCGCTATCGGCCGGACGAGCGCGCGTACTACCTGTTCACCACGCCGGGGTACCTCGGCGACCTGGACGCGGACGCCACTTGGAGCTGGGGGTACCGATCGCGGCCTATGCCGAGTCCCAGGGGATCATCGCCGCCGGGCTCAAGCTCCACCGGCCGGCGCCGGATACCCGCGCCGCGGTGTGGCTCCCCTCCACCGTCCACCTGCGCTCCAGCGTCATGGACCAGCAACCGCGGCTCGTCCCCCAGGTGCACGACCTGAACCGGGACGGTCTCTTCGATCCCCTGTTCGTCGATGTGAACTACCGGCAGGGACCGTACCTGCGGGTGCTGCGCGGCCAGCGCGGCGACCTGCCGGTGGAAGAGGGGAGCTACCCGCTGCCGGCCGAGCCCCGGGGTTGGGCGGTCGGCGATCTGGACGGTGATAAAGCCCCGGACGTGGTCGTCGTCGTCGAGGGGATCGACGGGGCCGGGGTGTACGTGCTGCACAACGGCGCCGACACAGCCGGGGCGGTAGACCTGGCCAGAGCCGAGTGACCTGGGAAGGAGATCCCCAGGCCGCCAACCGGCGCCGTTTCCCGAACGAGGAGCCCGGACATGCGCAAGCTCCAGATCCTCTTCCTGCTCTGGTGCACCGCGGCCCACGCCATCACCTGGGACTTCGACCAGGACGGTGATGCCCAGGGGTGGTATGCCCGGGAGAGCATGCGTAGTGGGGCTGGGTCGGACCTGCAACCGCTCTCGGCTGAGGTGGCAGATGGAGTGTTGCGGGCACGGCCGCGATCACCCGAGACAGGGATCCGGCCAACGATCGTGCTGGTCTCGCCCTTGCTGGGGCATGACTCGGCGCTGTTTGACCGGGTAGAGGCGCGGCTGCGGCTGGTGACACCGAATCCTGAGGTGGGCACCGCGATGGTGTTCTGGACCAACGTGGAGAACAGGGCCTGGCCTGGGACTGATCCGGAATTTTCAGCCGATGGTCGTTTCGCGTTCCCGCAATGGCCGTTGGCGGTGACGTACACCACCGAGTGGCAGACGGTAACGATTTCGGGATTTGCCGAGTCAGAGAAGGCGGCGTGGGCAGACACACTGATCGACGTCCGGCTTGAGTTTAGCATGGAAGGGTCGCCGGAGGCGCTGGAGGTGGACTGGATCCGGCTGACCGGCGTGGAGGAGCAGTTGCAGGGCGAGTTGGCGCCACCGCTGGTGTCGTCGAGGCCAGTGGCTGGAGGGCTGTTCGCGCCGGCCGTGTATCAGTCGCTGTCACTGCCGTGCCTGGTACGACCGGTGCTGGGGGAGCTGAACGGTAACGGTGCTCTGGACCTAGTGGTCAGCAACTATCGGGGTGCCGGCGTGGGCCAACAGTCGGTGCTGGCATTGGCGTACAACGATGGCGCGGGGCGCTTCTCTCGCGGTGGTTGGCTACTGAGCAGTAAGGAGGTAGTGTCGAGCGCGGCGGCCTCGCTGTCGTATGAGGGGGGCGATCTGAACGGCGATGGCTACATGGACCTGGTGGTTCGGTTCAACCAGACCTGTGAGATCCTGCTGAACGATCAGGAAGGGGGGTTCATCCGGCAGCGGGTGTCGGAGGTAAGTGACTACTACCCTAAGGGGGTACTCGATCTCGATGGAGACAGGGACCTGGACATAATACTGGGCCCAAACGGCGAGACGGTACTGGTCAACGACGGCCGGGGCGGGTTCGGTCGAGTCGAGCAATTAGAGCTGGATGAGCCGACGCAAGGTAGTACCCAGTGGAGCACCCACGACATCGGATACCTGCCGCCGGGCGGCCTGCCGCGGGTGCTTTGGCGGTGGTGGGAGAGCAGCGGCATCAACGGTGTCTACCGAGACCGCGTTAGCTTCATGGTAACTTCAGTAAGCCTCGCCGGTGGGTTCGGCCCAGCGGAGCATCTCGACTTGTCGGTCACGAATGCCTCGCTGGCGTGCGTTGGGGACATCGACAACGATGGGCAGGTGGACCTGGGGGTGGGAGACGCCGTGCAATACGACGCTGCTGGCTACCTCCTTAGCGGCCTGGTGGCCTGGCTGAACCAGGGTGGGGGGCACCTCGTGGCCCATGAGTGGCTGCCTACAGTCATGGTGCAGGCGAGCATCAACAGGGGCTTGGGCCAGCACAGCCTCACGCAGTGGCTGGAGCCATGGGATCTGAACGGTGATGGGGTGGCTGACCAGGTATATCTGGACGAGAATCCCCGCACCGGGCAGAACGCGATGGTGTTGTTGGGCCGACGGGGCGCGCTGCCGGAGCAGGAGGGGCAGTATGTCCTACCCGGGGGCACACTGGGTGAGCTGGATGCCGGGGACATCGACGGGGACGGCGACCTGGACCTGGTGGTGGGGACGTCGTACCTGGGCGGTGGTGTGTGGGTGCTGCGTAACCGGTCGGAGGAGAGGGGCACGCCCGTGTCCGGGACAGGCGGAGCGCCATTGCCGGAGGCTTTCAGGCTGGAGAGCAGCTATCCCAACCCGTTCAACGGGGGAACCATGTTGCGGTTGAGTGTACCGAGCGGGGGCTTGGCGCAGGTTGAGATCGTCGATCTGCTGGGCCAGCGGGTGCGCCGACTGCAGGCAGGCCAACTCAGCGGCGGGGTGCATGAAACCTACTGGGACGGGTGCGACGATGCTGGGCGGTCGGTCGCCAGCGGCGTGTACCTGTGCCGAGCGCAGATGGGCGGGCGGGTGCAGGTGCGCCGGCTGACCAAAGCGAACTGAGGAGGTGCGAGTGGTGCGCACCCCGGGTCAGCCCCCGCCTGCCACAGCGCTCCCCGCAGGGCCGCGCTCCTGGCTGGGCGCGTAGCGCGCTGGCAGACCGGTGGGGGGGGCGGCGCCGCAGCCTGCTTGGGCGGACCGGCTGGTGTCGCCCCTTGAGAAGCGCATTCACCGCGCTTGACCGGACGGTGTGGCTGGGCAGTCCAGGCAGTCGCGTACCCCGAACAAGGAGGACTGGAGATGCACCGAGTGTCGATGGCAGTGGGCCTGCTGGCGGGACTGGCAGGCGCCGTTGTCGGGCAACCTCACGAGGTGGAGACCGACCTGCCCGGCGGGGCGAAGATGGCCTTCGTCTGGATCGAGCCGGGGACGTTCACCATGGGTACGACAGACGCACAGAGGGATTCGCTCCGTCAGCGCGGGCTGTGGTCGAGTAGGAGCTACGGGGGAGAGCTACCGGCCCATCAAGTCGAGCTGACACAGGGGTTCTACCTGGGAAAGCACGAGATCACTCAAGGGCAGTGGACTGCCGTGACCGGGCAGCGCCCCTGGTCTGGCCGCGAGGAGGTGCTGGAAGACACCATGTGCCCAGCGGTGTTCATCTCTGTGGCGGCGGTGCGCGAGCTAGTCCATCGGCTGAACGAGGCAGTGCGAGACTCGCTGTTCCGACTGCCGACCGAGGCGGAGTGGGAATACGCGTGCCGGGCCGGGAATGACGGCCTCTGGTCGGTGCCCGAGGGCGCGCTGCGGGACTACGCCTGGTACGGCGCGTCGTCGACGCGCGTGTCGGAGCTCGACCCTGAGTACCGCGGGCAGCGCGTTGGCGAGAAGTTGCCCAACCCCTGGGGCCTGTACGACATGCACGGCAACGTGTTTGAGTGGGTTGAGGACAGGTATGCCGAATACACGGCATACACCGCCGCGGCTCAGGTGGACCCAGTGGTACTCACCGGGAGTGCCGTGGTCATGCGTGGGGGCTGCTTCGGTAATGGGAGCCTCGGCATACGGTCCGCCGTTCGGAGTGTAGGCGGGAATGAAACCTCGGTTGGCAGTGCCGTCGGCGCACGACTGGTGTATCGCGGCGGCCAGGCGGCCAGTATGGTGGTACCGACCGCGTGGGGGTCTGTCAAGGCGGGGAGCGCGCCATCCGGGCAGCCCGGACGGTGACATCCCAGCATGCCGCCGGGCTGTACTGGCGTCGCGGGAGTGCAACAGCCACACAGCTTGGTCGTCGACCGTGGGCCGTGCTGCAGTGCGCCCGCCCACCCCTCCCGATGGCCCGCCTCGGCGCTTCCAAGCTCCACCGTCCACCCGACCAAGGAAACTAGCGGACCATGCGCCGACTCTGCATCCTCTCCCTGTTCTGCTGCACCACCGCCCACGCCATCACCTGGGACTTCAACGAGGACGGCAACGCCCAGGGGTGGTACGCGCGGGAGGGGCCGTACAGCCTGTCGGGATCTGATCTCCAGCCGCTGGCCTACGAGGTGAGTGATGGCCTGCTGCGGGTGCGGCCGCGCCCGTATGCTTCGGGGATCTACCCCAGCATCCGGATGGTATCCCCGATCCTGGGCTACGAATCAAGCCTCTTCGACCGAGTCGAGGCGCGGGTACGGCTGGTGGCCCCGCGGCCGGTGATCGGTCGGGTGCTGCTGAACTGGACCAATCCACAGAACCGTACTTGGCCTGGGCTGGACCCGGTTGCCAAGCAGGGAGAGAACCGATTTCTCTGGGTGTCGGCGCCGACGGTGACCTTCACTACCGAGTGGCAGACGGTGAAGCTGTCCGGTTTTGCCGACGCAGCGGAGGTTGTCTGGGCCGACACCCTGGACGATATCCGAGTGACGTTCAACCTTCCGGGGGGCTCGGTCGAGGCGATGCCGGAGGCGCTGGATATCGACTGGATCCGGCTGACCGGGGCAGAGGAGCAGTTGTGGGGTGAGTTGGCCCCACCGCTGACGTCGACGCCGGTCCCCGGGGCGCTCTTCGCCCCTGCGCAATACCAGTCGCTGTCGCTGCCGGGTCTAGTACAACCGATCCTGGGCCAGCTCGATGGCGACGGCGATCTGGATGTGTTGGTGAGCGGCGACTACGTGGCCTCCATGAGCGATCCTCAACAGGGTTGGCTGGCGGC
>JBAZUN010000458.1:0-5040 GCA_041661365.1 Candidatus Latescibacterota bacterium
TCCCGTGATCCCCGGGCTGCACGCCATGCGGTGAAGCAGCAAGCTAGGGACCATCGACCCATTCCCAGGAGCAATCCCATGCCCGATCCACTGCGCCTCGTCTGCATCGGCGCCCATCCGGCCGACGTGTTCGACCAGAGCGGCGGCACGATGGCTCATCACGCCGCGCGCGGGGACTATGTCGCGTGCATCTCCCTGACCCACGGGGCGCGCATCCACGACGCCGTAATCAGCGACGCGATGTACCACCGGGCCGAGGTGCCGGCGGCCCCGGAGCTGAAACAGCTCATCGACGACCGGTCGGACGCCAAGTCCCGCGAGGTGATGGCGGCGTGCCGGATCCTCGGCATCGAGGAGGTGTATTTCCTGGGCGTCGACGACGGTATCCTGCTCATCGAGCGGGACATCATCCGCCGCCTGGCCGGTCTGCTGCGCCAACTACGTCCCGACGTCGTGCTGACGCACTACCCGTTGGAGGGCGACGGCCTGGTTCGCTCGCACGCGGTGGCCGGCCAGATCGTGCTGCACGCCCTGCAATACGCCGCCAGCGTCGACCCGGGTGACCGCAATCCGCCTCACCGGGCGGCGCAGGTCTTCTTCTTCGGTCAGGGCGCGGCCACGGTCCGCGCCGGGCTGTGGGACGCCCGCGGCGGGTACACGAACGACGTGTTCGTGGACATCACCGACGTGATCGACAAGAAGTTCGCGGCCATGGAGTGCCTGGTGAGCCAAGGGTACGCCGGCGCGTACAACCGCAAGCGCACCGAGACCAGCGACGGCGCCTTCTCAGGCGGAACGGTCGCGTACGGCGAGGGATTCATCCGGATGAACGCGGAGGTCCACTACTACCTGCCGCTGACCGCCTATGCGCGCCGGCACAGTAGGAGCTCCGACCACGAGATCATGCGGCGCTACTCCTGGCGCCTGCCCATGCCCGAGTCAGACTCGCTCGAGTCGCGGCCCAACCCGCTGTCCAGCCTCTGAGCCGGCTCTTCTCCAGAGCGAGCATCGCGGTCCGGGACCACGAAGGCGGGCGACCCTCGGCGCGAGCCGTCACCGTGGTAGACACGGTCAGCCTCACGGGGCGGAGGGTGGGTCTCCTCACTCGTTGGCCGTCACCATCGCCAGAAGCTGCTCGGGGTCGGTCGTGGGCATGCCGCAGTGGCGGTCGCGGCAGACGTAGGCAGCGGCACTGCCACCCTGGTCCCGCAGCGGGACCGTGAAGGGCGCCAGGATCGTGATCGCGGGCGACTCCTCGTCCGTCGGCCGGAGCAGAAGCGCGAGGCGAGGCAGGAAGCGGCGACGAAGCGGCGCGAGGAGCCGTCGGGTGTCCTCGCGCCCCGGAATCCCTGCCACGACGACCTCCTGGCAAGGCCCCAACGCCAGGTCCACGGCCACGAGCATCATCGTGTGGCCGGCCGGATAGCGGTGGACCATGCCGGAGAAGGCGCGGGCCGTCCGCGCGGCCCGCTGTTCCAGTTCGGCCTCGCCGGTCAGCCGCGCCAGCCGCAGCAGGTTGAGCATCGCCACGGCGTTCCCCGAGGGGACGGCGCCGTCGTGGACCTCCTTCCGGCGAACGGGGAGATCGAGGACGTCCGGTCCGGTGAGGTAGAACCCTCCGTGCTCCGCGTCCCAGAACCGCTCCACCAGCCGGCGGTTCAGCTCAACCGCGTGACCCAGATAGCTCGCGTCGAAGGTAGTTTCGTAGAGCTCGATGAGCCCCCAGACCAGGAAGGCGTAATCGTCCAGGAGCCCGCTCACGGCGGCATCACCGTCCCGAAAGCGATGCAGCAGGTTCCCTGCCGGGGTCCGCATCCGGCGCAGGATGAAGTCCGCGGCCGCCATGGCGGCCCGCGCGTGCGCCGGTTCGTCCAGGGCCCGGGCGCTCATGGCCAGGGCGGCGATCATCAGGCCATTCCAGTCGGTCAGGACCTTGTCGTCGCGGTGCGGGCGAGTGCGCTCCTGCCGCGCCTGGAAAAGCGCCTGCCGCACCGGCTCCAGGCGCACGACGTCCTCCGGCGCAAGAGTGCCCTCGAGGTGCAGGACGTTGGCCCCCGCCGTCCCGTCCTCGGACCGGAGATGGCCTTCGGGACTGACCCCGTAGGCACGCCGGGCCAGGTCGGCCGATTCGGGATCGAGGACCCGCCGAAGCTGTTCCTCGGTCCATACGTAGTATCTCCCTTCCGCGCCCTCGCTGTCCGCGTCTTCGGCGGTGTAGAAGCCGCCCGCCGGATCGGTCATCTCCCGCCGCACGTACTCCGCCACCTCGCGCACCGTGGCGGCGTAGTCAGAGGAGCCGGTGACCAGGAAGGCCTCGGTATAGGCCACCATCAGCAGGGCCTGGTCGTAGAGCATCTTCTCGAAGTGGGGAACCAGCCAGTCGCGGTCGGTGGAATAGCGATGGAAGCCGAACCCGAGCTGATCGAAGATCCCGCCGCGCCGCATGGCCCGCAGGGTCCGCTCGACCATCTCGAGCGCCCGCGGCTCGCCGTGGCGTTCCCCGTAGCGCAGGAGGAAAAGCAGGCTGTGGGGCGAGGGGAACTTGGGTGCCTCACCAAAGCCGCCGCGCCGATCGTCGAAACTGTTGGCGAGCTCCTGGTACGCGGCCTGCAGCTCGTGGTCGGTCACCTCGCCCCCTGCAGCCGAAGGAGCCTGCCGCACGGCGGCCAGCACCTGCTCGGCGGTGGCCAGCAGATCGTTCCGCCGTTCACCCCAGGCGGCCTGGATCCGGGGAATGAGATCAAGCATTCCCGGGAGGCCGAACCGACTCTCCCGCGGGAAGTAGGTACCGGCGAAGAACGGCTTCCGGTCAGGGGTCAGGACCACGGTCAGGGGCCAGCCGCCACTGCCGGTCATGGCCTGGCAGACCGTCATGTAGAGCTGGTCGATATCGGGCCGTTCCTCGCGGTCGACCTTGATCGACACGAACGCCTCGTTCATCAGCGCGGCCACCTCGGCGTCCTCGAAGGACTCCTGCTCCATCACGTGACACCAATGGCAGGTGGAGTACCCGATGGACAGGAAGATCGGCTTGTCCGCGCGACGGGCCGCGGCGAACGCCTCGTCGCCCCAGGCGAACCACGCTACCGGGTTATGCGCGTGCTGAAGGAGGTACGGGCTCTTCTCCGCAATCAGCCGGTTCGTCTGTGGCCGCTCCGGATCGCGGGCGCTGCTCTTTCGCTCAATCGCCATGGTTATGCCTTGGACTGTGCACCGGCCACCGGGTTCTGGAACCTGCCAGGACACCGGCGCGGGCAGGTTGGTTCGCCGGCCCTCTTGGAGGCAGGCCGGCCCGGCAGTACCTTCGGTTCATTCGCGCCGCCGCATCCCGCCGGCCATCCTGGCGCCGAGGCAGCGCACCGGCCGGGCCCTCGGCTGAGGACCGGGCCGCATCCCTCAACACCGTCAGGAGATCGCCCCTTGAGCCGCTTCTACGAGCAGTCCGTCGTCCCCCAGGCCCTGCGCCGCAACTACGACGTGTACGACCGCATCCGCGAGCTGGGCCTGGACCTGGGCACCTTCGAGACCGACGTCCGGTCCCTGAAGGGCCACAATATCTGCAGCGCCATCTTCCACGAGAGCGGCCTGGTCTACCTGTCGGGGATCGGGCTGGGCGAGCACCAGATGAGCGACGATCCGGAGCGGGTGGCCCACGGCCAGCAGGCCGGCCAGACCTGCGCCGACTGGCACGTCCGCACCCTCCACTGGGCCATCACCTGCGGCGGCGAGGGCGGCGACCTCAACGACTTCCTCTACACGGTGAAGACCCTGGGGATGGTGGTCTCCACCGACGTCGACTTCCGCTCGGCACCGGCCGTGGTCAACGGCTACTCCTGTCGCTGGCAGTCGGTCTTCGGCGGCGGCACTGGGCAGTTCGCCCGCGACGGCCTGGACGCAGGCGGGTACGCCGGGGTGCACGCCCGCAGCGCCATCGGCGGCTTCACCGGCCGGTTCTCCCTGGAGCCGGAGATCATCGTCGCCCTCCCGCCCGAGCTGAACCGGGCGATCATCGCCAACCGCGGCTGGGTCTTCCCGCTGATCCCCGAGATGCACGAGAAGGTGGTCGCGGCGCGGGGGTAGGGCATCAGGCGCGGAACCGTCGATCACTTGATGAAGGTGCCCTCGCGCAGCTCCCGGAGCGCCTGCTCTACCTCCTCGCGCGTATTCATCACGAACGGGCCCCAGCGGACGGCCGGCTCGTTGAGCGGCTGCGCCGCGAGGAGGAGGAAACGCGCCGCAGCATCGCCCGCGCGGGTGCGCACGACGTCGCCGTCGGTGAGGATGGCCAGTCGCGTGGCCAGAAGGGACTGCCCCGGCACCTGGCCCACGGTCAGCTCGCCCTCGAAGAGGTAGAGGAGAGCGGTCTGCCCCTGCGGCACGGGCTGCTCGAACAGGGCCCCCGCGGGAAGGACAACGTCCAGATAGGTCGGGTCAGCGAAGATCTCCTTCACCGCGCCAGCCTGGCCGTCCACCTCCCCCGCGACCACGCGGATGCGCGAGCCATCGGTCCGCACGACCTCGGGGATCCTGCCCGCCGGCACGTCCTGGTACCGGGGTCGGGTCATCTTGAGCCTGGCGGGAAGGTTCACCCAGACCTGGAAGCCGTCGAGCCGGGACGGTCCGACCTTGGGCATCTCCTCGTGCATGATCCCGCTGCCGGCGGTCATCCACTGGACGTCTCCCGGGCCGATGACGCCCGCGTTCCCCAGGCTGTCCCGATGTTCGACCCTGCCGTCGAGCATGTAGGTGATGGTCTCGATCCCCCGGTGCGGGTGCATGGGGAAACCGGCGATGTAGTCGTCCGGGTTCTCCGACCCGAAATGGTCGAAGAGGAAGAAGGGATCGACGTGGTCGAGGCGGGGCGTGGCGATGCTGCGCCGGAGCTGCACGCCGGCGCCCTCCCGGACCGGACTGGGGACAACCACCTCCTGCACTTCCCGCTGCTGCATGGCACCCTCCTTTTCGGCGGGACGCCTTCGTCGCCGCGCGGCGCGACTCGAGGTCCCTTGCTCGAATATCACGAGGATGATCTCCTGCGCA
>JBAZUN010000459.1:0-5035 GCA_041661365.1 Candidatus Latescibacterota bacterium
ACACCCCGGCCAACCTCCTCTTCGACGACCGCGGTCAGGTGGTCGGGATCTTCGACCTCGACTGGGCCCTGCCCGGGGCACGGTGCCGGGACGTGGCCGACGGCCTGTACTTCTTTGCCGCGGCCCGCAACCGGATCGACTCTTCGAGCATCTGGTCCCTTACCGAGGCGGTCGACTTCGACCCGGTACAATGCCGGACCTTCCTGGCGGCCTATCAGCAGGTCGCGCCCCTGTCCGATCCCGAGCTGGCCGCCCTGCCCGCGGCCTTTGCCGGCCGGTGGCTCTCGATCCGGTTGGAGGGGATGGCCAAGGTCGAGGTGGCCGACCGGTTCCGGTTCTTCACGCGCGAGATTGAACGGCCCCTGATCTGGCTGGACCGCCATTGGCTTGCGCTCGCGGACTGGCCCAGCGACGCGGAGCGGAAGGGATGACCATGGAGATCGAGCGGCGGTTCCTGCTGCTGGACGACCGCGTCGTCGAACGCGCCGAGAACCTCAGCCTGGTCCTCGGCATAGCGGTCCGCGATCCGCGCAATCCACTATTCGTCGAGGACCGACCCTGGGAGCCCCGCTTCGACAACCTCTACGCCAACCTGGCCTACGACCGCGAGGGGGAGATCTACCACTGCTGGTACAGCCCCTTCCTCGTCGACCCGGGGACGGCCCTGGTGCCGCCGGCCGAGCGGGTCTCCCGACCGTACCCGGCCGATCGGCTCGGGGAGCGGGAGATGGGGGTCTGCTACGCCTTCTCGCGCGACGGGATCGTCTGGGAGCAGCCTCCTTTGGCGCTACATCCATGGAACGGCCGGCCGAGCAACATCGTCTGTCGCGGGCCGCACGGGGCCGGGGTCTTCCGCGACGAGCGCGAGGCCGACCCGGGCCGCCGGTACAAGATGATCCTCCGGGACCGCGCCGGGATGGCCGTCTCCTTCTCCGCGGACGGCCTGGTCTGGAGCCCGCCCCTCCTCCTGCCCGAGCTGGTGGTCGAAGGGGACACCCACAACAACGCCTTCTGGGCCCCGACCCTGGGTCGCTACGTCTGCCTCACCCGGACCTGGGAGCGACGGCCGTCCGGGGCCGTGCGGGGGGTCCGGCTGGTGGCGCGCAGCGAGAGCGAGGACTTCGTCCACTGGACCCCGGCCGAGGTGGTCCTGCGCGGTGAGGACGACTTCCTGCAGCTCTACGCCATGCCGGTCTTCTACCACGCCGGGGTCTACCTGGGCCTTCCCGCGGTCTTCGACCTGCGCTCGGACCGGGTGCATACCGAGCTGGCCTGGAGCCCGGACACCGTCCACTGGCACCGGGTGCAACCGGGAACGCCGCTGCTCGGCGGCGCGGCCCGGCGCGGCCGGTACGACTGGGGGTGCGCGTACGCGGCGGCCGGTCCGCTGGTGCAGGCCGGCGAGGTCCGGCTCTACTACGGCGCCTCGGACGACACCCACATGAGCTGGCGTCGCGGCTCGCTGGCCCTGGCGACCCTCCGTCCCGACGGATTCGCCGGGTACCAGGCAGGGGATCGACCGGGAAGCGTCACGACCCAGCCGGTGCCCTGGTCCGGCGGGCCGGTACGGGCCACGGTCGAGGTGGCGCGGGGGGGATCGGTGCAGGTCGAGGTGGTCGACGGGGAAGGCCGGGTGGCGGCCCGGGCCACGCCGCTCCGGCGCACTGCCAGCGACGTGGTGCTGACCTGGGACCGGTCCGGGTCGGGGCAGGGCCAGGCCGTGCGCCTGCGGTTCGTCGTCCAGCAGGCCCGCGTCTGCTCCTTTGTCCTGGCCGATCGGCCGTCCGTTGGTATGGCGGATCGGTAACCGGTCAGGCCAGGCGCTCGGCCTCCTCGCGCGCGGTGCGCACGAAGGCCAGGAGGTTCTCCGGCGGGGTCTCGGCAAAGACCGCGTCGGCGGTGGAGTGGACGTGGGCATAGCCACGCGCGTCCTGCACCAGACGGCGGGTGGCCGCGGCCACCTGGTCCGGACTGCCGTCGCGCAGCAGGATCAGGCTGAGGTTCCCCTTGCTGCAGATCGAGGGAGCCAGCCGGGCCCGGGACTCGGCCAGGTCGTTGTCCCCCTCGGGCGGGGGGGCCACGGTCTCGATCAGGTCAGCCCCCAGCTCGTCGAAGTGGCCGGCCTCGATCAGGGCGCGGGTCCGGCCGCAGTTATGGTACCAGAACAGACCGCCGCGGTCGTGGGTCCAGTCGGCCAGACGGCGGGTGTAGGGCAGGTCCTGCTCGACGAACTGGGCCGGGGAGATCATCTCCAGCCCGTAGCTCGACTCGCTCATGAAGTCGATCCCCTCGGCCAGGGCCGCATCGAAGAGCTCGAACGAGGCCCGCAGGATCGCCTCCATGCTCTCGCGGAAGAGGTCGGGCAGGTCAAGGGCGTGGTAGATCATGTTCTGCTGGCTGATCTGCCCGGCCAGCCAGGTCACGTGCGGGTGGCCGATGACCACCACCCCCTCGTCGCCGACCCGCTCGCGGAATCGACGGAAGTAGGCGCGCATCTCCCCGGTGCGTTCGGCGGCGCGGTCGCAGACCGAGACCAGGCGGCGGTGGTCGGCCGCGTCGCGGACCGGAAAGCCGGCGTCGTCGCCGTACAGCCCGAGCCGCCGCGAGACGCGGCGCACCCACGGACCGTCCTCCGCGGTGAGGACCGAGACGGCCCAGTCCCCGTCCGAGCGGGCCGGGTCCTCCTGCCAGGGGAAGATCAGGTCAGCGCCGCCGCACATGAACATCGGCTCGTACTCGAGGGCCCGGGCCAGCCGGATCTCCTGCTCGATCCCATCGCCGGTGGTCGGCAGCCCGAGGAGCCGGAGGGTGCCGGTGACTACGCCGGCGTGGGGGAGGAAGGGCGAGACCACCGGGCGGGCCCCGGGGACGCGGCGGACGTAGTCGAGGAAGCGCTGTCGAGGGGTGGACAAGGAGCCTCCGGAAGAGGAAAGTAGAAGGGAACCAGTCAGGGGCCGGTGGATCGGTCCGGTAGCGTACAGCGTCTGCCCGCTGTCGACAAGGGCGGACTTCAGGACGCGCCGGCGTTCAGCGATGACAGGGCGCGGCGGACGCGCGGAACCGGGAGATGAGCGATGGAGAGCGAAGTCGGATTGCTGTGGCCGGTTGCCCAGGGGGGTGGTGCCTGGCAGGAGTGGACCCCGATGCCCAGCCTGTCGCCGCAATTCGTCAGAGAGGAGAGGCGCCTGGGACTGATCGGCAACGGCAACCCCCACGTCTTCGGCGCCTGGTGCCGGCGCGTGCCCGCGATCCCCGGACAGGCGTACCGGCTGCGGGTGGTCCTGCGCGGCGAAGGGGTCGAGGACGCGGGCCTCCACCTCAGCCCGCAGATCGTCTGGCGCCGCGGCGAGCGGCCCGAGGAGGAGTGCAGCGTCGATGCCGTGCGCGGCTTCCGGCTTCAGGATGAGTTGCTGGTCGGCGAGGATACCTTTGTCGCACCGGCCAACTGCGACGGGGCCGAGGTACGAATCCTCCTCCGGTACGCGGCCGAGGCCCGAATCTGGGTGGAGGAGGTCTCCCTGATTCCGGGGGAACTGCCCGCGTCGCGACCGCTGCGGGTGGCGGTGACCCGAGGGTGCCCGGCTCCTCCCTCGACCCTGGCCGCCAATCTCGACTACTACGGGGGCTGTCTGGACCGCGCCGCGGCGCTCGGGGCTGACCTGGTCCTCCTCCCGGAGTTCGCCAACTACGCCTCCCTCCCCGCGGCCCGGGGCGAGGCTCTGCTGGCCCTGGCCGAGCCGATCCCCGGTCCCTTCTGTCGCATGCTGGCCGAGCGGGCCCGGCGTCACGGTTGCTGGGTCGTCTCCGGACTGCTGGAGCGGGAGGGGGAGTTCATCTTCAACACCGCGGTCCTGTTCGACCGTCGCGGCGAGCTGGCCGGGACCCAGCGCAAGGTGCACCCCTACTGGCCCGAGGAGCCGCTGGGGGTATTGCCCGGGGAGAGTTTCGCGCCGATCCCCACCGAGTTCGGGTCCGTGGGGATCATGATCTGCTACGACTCGTGGTGGCCCGAGTCGGCCCGGCTGCTGGCCCTGCGGGGGGCGGAGCTGATCCTCTTTCCGAACGCCGGGTACGAGGAGAAGATCCTGGCGGCTCGGGCGATCGACAACAACGTGTACCTGGCCGCCTCCTCCCTCTACTCGCCGGCCGCGATCCTCGACCCGCGGGGGAACAGCCTGGCGACCTCGGCCGCCGAGGGAGTAATCGCCGCGACCGTCGACCTGAACCTGCGTCCCAAGTGCCATCCCAATGCCGGCGGCAACCTCAACCCGGGGCCGGGTGGGTCCCGCTGGGCCCGCAACGCCCGCTCGAACCGCCTGTACGAGGAGATCCTGGCCGAGGTGAGCCGCGGCGTGAGGGATCGTTGACCGGATCCTCTTTGACAGGTTCAGGACTGTCTTTGACAGGCCCAGGACTGCTGCGTACACTCGCGCGCGGGTCTATTGCAGGCACTGATGCAGGCACTGAGAACACCTCCACCTTGCGCCACGGTTGCCGAGTATGAAGCCGACGGTTCTGTGCTACTACTTCCCCAACTACCATCCCGATGACCCGCGGAACGCGCGGGTGCACGGACCGGGGTGGAGCGAGTGGGAGCTGGTCAAGGCGGCCCGTCCCCGCTTCGAGGGACACGACCAGCCGCGCGTCCCGGCCTGGGGGTACACCGACGAGTCTGATCCCGCGGTGATGGCGCGGAAGATCGCCCTGGCCGCTGATCACGGGATCGACGCCTTCCTCTTCGACTGGTACTGGTACGAGGACGGTCCCTTCCTCGAACGGGCGCTCGAGCAGGGGTACCTGAGCGCGGTCAACCGGGACCGGGTGCGCTTCTGCTGTATGTGGGCCAACCACGACTGGCAGTTGATCCACCCGATCCGTCGGGACGAGGCCCCGGGGCTGGCCGGGGGTGCCGGTCCCCGCCGGCTCTACCCGGGCCGATTGACGCCGACCGCCTTCGCGGCCATGATCGACCGGCTCGTGGGCCGCTACTTCATTGATCCGTCGTATCTCACCGTCGAAGGACGGCCGTATTTCT
>JBAZUN010000460.1:0-5026 GCA_041661365.1 Candidatus Latescibacterota bacterium
GCGGGACAACAACTACTGCGGGATGCAGGTGGCACCCGGCCTGTACCGGCTGGTCGACCTGCCCGACCTGCAGGGACTGCTCGCCCCCCGCCCCCTGCTGGTCGACATCGGCGTCCACGACACCTGCTTCAAGCTCGACACCTCGATCGAGTGCTACCGCAAGGTCGAGGCGATCTACCGGGCGGCCGGGGCCGCGGACCGCCTGGAGCTGGACCTCCACCCCGGCGAGCACGGCTGGGGCGGGAACCGTTCCGAGGCCTTCTTCCAGCGGCACCTCGGCGTCTCCGTCTGAAGTCCGGTACACGGCACGGGGGACGGCGCCTCACGCACCGTCCCCCGTGATGACCGCACCCGCGGCCGCTCTTTGACGAGGCTCAGTCGACGATCGCCTGGTAGACCAGGACTCGCGCCTTCCCCAGCAGGTCGGTCCGCCAGCTCCCGCGGCTCTGGGCCATGAACACCCCGATCAGTTCCTCCTCCGGGTCGATCCAGAAGCGGGTGTAGAGGGCACCGTCCCAGCCCAGGGTGCCCAGGGACTCGACCTCGTCGTACGGCCCGCGCTCGGTGCGGATCCCGAAGCCGTATCCGAACTTGTCGCCGCTGCCGGCTCGGAAGGGGGCGAACAACTCGCCGATCGAGCTGGTGGTCATCAGCTCCACGGTCTTGCGGCTGAGCAGCCGGACCCCGTCCAGCTCCCCCCCGTTGAGGATCATCTGGCAGAAGCGCAGGTAGTCGGCCGCGGTGGAGACCAGACCGTTCCCGCCCGAGAAGTACTCCTGATCGAGCAGGTAGGCCAGGTCGACCGGCTCCCGGGTCAGCTTCCCCTGCCCGTCGGTGATGTAGGTGATGGCCACCCGGGGCAGCTTGTCTCGGGGCACCTGGAAATGGGTGTCGGGCATCTCCAGCGGATCGAAGACCCGGGTCTGGAGGAACTCGTCCAGCTCGGTGTCGGCCACCACCTCGATCAGCCGGCCCAGCACGTCGGTCGACAGGCCGTTGTGGAACTCCTCGCCCGGGTGGGAGATCAGCGGCAGGCGGGCCAGCCGGGAGACCATGTCGCCGACCGTGCCGGCGGCGGGACCCAAACCGACGCTGATCCCGGCCTCCTCGTACAGGGCCGCGAGCGGTCCCTCGCCGTAGGTCAGCCCGGAGGTGTGGTTGAGCAGGTGGCGCACGGTGATCGGCCGGTGCGCGGCCTGGCGCGGCCCGCCCTGGGGATCGGCCACCTCCATCCGGCTGTACTCGGGAAGGTAGAGCGACACCGGATCGTTGAGCAGGAAGCGGCCTTCCTCGTAGAGGAGCATGGCCGCCACCGAGGTCAGCGGCTTGCTCATCGCCGCGACTCGGAAGAGGGCGTCCACCCGCATCGGCTGCTCGGTCTCGAGGTCCATCGAGCCATGGGCGTTGTAGTACGCGACCTGTCCGTGCCGGGCCACCAGCATGACCACGCCGGGAATCTGCTCCCGATCCACGGCCTCCTGCAGCAGCGCGTCGAGCCGCTGCAACCGGGCCGCGGACAGCCCGACCTCCTCCGGAACGGCCACCGGAAGCCCCTGGGCCCAGATCTGCGACGACAGGGCCAGCGTCAGGCTCACCAGGGGTACCAGCCGCTTCATCGCGTCGCTCCTTCCGAGACTCCGGCACCTCCCGCTTCCTCACGCCGCCCGCCGGAGCCGTCGGTAATCTAACCAGTCGGCCGGGTCCGGCAAACCGGATCGGTCCGGGTTCAGGCGGCCAGGTCCCGGGCCGCGACCCGTCGCACCACGTAGGCCTGCGCCGCGATCGCGGCCAGCACCACGGCCGAGGCCGCGAGGTATGGGGCCCCGGGGCCGACGTGCTCGGCGACCAGACCGCCGACCAGCGGTCCGGCGAGGAAGCCGCTGCCGACGATCGCCTCGTGCAGTCCGGTCCGCCGACCGCCCGGCCCGTCGGCGTGGAGGCTGTAGAAGATGCTGGCCGTGAAGGTGACCGCCACCAGACCGCCCTGCAGCACCAACCCCACGGCAAAGACCAGCGGTGACCGGCCCAGGGCCAGGGCCCACAGCCCGGCGGCGGCCAGGAGCTGGACGCAGACCAGCGGCGCCAGGCGAAACTGCCAGCGGTCGGTGCGCGAGACCAGCAGGAAGGCCACGGCCTGCGCCAGGCCGATCAGGGAGACCAGCCAACCCAGGGATTCGGGCTCGATCCCCAGGTCAGAGGCGTGCTTGGGGAAGAGCGCGCGCACCGTGCCGCTGGCGAAGAAGGTGGCGAAGTTGGCCACCCAGGCGACCGGCAGGAACCGGCGGGCCGCGGCCAGGGAGGCGCTCTCCCGCGATCCGCTCGCGGCTACCCCGGGCCGCACCGGCAAGGCCAGCAGACCGAGCAGGATCAGGGTCACCGAGACGGCCGCGGCGCCGAAGACGTAGTTCGGATTGGCGGCGTAGAGGTATCCCCCCAGGGCCGGACCGACGAGGAATCCCAGGGACCAGGCCACGTTGAAGCGGCCGATCGCGAGGAGCAGCCCCCGGCGGTCGTGGCCCTGGCCCAGCCAGGCCTGTAGCGAGGGCCAGAAGCCCGAGATCGCCGCGCCGCTGACCACCGAGATGACGAACAGGTGCCAGACCCGGTCGACCAGGAGGTAGGAGCAGAAGACCAGCACCTGGCCGAGGCTGGCCAGGGTCATCAGTCGGCGGTACCCGAGGCGGTCGGCCAGCCGTCCGCTCAGCAGGCAGCCGAGGGAGTAGGCGACCGAGCCGCTGGCGCCGATGGCGCCCAGGTCGTCGTAGTCGGCACCGATGCCCATGGCCACCAGGGGCACGCACAGCCCGACCAGGCCGGCGCAGGCATCCATGGCAAAGGCGAGGAGGTAGAGGAAGGGGTCCTTGCGCACGCGGTTCCGGGATCGGAGAGAGAGGATGGATCGCGACCGGGAGGCCGTAGAAGATAGCGCCTTCCGCCGTCGACGCGAGCCGGTGGACCGGCAAGGGACGGCCGTGACCCTGGCCGGGCCGGAGCCCGAGCCTTTACTTTTCCTTCGTCGGTGCTGCAGACGGGCGATGGACAGGCCTCGCCCGTGCCGGCCAAGGACGCGGTACCCCGGAGGCGAGATGACCACCCCGAGCAAGCGGCTGCAGTTCGCCAGCGACAACTACGCCGGGATCTGCCCGGAAGCCATGGAGGCCCTGCAACGGGCCAACGCCGGCCACGAGTTCTCCTACGGCGACGACCGGTGGACCGAGGAGGCCTGCGATCTCTTCCGCGACCTCTTCGAGTGCGACTGCGAGGTCTTCTTCGTCTTCAACGGCACGGCCGCCAACTCCCTGGCCCTGGCCACCCTGTGCCAGTCCTATCACAGCCGCATCTGCTACGAGCACGCCCACGTCGAGACCGACGAGTGCGGGGCCCCGGAGTTCTTCACCCACGGCACCAAGCTCCTGTTGGCCACCGGCGAGAACGGCAAGATGGAGCCGGAGAGCATCGACCGCCTGGTCACCCGGCGCTCGGACATCCACTACCCCAAGCCCAGGGTGGTCAGCGTCACCCAGGCCACCGAGATGGGGACGGTTTACTCCCCGGCCGAGCTGCTGGCCGTGCGGGAGGTGGCTGCCCGACACGCGCTCAAGCTGCACATGGACGGGGCCCGATTCGCCAACGCGGTGGCCTCCTCGAGGTCGCCCCGCGCCGGCTCGCCCAGGACTGCGGGGTGGACGTGCTCTGCTTCGGCGGCTCGAAGAACGGCCTGTCGGTCGGGGAAGCGGTGATCTTCTTCGATCTGGAGGCGGCCGAGGAGTTCGCCTACCGCTGCAAGCAGGCCGGCCAGCTCGCCTCGAAGATGCGCTTCCTCGCGGCCCAGTGGGTCGGCATCCTCAAGAGCGGCGCCTGGCTGAGCCACGCCCGGCACGCCAACCGGTGCGCCGCCCTGCTGGCCGGGCGGATCGCGGCGATCCCCGGGGTCGAGCTGATGTTTCCGCGCCAGGCCAACTCGGTCTTCGTCCGCCTGGCCCCCGAGGCGATCGAGGCCGTGCGGGCCCGCGGCTGGCACTTCTACACCTTCATCGGCGTCGGCGGGGCCCGCCTGATGTGCTCCTGGGCCACCACCGAGGCCGACGTCGAGGCCCTGGCCAACGACCTGGAGGCCTGCGCCGCCGCCTGTCCCCTCCCCGCGGCCAGGTAACGCCGACCGTCGGCCGTACCGATTCAGCGATCCCAGGGGAAGGCCAGGGTGGGCGGCGCGGCGTACCGCTCCATCCCGATCTCGAGGGTGCTCCCCGCTCCCGGCGCCAATACCACCTCGAACGAGGTATCGCCGACCTCGACCGTGCGGCCGGCCGCCGATACCGCCGTGAATCGGTGCTCCCCGTACGCCCCGCCCTGGACCACCACCCGGCGGCTGGCCACCGGATCGGTGTTGACCAGAGAGAGGGTCAGGCCGTCCGCGGTCAGCTTCTCGACCAGGGCCCCTACCCCCTCGGGCATCCCCGGCCGCCTTGCCTCGGGATCGAAGTACCGCACCCGGCAGTGCAGCGGGCACCCGTGCCGGGGCGACATCCCTCCCAGCATGAGCTGGATCAGACCGCCAGGCGAGGCCGGGTTGAAGGGGTTGGGGTTGTCGGAGAGGCGCGTGTCCGGGGTGGTCGGGTCCCGTCGGACCTGCTCCATCCGCCGCCGCACCTGGGCGAAGTCGGCCTGCAGGGCCTGCATCGGGTACCCGGGGTCGTTCCCCTCGAGGAAGCCGACCCACCCGCGGGCCGTGTCCAGCCACTTGAGATCCTGCCGGGCCATCGACCAGTACCAGACGTCGAGCGCCCCCTGGCTGTAGGGGTTGGGCAGGAAGTGGTACCACCCCTCGTCCCCGTGCATGTGGGGGTACACGGTCTTCCCGTCGATCACCCGGGCGTTGGCGTTCACCTGCTCGATCATCTGCCGCCAGACCTCGACGTACCCCTGGTCGCCGGAGAGGAGGAGGGCGTTGCCGAACCCGGCCAGCCCGAGGTAGTGGGTGTTGCGGTGGGCCATCTCCCCGGTCTGCGGCACCTCGACGGTGAAG
>JBAZUN010000461.1:0-387 GCA_041661365.1 Candidatus Latescibacterota bacterium
GGGCACCGGCCTGTTGATCGTGGTCGGCGTGGCCCTGGATACCCTGCAGCAGATCGAATCGCAGTTGATGACCCGCCACTACGAGGGATTCATGAAGGGCGGTCGACTCAGAGGACGGCGGGGGTGACCCCCGCAGAAGCGGAGTGAAGACGTGAAAGTTCAGGCTTCAATCGGCAAGCGTTGCTCCGAGTGCAAGGTGATCCGTCGGCACGGAATCGTCCGGGTCATCTGCAAGCGCAATCCCAGACACAAGCAGAGACAAGGGTAAGGAGCGTCGATATTGGCACGCATCGCGGGAGTTGACTTGCCGCGCGACAAGCGCGTGGAGATCGGCCTGACCAGCATCTACGGGATCGGCCACAGCACGGCCGCCCGGATCGTCTCGCC
>JBAZUN010000461.1:397-707 GCA_041661365.1 Candidatus Latescibacterota bacterium
AGGCGCGGATCGATCCGCAGACCCGCATCCATCAGCTTACCGAGGAGCAGGTCAACCAGTTGCGCAGCATCATCGAGACCAGCCACAAGGTCGAGGGGAGCCTGCGCGGCGAGGTCAACATGAACATCAAGCGACTGATGGACGTGGGCTGCTACCGGGGCCTGCGCCACCGTCGTGGCCTGCCCGCGCGCGGGCAGCGGACCAAGACCAACGCCCGGACCCGCAAGGGCCCGCGCCGCACCATCGCCGGGAAGAAGCGCGCCCCGACGCCCAAGTGATCACGACCCCTGAACGGTCCTCAGCCACTGTC
>JBAZUN010000461.1:717-5026 GCA_041661365.1 Candidatus Latescibacterota bacterium
AACGCCGAGGTAGACGCACTTGCCACCCGAGAGATCGCGCCGGAGGCGCAAGAAGGCCAAGCAGGTAGAGGCGGTCGGGATCGCGCACATCCTGGCCAGCTTCAACAACACCATCATCACGCTCACCGACATGCAGGGGAACGTGATCTCCTGGGCTACTCCAGGCAAGATGAGCATCAAGGGCAGCCGTAAGTCGACCCCCTTCGCCGGTCAGATCGCCGCGGAGAAGGCGGCCCAGGAGGCCATCGGCATGGGTCTGCGTCGGGTGGAGGTGTGGGTCAAGGGGCCGGGGGTCGGGCGTGAATCGGCCATCCGGGCCCTGCAGAACGCCGGGCTGGAGATCTCGGCCATCCGGGATGTGACCCCCATCCCCCACAACGGCTGCCGGCCGCCGAAGCGGCGTCGCGTCTAAGGAGATCAGCTCGATGAGCAGGTATGTAGGTCCCAATTGCCGCTATTGCCGGCGCGAGGGGGCGAAGCTGTTCCTCAAGGGAGAGCGCTGCAACCTGGAGAAGTGCTCCTTCGAGCGCCGCAGCTACGCTCCGGGCCAGCACGGTCAGGGGATGAGACGCAAGCAGTCCGACTACAGCGTGCAGTTGCGGGCCAAGCAGAAGCTGTCGCGGATCTACGGGATCCGCGAGGGGCAGTTCCGCGGCTACTACCGGGAAGCCGTCCGCCTGCCGGGCGTCAGCGGCACCCTGCTGCTGCGCCTGCTCGAGAGTCGACTCGACAACGTGGTCTTCCGGCTCGGTTTCGCGCCGTCGCGGAAGGCGGCGCGCCAGTTGGTACGGCACAACCACGTGACGGTCAACGGTCGGCGGGTCAACATCCCTTCCTTCCTGGCGCGGACCGGGAACATCATCCAGATCGCCGAGCCCAGCCGTCAGCTCGAATGCGTGCACGAGTCGCTCCGGCGCTCGCGCGAGATCGTGCCGTGGCTCTCCGTGGACAAGGTCAACCTGCAGGGTACCGTGCTGGGTCAGCCGAACCGCGAGGACATCCCCACGCTGGCCGACGAGCAGTTGGTGATCGAGTTCTACTCGCGGGTCTGACGGACGTTCCCCAGCCGCGCTGCGGTACAGGCAGGTATCACCGGGAGCAAGGTGCTCTATGACGCTAGATGGCCTCCAGATGCCGAGGCTGGTCGAGATCGACCAGGAAACCCTCAGCGAGACCTACGGAAAGTTCGTCGTCCAGCCGTTGGAGCGCGGCTACGGGGTGACCCTCGGCCACGCCCTCCGGCGGGCGCTGCTGGCTTCGATCCAGGGGGCCGCGGTCAAGCGGGTCGCCATCGAAGGCGTGCAGCATGAGTTCTCGGTGGTCGAGGGCGTCCGCGAGGACGTACCCGAGATCATCCTGAACCTCAAGGAGGTGGCCATCCGCTACCACGGCACCGAGGAGCGGATCCTCCACGTCGAGCGGAGTACGGCCGGCGCAATGCTGGCGCGCGACCTCGCCACGGACCCCTCGGTGCAGGTCATGAACCCTGACCTGCACATCGCCACCCTCAACCCCGGCGGTTCCCTGAAGATGGAACTGACCATCGGTCTGGGTCGGGGGTACGTGTTCGCCGAGGAGAATCGGGCAACCGATCAGCCGATCGGCACCATCCCGCTGGACGCCAACTATTCACCGGTGCTCAAGGTCCAGTACGAGACCGAGAACGCCCGCGTCGGCCGACGGACCGACTACGACCGGCTGACCCTGCAGGTGTGGACGAACGGCGCCATTCGTCCCGAAGAGGCGATGGCCCAGTCGGCACGCATCCTCACCGAGCACCTCGGGTTGTTCATCCACTTCGAGAGCGAACCCGAGGTGGCCCAGGAGCGCACGGTCGACGAGGAGACCAAGCGCGTGGCCCGGCTGCTGGCGATGCCGGTAGAGGAGCTGGAACTGTCGGTGCGCTCGGCCAACTGCCTGCGGGCAGCCGGGATCACCCACCTCCGAGACCTGGTCTCCAAGAGCGAGTCCGACATGCTGAAGTACCGGAACTTCGGCCGCAAGTCGCTCACCGAGCTGGGCGAGATCCTGGTCAAGCTGAACCTGATCTGGGGCATGGACACCAAGCCGTACGAGAACGTCGAGGTGGAGGAAGAGGTCGCGAATCCACTGGCAGAGGAATTCTAACCGGGGTACTGAGGCGGCATGCGACACGGTAAGCGAGTAGCGAAGCTCCAACGGCGGCACGCGCATCGGAAGGCGATGCTTTCCAACATGGTCACCTCGCTCCTGGACAAGGAGGTGATCAATACCACCGAGGCGCGGGCCAAGGAGCTGCGGCGGCTGGCCGAGCACATGATCACCTTCGCCAAGCGGAACGACCTGCACGCCCGTCGTCAGGTGCTGCGGGTCATCGCCAACAAGGAGGTGGTGGCCAAGCTCTTCGGCGAGATCGGGCCGCGGTACCAGAGCCGGAACGGCGGGTACACCCGGATCGTGAAGATTGGTCCGCGTCACGGCGACGGCGCCTTGATGAGCCTCATCGAGCTGGTCGACCGGGTCGGGGGCAGTGGCCGCAAGGAACGGACCAAGGAGGCAGCCACCGGCGAGCCTGAGGCCGCCACCGAGGCTAAGTCCGAGGCGAAACCCGAGGGCGGCGTCACGGGCTGAGAAGGCGGAAGGCGCCCGACGCGCCGCCGGGAAGTCAGATCAGACGGGGCAGGATGATCCGTATCTTGCCCCGTCTCTTGTTTTTTTGCGGGCGATGCGGATGACCGGCGAGGGTAAAGGGTCGTGAAGCGGGACGAGGAGCTGGTTCTCGAGGTGACCGGGGTGACCGCGGACGGCGACGGGACCGCCCGTATCGCCGACCGTCCGGTGATCGTGACCCGGGCCGTGCCGGGGGACCGGGTGCGGGCCCGCGTCCTGGGTCGGCGGCGCGGCACCGTGCTGGCAACGGCCGAGGAGATCCTGTCGACCTCCATGCCGCGGCGTGAGGCTCCCTGCCCCCTGTTCGGGCGATGCGGCGGGTGCCGGTGGCAGGACCTGCGGTACGGGGATCAGTTGGCACTCAAGGCGCGCATGGTCAAGGCCGCGCTGAGCCGGGCCGGACTGCCGCTTCCAGAGCCGGAGCCGATCCTGGGCAGCCCCACCGAGTTCTTCTACCGGAACAAGATGGAGTTCGCCTTCGGCCGCAGTCGAGAAGGCGAGTTCCAGTTGGGTCTGCACGCGCGGGGGAGCTTCAGCCGGTTGCTCAACCTCGAGCGATGCCTGCTGCAGTCCTCCCGATCGAACGACTTGGTCGCGGCGACGCGGCGTTGGGCCGAGACCCTGGGGCTGTTCCCATACGATCTGAGGCGACACGAGGGGCTGTTGCGATTCCTTACCGTGAGGGACGCCAAGGCGACCGGGGCCTGCATGGGCAACCTGGTCGTGGCCGCGTACCCGGACGCCGGCGTCGACCGGCTTACCGAGGCCGTGCTGGCCGAACTGCCCGGCGTCGACACCTGGGTGACGACCCTGCACCGGGGAAAGGCCCAGGTTGCCGCCGGCGAATCCTCCGTGACGAGGCGCGGCTCAGGCACCATCGTCGAGCGATGCGGCGAGGTGGAATACGAGGTGTCACCCCGGTCGTTCCTGCAGACGAACACCCTGCAGGCCGAGCGGCTCTACGGCCTGGTCAGTGCCTGGGCCGGGGAGATCGGGGGGGGGCGCGTCCTCGACCTGTACTGCGGCGCCGGCGGGATCGCCCTGCAGTTGGCCCGCCGCGCCGCCGCGGTCTGGGGGATCGAGTCCGTCCCCGAGGCGGTGACCGACGGGTGCTGCAACGCCCGGCGCAACGGGATCGCCAACTGCACCTTCCTCTCCGGCACCGTGGAGGAGGTCCTCCCCGGCCTGCCCGAGACCCGGTTCGAATTGGTCGTCGTCGATCCGCCCCGGGCCGGCATGCACGAGCGCGCGGCCCAGGCCCTGGCCGCCCTCCGCGCCCCTCGGATCCTCTACGTCTCCTGTAACCCGCTGACCCTGGCAGTCGACCTGGAGCGCCTCGGGACGGCGGGGTACCGCGTGCGTCGCCTGCGGGCCGTCGATCTGTTTCCCCAGACGCCGCACTGCGAACTGCTCGTGGAGCTGTTGCTCGGTCCGCCGCCGGTTAGCTTGACCGTTCCCGGTGCCGCGCATATCATTGAGCAAGAGGGACCTGACGGGGGTGGAGGCGAGGTCAACCAGGGCATGGTGTAGAGGTGGGCTATGGCCAAGGTGAAGAAAGCCGTTAGCGAGGGTCAGAAGGCCGCGAACAAGATCGCGGACAAGGCCGCGAACAAGGAAGGCGCCGCCGCGCCGGCGGCACCGAAGGCCGAGGCCGCTTCCG
>JBAZUN010000462.1:0-5021 GCA_041661365.1 Candidatus Latescibacterota bacterium
TGGCTTCATCCTGGGGACTGAGGCCGCACGCGCTTCGAGCTGCTTGCCCGTACCTCGACGCGGTCGCGCCACGGCGCGCAACAGAAAGTGGGGAAGGTGCGTTACCAGCAGGATTGGCCTGAAGCCCGGGCGCGGCTAACCGCCTTGTGGCGCGGAGAGAGACTCGACCGTCCCTGCATCGCCGTCCAGGCTCCCAGCGGCCGGCAGGAGCCGTGGCCCCCTTCGCCGGCCACGGCCGAGGCCCGGTGGCTCGACCCCGACTATATCACCGCCGCGGCCCGGGCCACGCTGGCCAACACCTGGTGGGGAGGAGAGGCGATCCCGGGCGTGCTGGTGATGGCCGGGTGGACCGTCTGCCTGGGCGGCACCCCGCGCTTCGCGCCGGAGACCATCTGGTGGGAGCCCCGGCCCTTCGACTTCGAGCGCCCTCCCGAGCTGGGCTTCGAGCCGCACGGCCCCTGGGTCCAGCGGCACACGCGGGTCTACCTGGCCGTGGCCGCGCTGGCCGGCAGGGACGAGTTCCTGGTCGGTCGGCCTTGCCTGCTGCCGGCGAACGACCTGCTCTCCATGCTGATGGGCACCGAACGATTCATGTTGGGCCTGGTCGATCACCCCGAGTGGATGCGCGCCGCTATCCGACAGGGCGGCGCGGCCCAGGGCCGGGCCATGCAGTACTACCAGGAGCGGCTGCGCGTCGATCACGACTTCTGGTACGGCCAGGCCGGTTGGATGCCGTTCTGGGCTCCCGAACCCTACTGCGCCACGCAGTCCGACGTCTCCTGCATGCTCTCGCCGGGGATGTTCGACGAGTTCGTCCTGCCCGAGCTGGAGCTGCTGCACCAGGCCGGCGGTCCGCTGTGGTATCACCTGGACGGCGGCGACGCCCGACAGCACCTGCCGCGGCTGCTCAGCCTGCCCTGGCTGCGGGTGGTGCAGTATACCCCGGCGCCCAGCGAGCCACCCAACGGCCCGGCCCATCTGGCGCTCTATCGCCAGGTGCAGGCCAGCGGGAAGATCGTCCACCTCCAGGTCTCCGTGGAGCACGTCGAGCCCCTGGTGCGCGGCCTGGACCCGGGGCTGCTGATCCTCGACACCCGCTGCCCCAGCATCGCCGATGGCCAGGAGCTGCTGCGCGCCGCGGTGCGGTGGAGCCGCTCCGGCTGAGCTTGCGTCCCTCGGGGGCCTCTGTGCCGGCCGTCCTGGCGTCCCCGCGTCTGGTGGCCGTCAGCCAGCCGTGCCCACGGCCGCGGCGAAGACCTTCCAGTGCTCGTCGGACATGCTGCGGGCGGAGAACAGCGATATCCCCGCGGCTCCGCCCGCCAGGGAGACCTCCACCATCCGGGTCAACTGCTGCGGATCGCGCCCTGGTACCATCACGCCGCTGTAGAGCCGCACCTCGCTGGGCAGGTTGGCCACGCCGCGGGCGCACTCCCGGCCGATCCACTCGATCTCCTCGTTGTAGAAGCGGTGGTAGAGCATGGGCAGGACCGCATCCAGGTCCCAGCGGTACCAGTTCTGCCGCACGTTCTCCCAGTTGGGGAAGACCGCGGCCGTCATCGCCTTGCCGCGGCGCCTCCCCTCGGGGATCAGCACGCCGTTGACCAGTCGGGTGATGCGGTCGTAGCGGAACTGCCGCCAGGCCGCGTTGGCGCTGGGGTCCTCCAGGTCCTTCGGGTCCACGCCGGTCTCCTCCTTGAAGTCGCGGCGGCAGACCTCGCAGTAGCAGTAGTCATACTGCGGGTACTCGCGGTCCTGGGTGATGTGGTAGCGCGGCTGCAGGGCCGGGGCCAGGATCACGTCGGGCAGGCGGATGTAGTCGAGGTGGACGCCGTCCAGCTCGTCGATGGCGGCCAGCTCCCGCACCCGGCGGGCGACGAACTCGTGCACCTCGGGCCTCGAAGGGCACAGGAACTTGTAGTAGCTCACGTAGGCCGGCTTCTCCGCCGCTGACTCGCCGAGGCCGTTGACGGCGTACCAGTCCCGGTGGGCCTCGTAGACCGCCGGGACGTTGCAGGTCATGGAGTGCATCCAGGCGTGCACCTCCAGGCCCTCGGCGTGGGCCAGGGGGAGGAGGCGCTCCAGCCAGGGCTCGGCCACCGGCAGGTGCTGGCTGGCGTAGTGGGCCTCGTGGTTGTTGAACACCTCGGGCAGCACCGCCGAGATCCCCGCGGCCTTCATGGTGGCGAACCGCCGTCGCCAGTCGTCGTCGCTGGTGTTCTCTTCGGGGCCGAACCAGGTCCAGTGCTTCGGCTTGGCCTGGGGCCGGCGGGCCGAGCCCCGAAGTCGACCACTGCCGCAGCCGGTGGCCAGACCGAGCGTGGCCAGACCGGTCACCTTGAGGAACGGTCGTCTGTCCATGGTCACTCTCCTTCTCCGGTGGCGCCGACCAGCCCTTCGGTGAGAGCCTTGAGCAGGGTCGACTCGTCGTCGTCGCTGTTGATCTGCCAGAACATCACCCCGCCCAGGCCGTGCTGGCGGGCGTACTCGCCCTTGGCCCGCATCGACCTGGGATCCTCGTAGCAGGCCATGATCCGCTGCTCCGCGCGCGCCGGGCCGCCGGCACGGCGCCGGCGACCAATACCAGCACGCTCAGGAGCAGGATCGAGGCTTGGCGATAGTCCATCAGTTGATCTCCTTTCCAGCCGCGCTACCACTGGCGACCGAGGGCGATGAGGATGAGGCTGGTGTGACCGCGGCCCTCGGCGACCTGGGTTCCGTCGCGGTGACGGCCGTTGCCGACGCCTGCTTCTCCAGCCGCTCACCGCGGAAGAGGACGACGAAGAGGATCAGGGTGATCACGGTCACCGTGGCGGGAAGGGCGAAGAGGGAGGTCCAGTCGCGCCCACCGTCCGGTAGGGCGCAGGCGTCGTAGACCTGGCCGGCGACCAGTTGCCCGCAGAGCGCGCCGATCCCTCCTCGCGCGAAGCTGAGCAGTCCCTGGGCGCTGGCGCGGTACGCGGGGTCGCTCAACTCCTCCACGGCGATCACCAGGCCGATGAAGTAGAAGGTGAAGACGAAGCCGTGCATCCCGATCGAGGCGATGACCAGCCACGAGGGGGCGCCCAGGGAGAAGGCGGTGTAGCGCACGGCCTGGGCGCCGATCCCGACCAGCAGGATCCGCTTCAGGCCCAACTTGCGCAGGGAGGAGGCCAGGGCCAGGAGGACGACGATCTCGACGAGCTGCCCCAGGCTTTGAGCCCAGTTCGCCGTGCTGGGGGTGAGGCTCAACCCGTCCGGGCCGGTGAGGAAGAGGAAGGCGAAGTTGTCGTAGCAGGGGCTGACCGCCGAGGCGATGAAGGCGATGACCACGATGATGGCGAAGTTGCGCTGGCGCAGCAGCCCGAAGGCGGAGAGGAAGGCAAAGGGACGCGGCGGACCGGCCCCGGGCCCGGCGGCCGCACCCGGCGGGGTGTGCGGCAGGGTCAGGGCGTACAGACCGGAGACGGCGAAGATCACCGCCCCCACCAGCAGGCCGTCCCCGAGGTGGGCGGCCTGGTCCTCCCACAGCCTCAGGTACAGGCTCAGGGACCAGCTCACCGCGATCCAGCCGACCGTGCCCCAGACCCGGACGTACCCGAACCGCTCCGAGCGGCCGAGATGGTAGAAGGCAACCACGTTGGTCAGGGTCATCGCCGGCAGCCGGATCAGGGCGAACAGGGCCATCGCCGCCCAGAAGCCGACAAACCCGGTCTGCAGCCAGGCCGCCAGCAGCACCGGCGCGCTGACGAGCTGACACCCCGCCAGGAACCGCTGACTCGACCAATACCGGTCGGCCAGCCAGCCGGCGACCAGCGGCGAGACCAGGGCCGCCACCGCCCCGGTGGCGAAGACGTAGCTGATCTGCCTCCCGCTGAATCCCCTGGCCCCCATGTGGCCGCTGAGCAGGATCAGGACCGCGCCCTCGGCCATGGTGAACAGGGCGAACATGACCGAGAGGCGCCAGGAGAGGTGGCGAGGGGCTCGGACGGGTGCCGGCTCGGGCAAGCCTGTTCCTTCCTGAGGTTGGAAAGGACGCCTACGGTAACTCAGACGTCGTGCAGGAGCCAGATCGCCGTGGAGCGGGGCGCCAGCCGTACGGTGAACCCGGTCCCGGCCTGCAGCACGGTCCGACCGGTGGTGGCGTCGACCACCCTGGCAGGGCCGGTATCAGCGATGGCGCGAAACACCGACCACTGCATGCCGCCGTCTATTCCAGTCTCTTCCTGGCCGCCCGGACTTCGTACAGAGCACGATCCTCACTCACGATGGCCGCGTTCTCGATGGGAGCCTTCTCAAACCGGAGCTCGGCCGTCGCGAACAGGTCGGTTGTCTCTGCCTTGAGGTACCGGGCAGCCATGCGACAGTACTCCGGATCGATCTCCACCCCAATGCTGTTCCGTCCGGTACGCAAGGCCGCGATCATCGTCGTACCTGATCCGCAGAACGGGTCCAGAACGGTGTCCTCGGTAAAGGAGAACATGCGGACAAGTCGCATGGCCAACTCCAGCGGAAAGGGAGCTGGGTGCTGTTTAGTCGATGCTCCGGTAATGTTCCAGATCTGTTGGAACCAGCGGTCAAAGGCGTCCTTATCGATCTTGCTCGCATCACGCTGCTTGGCGGACGGTTGCCGGTAGCCACCCGGCTTGCGCTGCATCAGGATGAATTCCATGTCGTTCTTGATGATGGCATTTGGCTCATAGGGCTTCCCCAGGAACCTTGATCCGTTCTCGACCTCGTAAGAAGCGTTGGCGATCTTGTGCCAGATGATGGGGTTCAGATTGTCAAAGCCGATCCTTCGACAGATGACGCAGATGTCGGCATGCAAGGGGAACACCAGGTGGCGTCCGAATTCCCGGCGCGCAACACAGACATCTCCGACCACGCAAACAAGCCGCCCTCCAGGTACCAGGGTTCTGTACACATGCCGCCAGACCTTCTCCAGCTCAGAGAGGAACGCCTCATAGTCCTGAATGTGACCGAGCTGGTCCGGGTTATCGTTATATCGCTTCAGGTTCCAATCGGGTGGCGGTGTGACGACAAGA
>JBAZUN010000463.1:0-5000 GCA_041661365.1 Candidatus Latescibacterota bacterium
GGTGTCGAGCCGGTGCCGGCGGCCGGGTACCAGCCTGGTCACCTTGCTCCTCCTCTGGACCGTGCTGGTCTTCCTGGTCCCCAACACCACGGCCGGCGTGGTCAGCGCCGTGCATCCACCGCAGGGCCCGAGTCAGGCAGAATGGGAGGTGGCGACCGAGGATAACTGGGTACGTCACGGGGTCCGGAATCTCAACATGAACGAGCTGACTGGTCACGCCCCGTACGCGCCGGTCAAGCAGGTAGCTGACTTCACCGCCGACTGGCTGGACATCGACCGGCGGTTTGCGGAGGGCCGGCACCGCGCCGCCCTCGAACCAGTGGCCACCGGCGCCACCATCGGCCGCCTCGCGCCGTACGGTGCTCTCCAGGCCGCGCTCGAGTCCCTGGCCGATACCGGGCTGCCGCGGCATCTGCGCTTCTTACAGGCAGCACGACAGTACGAGCAGACCTTCCGCGACTTCATCCAGGCCCAGGACGCGGCCGATCCCGACAGCTACCACCTGATGGGGGTCACCGCCGGCATGTCGCACCGGCCGGTGCCGCCCGAGACCATCCCCGTCTTCCACGAGGACCTGTCGGCCCGGGCCAGCATCACCGACGCCCTGCCCGACCTACTGTTATTGGCCCTGTTCGCGGTGGCCGCCTTCCTGGGGGCGCACCTGGCCTTCCTGCGCAGTCGCGTTGCGTGAGGGCACAGGTGAGGCCGCCTGGTCTTGGCTATATTCGCTCGTGGAAACAGGCTCCCCATAGCCCCGCACCTTCGGTACGCGCTGCCCGTCATCGGGGGCACCGCCCTGAACCAGGATTCAGTCCATGAGCCGCCAGACGCCGTGCAGACGACGGGACTTCATCCGCCGCTTCCTGATAGGCTCCCAAGGGTGACCCCGCTCTGGCGGGCACTGACCGCACGGTTCACCGGAGCGCGGCCCGGCCCGGTCGACGTGGACCGGGCGATCCACGAGCTGAGCCAGGCGCTGAACCTGATCGCCGACGTCGAGCCGCTGGTCAACACCGAGCTGGGCCAGCTCCACCAGGTGCTCGACGCCGACCGACTGGTCCTGCTGGTCGGCGAGGACGAGGACGGTCCGTACCGGGTGCTGGGTCAGCGGGGGCATAGGGCTGAGGATCTGGCCGACCTGCGCCTGGACCGCGGCTCTCACCTGGCGGGCTGGTTGCGGACCAACGGATGTCCTTTGATCCTGAGCCAGCACCAGGGCGCCGTGGCCTACCTTGGACAGGAAGAGCAGGCCCTGTTGGAGCGGCTGCGGGCGGACGTGGTGGTCCCGTTGACCGCGGCCAATCAACTGGTCGGGCTGCTGCTGGCCGGCCGCGCATCCCCCTGGCAGTCGGCCGATCTGGACCTGTTCGCGCGGCTGGGACCGCGTCTGGGCCTGGCCCTGCAGAACGCCCTGCTGCTGCGCCAGAGCCGGCTGCGGCTACGGCGGCTCTACCGCACCGAGCGCCTTGCCACCGTCGGGCAGTTGGCCGCTGGCGCCGCGCACGAGATCCGCAATCCGCTGACCGGCATCCGCAGCACCATCCAATACCGGCGCCGCGACTACGAGGGGAACGCGGACAAGCAGGAGTTGGTCGACGAGCTGATCGCGGAGGTCGACCGGATCGACCAGATCATCGCCGGTCTCCTCTCCTTTGCCCGGCCCAGCGACCCAAGTCTGGAGCCGGTCGATCTGGCCGAGTTACTACGACAGGCGGCTCATCTGGTGGCGACCAGCGCACGCAAGGCCCAGGTGACCATTATCCTGGATCTGCCGGAGTTGCCCTGCCTGGTCAAGGCCGATCCTGCCCAGCTCAAGCAGGTCTTCCTCAACCTGTACCTCAACGCCATCCAGGCCATGCGCGAGGGCGGCATCCTCGAGGTGCGGTTGACCGAGGCCGCGACCGGATTCCAGATCGAGGTGCGCGATACCGGCATCGGCATCCCGGCCGAGCACCTGGACAAGGTGTTTGATCCGTTCTACACCACCAAGGAGGAGGGTACCGGGCTGGGGCTGGCCATCTGCTACGGGATCATCGCCCGACACGGCGGTCAGATCGACCTGGCCAGTCCGTCGGGCCAGGGTACCTGCGTGACCGTGCGATTGGGCTGCGAGGCAGCCGCGGGGATACGGCCATGAGGGTCCTGGTCGTCGACGACGAGAAGCAGATCCGGCTGGTCCTGCGTCGGCTGCTGGCCGATGAGGGGTACGAGGTTGAGGCGGTAGTCTCGGCTGAAGAGGCGTTGCGTCAGGCCCAGGCTCGGCCTCCGGACCTGGTGTTGATGGACCTGTCCCTGCCGGGGATGGATGGGATCGCGGCCATGGAGGCCCTTCGTGCCGCGGGGCTGGACGCCCAGGTCATCGTGATGACCGCGTACGGTCGGGTCGAGTCCGCGGTGCGGGCGATGAAGCTGGGCGCGTACCACTACCTCGAGAAGCCGTTCGACAACGACGAGCTGCTCAACCTGGTGGCCCGGGCCCTGGAGCAGCGCCGGCTGACCCGTCAGGTCACGGTGCTGCAGACGCAGCTCGACCAGCAGTACTCCCTGGAGAACATGGTCGGCGTCAGCGGCGCCATGCAGGCGGTCTTCACCCAGGTGACCCGGGTGGCTGCCAGCGAGGTCACGGTGCTGGTCGAAGGCGAGAGCGGTACTGGCAAGGAGCTGATCGTCCGCGCCCTTCACCGCCTGGGTTCCCGCCGCGACGGCCCCTTCGTGGCCCTCAATTGCGCGGCCTTACCCGCTCATCTGATCGAGAACGAGCTGTTCGGCCACGAGCCGGGCGCCTTCACCGACGCCCGCGAGCGTCACCTGGGCAAGTTCGAGCAGGCCCAGCGCGGTACCCTCTTCCTGGACGAGATCGGCGAGCTGCCGCCGGAGGCCCAGGGCAAGCTGCTGCGGGTGATCCAGGAGCGCGAGATCACCCGCATCGGCGGTCGGGATAACGTCCCGGTCGACGTCCGTCTGGTGGCGGCGACCAATCGAGAGCTGGACCGCCTGGTGCGCGACGGGGCTTTCCGGCAGGACCTGTACTACCGGCTTAACGTGGTCGCCATTCGCCTGCCGCCTCTGCGCGAGCGGCCCGAGGACCTGCCGGTGCTGGTCGACCACTTCCTGGCGCGGATCAACCAACGGACTGAGCACCGGGTAGAGGGCGTGGCCGAAGCCGCGATGGCACTGTTCCGGCAGTACGACTGGCCCGGCAACGTGCGCGAGCTGGAGAACGTGCTGGAGGGGGCCGCGGTGATGTGCCGCGGGACCATGGTCGGTCCCGAGGACCTGCCCCTGCGGCTGCAGAGCCGGGTCGGGACCGCGTTGCCGGCTGGCGATGCGACCCTGGCTCAGGCCGTGGCCGCGGTGGAGCGCCGGATCATCGCCGAGGCCCTGGCCCTCGAAGGCCATAACCGCACCCGCACCGCGGCCCGTCTCGGGGTCACCCGAAAAACGCTGCTCGCCAAGATCGCCGCGTACGGGCTGGAGTGATCGGCGGCTAATCCGGTTGCAGCCGGGCGTGGTACCCCCTCGACAAAGCGGACGCTCCCAGGCAATGCCCGGGCTAGCAGCCCGGTGAAAAAGTCGCTTTGTCTGGCGAGGCCGAGGGATGACGGGGCCTGGCTAGGCGCGCGAGCGACAGCGCATCGAGGGAAGATGCGCAGAGTAAGCGGAACGACGCCAGGGCCCGTCAGCACCGGCCGTAGCCCGAATGGGCTTTTTCACCGGGCTGCTAGGCCGAGGCCCTCGGGGCGATGGCGCCGCTGGCGCTGGAGAGGAGGATGGTCCAGCCGTAGTGGGCGGCCCGGGCGTCCCGGGCATAAGCGATCTGGCCGATCCGCCATCGCGCCGCGCGAGGGCGGCCGTCCTGATCGAGGACCGCGTCGAGCTGGAAGACCAGGTGCACCTGCTCGAGCTGACCGGCCACGGCCAGGGCCTCGGGATTCCGGCTGACCGCGGCCCAGGGCAGGTCCTGTCCGCAGACGCGGCCGATCGCGTGCAGGTCAGCGCCCTGGTGGCTCTGCCGGGTGCGGACCGACAGCTCGAGGTCGACCTCGGCGCCCGGGTCGTCGCTGTCCAGCCTCAGCCAGCGGAGCGGTACCGTGGCCCGGTTTGCGTCGGCCAGGGCCGCGATCTCGACCGGGACCGCCTGCCATACCTCGGCGCCGGCATCCTTCCTCTCTTCCTGATCCCAGTAGAGATGGCGGTAGTGGTGGTCGACCATCCAGGTGGCCTGGGGCCGCAGGTTCCTCAGGGCCTCCTCGGTCAGGCTCTGGGTGCTGGGGCAGCCGCTCAGGTGGCCGTAGCGCCGCAGGTCCCATCGATCGGCAGCGCCGTCGCCCCAGGTCGGACAGAGCAGGGGGAAGAGTCGGCCCAGGAAGGCGGCGTTGTCGAACCCGGGGAAGCAGAGCAGTCCATTGCTGATCAGGCCGGTGTCCCCCATCACCGCGAGCCGTCCTGAGCCGACCTTGCCGGTGAAGCCGTAGATCATCCCCTGATAGGTCAGCAGCGGCTCGAACCCCGACGGCAGCCGGTCGCCGAGGACCCGTCCCCCTTGACCGTACCCGACGGTAAACCCTTCGAGCCCCGGGTCGCCCCCGGAGCGGGCCGGCTCGATCCGGTCGTCGGAGGACATGTAGTTGGGGTCCCAGCGGATGCCGAGCCGATCGAAGAGGAGGCTGACCCGCTCCAGGTCGAAGTTCTCCTCCCAGAAGTCCGGCCGCGAGAGGAAGGAGTTGACCATCAGCAGGACCCCGCCACCGCGGTCGAGGAAGGCCAGGATGGCGTCGACGTCCTCAGGGGTCCAGCGGTAGGGGGAGGCACCCTCGTAGAGCGGGTAGTCCGGGTTGACCGCCAGCAGGAGGTCGGCGTCGAAGAGGGAGGCCGGGCTCAGCGGCTCGTTGAGGAGGCGCAGCTCGTGCTCGACCGCCAGGTCGGCCTCCAGCATGGCCAGGCCGTTGGGGTGGTACACGTCCCCGGGGGTGTACCGGCCGTGGTTGGCCACGTACCCG
>JBAZUN010000464.1:0-4979 GCA_041661365.1 Candidatus Latescibacterota bacterium
GTGCGGCCCTGATCCTCGCTGAGAGCAGCCGCCAGGGGATGGCGCGGCTGCTGGGTGGTCGACGACTGGTTGTTCCACACCAGCAGGAGCCGGCCGCTGGCAAGCTGCAGGAGGCGCGCCATGGACTCGACCGTGGGAAGGGCGGTGCGGTGCGGCGCGTCCCAGCGGGTGCCGTACTCCGATGCGGAGATCTCGTAGAGGAAACCGCTCTTGTTGCGGATCACGCCCCGCAATCGGCCCGGCTCCACCTCTGCCAGGGACGGCTC
Source organism: Candidatus Latescibacterota bacterium (assembly GCA_041661365.1). Taxonomy (GTDB): domain Bacteria; phylum Latescibacterota; class UBA2968; order UBA8231; family UBA8231; genus CAITNQ01. Next base: position 267 of record JBAZUN010000464.1, read on the forward strand.
CATGGCCCCGCGCTCCTCGGGCACGGTGAAGTCGTGGACCTTGGCCCAGGTGTGACCCGCGTCCACCGAACGCAGCACCGAGATGTTGTAGTGCTGCGGCTCGCGGTGATCCGGGTCAAGGTACCCGACCAGCAGCAGCAGGTCCCCGTTGGTGAGGTGCAGGAGTTGTTCCGGGGCGCCGTAATAGGGCGGGGCATCGCGGCCGACGACCAGCGCGGGGACGATCTCGGTGGGCGGCTCCCAGGTGAAGCCGGCGTCCAGGGAGCGCTTGACCAGCAGGTGCATCGGGCTCTCGGCGTAGCTGACCGATCCCAGGTTGACCCGGCGCCGGTGGTCGGCCCGGGCGCCGTAGTAGTGGCCCTCGCGATAGATCATGAGGGCTTCACCCTCGGTCGGCCGCGCGAACTGGAGGTGGGAGACCACGGCGTTGGGGCTCGCTATGAAGATCTGCGGCGGATCCCAGGTCTCGCCCTGGTCCTCCGAGTGGCTGTACAGCAGAACCCCGTCGTTGTTGCACTCGTCGAAGTCGTACCCCCACCAGCAGATCATCAGACGTCCGTCGGCCAACGGCAGGAAGCAGGGACACTGGTGGTAGTCCCACCCCTCGCCGGCGCGGATGAAGGAATACGCCGAGCAAGCGGCCCGGCGATAAGTACAGGCAGCAGCGATGGTGAGTTTCACGAGGCTTCACTCCGTCGATAGGTGAGCTCGACAGCGGACATGATATCGATCACTGCCCGAAAGGCTGTCGCCGACAAGCTCCTTTGCGGCGCACTCAGCAGCCAGGCTTCGTTGAGTCTACGCAACCAACAACCTGAACCGCAATAGATCCGTTGGTACTCCCTCGTGGCCTCTCGCCTCTCGGTTGGCGGGCGCGGCCTTCACCCATCGGACGACCAGGCACCGGATCCGCACCTCTGGAAGGCGCCACCTCTGGTCGTTGCTGTTGGTCCGAGGGCCGTCTATATTGCCCGACGCCGCGATCCACGCGAGCCATCTTTAGATCTCGCGCAGGACCTGACCCTGGCTGCCCGCGGTCATCGCGCGTACCGATTCTGCTCGACCTGTCCATCCGGGAGATCCTCGATGCCGCGCTACGAGCTGTACGACGAGACCCACCGCCCTCAGTTCCACTTCACCCCCAAGAAGAACTGGACCAACGACCCCAACGGCCTGGTCTGGTTCCAGGGTGAGTACCATCTGTTCTTCCAGCACAACCCGAGGGGGATCCGCTGGGGGAACATGACCTGGGGCCACGCGGTCAGCCCGGACCTGCTGCACTGGCAGCAGCTCGACCATGCCCTCGAACCGGACGAGCTGGGCACGGTCTTCTCCGGGTCAGCGGTCGTCGACCGGCGTAACACCGGCGGGTTCCAGACCGGCAGCGAGCCGGCGATGGTGGCCTGCTACACCTCGGCCGGCTCCGAGGCGCCGGAGCCCAAGCCGTTCACTCAAAGCATTGCCTACAGCAACGACCGTGGCCGGACCTGGACGCGGTATCCCGGCAACCCGGTCCTCGGACACCTGCGCGGCGCCAACCGCGATCCCAAGCTGATCTGGCACGAGCCGTCCAGCCAGTGGGTGATGGCCCTGTACCTGGACGGGCACGACTATGCCTTGTTCGGCTCCCCTGACCTCAAGCGCTGGCAGCACCTCAGCGAGGTGCAGTTGCCCGGCGCCAGCGAGTGCCCGGATTTCTTCCCGTTGGCCGTGGATGGCGACCCGGGCCAGATACACTGGGTCTTCTGGGGCGGGAACGGCACCTATGCCCTGGGGAGCTTCGACGGCCGGGGTTTCTCCCCGCAGACCGAGGTGCTGCGGGCCGAGTCCGGCGCCAACGGGTACGCGGCCCAGACCTGGAGCGACCTGCCCGCGGAGGACGGCCGGCGGATCCAGATCTCCTGGATGAGCGGGGGCAAGTACCCGGCCATGCCGTTCAACCAGCAGATGTCGATCCCCGTGGAGCTGAGCCTGCGCACCTTCAGCGAGGGGGTACGGCTCTGCCGCTGGCCGGTCCGCGAGCTGGACGGGCTGCGCGCCTGGCAGCACGTCTGGAAGGACGAGCCGTTGACCGAAGGTCGCGACCTGGTCCCGGGCACGGCCGGCGAGTTGTTCGACGCGCACCTGGACCTCGACCCGGGCACGGCCCAGACCGTGGGTGTCTGGGTGCGCGGTCTCGACCTGGGCGTAGACCTGCAGCAGGGCACCGTCTCCTTTCTAGGGAAGAGCGCTCCCCTGCCGCGGCGCGACGGCCGAGTCCTGCTCCGCCTCTTGGTGGACCGCACCTCGCTGGAGGTCTTCGTTGACCAGGGCCAGGTTTCCATGTCCTTCTGCTTCCTCCCCGAGGCGGCCGACCATCCGCTGGCGTTCTACGCGAAGGGCGGCACGGCTCGCGTGGTCGCCCTGACCGTCCACGAGTTACGTTCGGTCTGGCGCTGAGCCGCCATCCTCACCCATTCGCGACGCACCGCCCCTGATCTTTTTTTCAGGCCAGCTTGACAAAGCCGTGTGCTTAGTGTATTACTAATGTAGGACACTAAGACGGTAGCAATACAGGAGGGACAGGCCATGAGTAGCGAGTTCGACCCGCACCGGCCGATCTACCTCCAGATCGTCGAGGAGATCAAGCGACGCGCGGCCCGCGGCCAGTATCCGCCCGGGGGCCAGCTCCCATCGGTGCGCGAGTTGTCGCAGACCATGGGGGTGAATCCGAACACCCTGTCGCGGGCCTACATGGAGCTGGAGCGGGAGGGTTTCATCACGGCCCGACGAGGCCAGGGATCCTTCGTGACCGAGGAGGCCCGGCGGGTCGACCGCGAGCGACAGCGGCTGGCCGCATCGGCCCGCGACCGTTTCGTCGCCGAAATCCGCAGCCTGGGGCTGGACGCCGGGCAGGTGAACGAGCTGTTGACCGCGATCCGGGAGGCGATTCGATGATCGAGCTGGAGCAGGTGACCAAGCGGTACTTCCTGACCAAGGCCCTGAAGGGGATCTCCCTGCGTATCGACGGGGGCCGGGTGGTCGGGATCCTGGGCGAGAACGGGAGCGGCAAGAGCACCCTGCTGAAGATCCTGGCCGGGGTGACCCGGGCCACCTCGGGTGAGGTGCGGCTGTTCAGCGAGCCGGTAAGCCGGAAGACGCGGGCCTTCACCTCGTACCTGCCCGAGATCAATCCCTTCTACGACTGGATGCGGGTGACCGAGCAGCTCGAGTTCCTCTCGGCCTTCTACCCGGGGTGGGACCCGATCAAACAAGCCGAGCTGCTGAGCCTCATGGCGCTGTCCGGCGACGCCAAGGTCGGCGAGCTGTCCCGCGGCCAGCAGGCCCGGCTCAAGGTGGTGGCCGCTTTTGCCTGGCCCAGCCGGCTGGTCCTGATGGACGAGCCCCTGGGGAGTATCGACCCGCCATCGCGCAAGCGTATCGTCAAGGCATTATTCGACCAATACCGGGTCGGCGAGCAGACCGTGCTGGTCTCCACCCATCTGGTCGACGAGGTGGAGGAGGTGGTCGAGGAGGTGATCTACCTGCGGCAGGGCGAGGTGGCCCTGCAGGGGAACGCCGACCAGCTCAGGCAGGAGCGGGGCAAGTCCCTGCTCGATCTCTTCGAGGAGGTGGCGCTGTGAGACAGTGGTGGACCCTACTAGTCAAGGAAGCCAAGGACAGCCAGGGGAGCCTGCTCTTCCTGCTCGGTGCAACCTTGGCCCTGGGCGTATACGCGCATTTCCGCGGGATCAGCGACGGGCATCCCTCCGGGGCCCTGGGTCTCCTGGCCCTGCCGTACGCCACGGTCTTCATCCTGCCCCCGGTCCTGCTCCACTCCTTTGCCGAGGAGTTCAAGGGGCAGACCCACTACCAGCTCCTGTCCCTGCCCGTGCCCCGCGCGGCCGTGGTGCTGAGCAAGTACCTGGTCGTCGTCGCCACCGGGGCGGCGGTCTTCGTGCTGGCATCAGCAGCCTGCTATCTGGCATACATCCGCGTTGATGTAGGCGAGCATGTACCTGCATGGAGCGCCTGGATGACGTCGGCACACATCTATTTCTCCGCCTTGCTTCTCCTCACGGGGATCGCCACGGCCATGGCCGGGTTGAAGCTGGTCGTCCGGCGGTTCCAGAAGCTGGCCATGGTGGCCTTCTTCCTGGTCAGCTTCTATATCTACGGGTGGGTACTCACGAACGTTTATGCCGCGCTTGGCCCGTTCTGGCCCGAAGCGGGTGCAGGACTGCACGGGACCATGGTGTTGGGCTGGGTAAGCGCCATGGTAGTGAAGATGGCCATCTGGGGAGCGCTTGTAACGATCGGCTACTCACTCCTCCTCGTGGCGCTAGGGATCCTGCTCTTCGATCGCTTCGCCGAGGCGTAGACTCGACGCAGACGATTCCCGAACAGGTTCCCGATAGAACAAGAGGCCGGCGATCAGTCGCCGGCCTCTGCTGTGTTGGGGGGGTCTGTCGAGCGTCTCGTGTCGCCGGTCGTCCGGCTGTACCGGTTGGGGCCTGCAGTGATACAGCCGCCTCTCGAAAGGTCGCCTCCGAAACGCGGACTACGCCTACCGCGCTCCCTTGGCCTGGCCCCAGGTGGTGTCCTCCACCGCGGTGTTCTCCCCGGTGAGGCTGCCCTGGTCGCCTCTGCCTTCGAGCACGTCGACGATCCGCTGACCGAACAGGGGCGCGGTCTTGGCGGCGAAGACCGCGCTCGGATGGGAGTCTCCGGGGT
>JBAZUN010000465.1:0-4949 GCA_041661365.1 Candidatus Latescibacterota bacterium
ACGCTCATCAGCCTGCTGGGACTGACCGTGGGGACAGCCTGTACAGTCCTGATCGCCCTGTGCGTGGACTACGAGCTGCGGCACGACGCCTTTCACCGGGATGGCGACCGGATCTACCGCCTGGTGCTGGAGGATCCGGCGTCCGCCGAAAAGCCATGGACCCTGTTTCCGGCTGACCTGGCCGATGTGCTGGTCCGTGAGGTACCCGGTGTTCAGGCGGCCACCGGGTTCATTGGCTCCTCGGCGAGGGTCCGGTCCGGCCAGACCGCCTTCGACGAAGACGTCGGCTTCGCCTCGCCAGCCTTCCTCGCCATCTTCACCTTCCCATTGCTTCACGGTGACCCTCGCACTGCCTTGTCACGACCAGATGGCGTCGTGCTCACTGCTACCGCCGTACAGCAGTTGCTCGGTCTGTCCGGCCCAGCACAGTCAGCCGCCCTCGGCCGCACCGTGTCCGTATTGGGGAAGGTGCATACGGTCACCGCAGTGGCGGCTGACCCGCCCCTCACCTCCAGTCTGCGCTTCGACTGCTTGATGAACCTGGCTTCCCGGCGTCCCGGGTACCCATACGACGACAACGCCATCGGCAATACCACGATCTACCTCGAGCTCGCGCCCGAGGCAAACCCGGGTGCGGTGGCCACGGCCATGATCCCGTTGATCCCGGCCCACTTGGCCGATGGCCTCCGCGCCGAGGTTGGCGAGCAGATGAGCGCCGCGCGCCTGGCCTCCTGCCGCCTGTGGCTCCAGCCTCTGTCCCGGGTGTACCTGGACAACTCGGTCGACGGTCACTACACCCAGGAGGGATCCAAGACGGCCGTCGTCGTGCTGTCCGCCATGGCCGCGCTGGTCCTCCTGGCGGCCTGCGCCAACCACACCATCCTGGCCATCGGGGTGTCCACTGGCCGCGGCCGCGAGGTCGGGGTCCGTCAGGTCATCGGCGCCAGACGCTGCCAGCTCATCGGGCAGTTCCTGACCGAGACGGCCCTCCTCAGCGTGATCGCCTGCATTCTGGGCCTTGGCCTGGCCGAGCTGGCCTTGCCCATCGTCGCCGGTTTCACCGAACAGTCCCTGGGATGGGGCCAACTCCTCGGTTGGCTCGGTCCGGCCCTGTTCACCGGGATGCTCCTCGTCACCGTTCTAGCCGGCGGTGCCTTCCCAGCGCTTACCTTGTCGCGTCCACGGCCGGCCGTCGTCCTGAAGGGCCGGCACACCTGGGTGGGCCAGCCATCCTTCCTGCGAGCCCTACTCGTGGCCGAATGCGCCCTGGCCATGGGTTTGGTGACCCTCGCCTTGGTCGCCACCAGGCAGTGGACCTTCCTTCGCACCCGTGAGGTCGGCTTCCAGGCGTCATCGGTCGTACTGGTGCCGGTGCCCGGCTCGTGGGAAGCGGCAGTGCTCTACCGCAACGCGGTCCTCAACCTCGCCGTAGTTCAAAGCGCGAGCCTTAGCGATCGCTCCTTCACCAGCGGCTGGTGCAGAAAGGATTTCTACGGAGACGACGGCAGACGCCACGGGGAGGTGCGGCTGATCCACGTGGACTTCCGCTACATGCGGACTCTCGGGCTCCAGTTGGTTGCCGGCCGCGACTTCGATCCTGCCCGACCAACGGACGCCGAAGGTGCGGTGTTGGTGAACGAGTGCCTGGCCCGGGCCCAGGGATGGGCTGACCCGATCGGGCGATCCGTGCGCTTCGGTGAGGACGGCCGCCAGCCGCCGCCCACGGTCGTCGGGGTGGTGCGAGACTTCCACTTCGATTCCCTGCGCGACCCCATTGAGCCGCTGGCCCTGACCATGGACCCGAGGCAGCACTGGGGCCGGGCGCACGTCTTTGTCCGCCTGGCACCCGGCGATCTGACAGTCGCCTTGCGACAGCTTCGCTCGACTTGGGAGTCAATCGCCCCCGGCGAGCCGTTCATCTGGTCGTTCCTCGATCGGGATCTCCAGATCCAGTACCGACAGGAGGAGAGCTGGACGCGTGTCCTGCAAACCGCCAGTGTCCTGGTCCTGCTCATCGCCAGCCTGGGATTGCTGGGTCAGGCAGCGCTCACCGTGGCCCGCCGCACCCGCGAGATCGGGGTGCGTAAGGTTCACGGTGCCTCGGTCAGCCGCATCCTCTGGCTCTTCGTCAGCCAGACGGCGGTTCTAGTGGCCGTCGCCAGCGTCCTGTCCTGGCCCACTTGCTACCTGATGGCCCGACATTGGCTGGAAGGGTACGCCTACCGCATCTCGGTCGGTCCGAGTGATCTGCTGCTCGGAGCGGCTCCGCCTGCTCTGCTGGCGCTGGCCGTCACTGCATGGCACGCCTTCCGCGCCGCCCTGGCCAACCCGGTCGACGCCCTCCGGCAGGAGTGAGGAGGGTACTGATGCTGCGCAGGAGCTCGTTGGCCATCGGCGCGGTTGCTGCTGGAGCGGCGGCGTGAGAATGACCTCACCTCAGGGCAGTGCCAGCTCGCGGCAGAGGGTGGGGAAGGGCAGGACGCGGGTGCCCGTGTCCGGGTTGCCGAAGTCCTTGTCGCCGAGGTGGACCTGGTAGAAGCGGGGGATCTCGGTGCGCTCGCGGAAGTAGCGGCAGGCCGGGGCCGGGTCGCGCTCGCCGCTCTTGCACTCCACGGCAAACTCGGCCCGCCCGTCGCGCAGGACGACGAAGTCGATCTCGCGCCGGTCGGTGTCGCGGAGATAGCGCAGCTCCATGGCGTGCCCTTGGGTGTCCTCCTCGAGGTGGCAGTACTTGAGCAGATGACCCGCCACCATGTTCTCGAAACGGGGGCCGGCCTCGGGCACGCGCGACCAGTCCCAGAAGTAGAGCTTCTTCTCCTTCTTCACCGCCCGGATCCGGTTGCCACCGAAAGGGGGGATGCGGTAGGAGACGTACAGCCGGTCGAGGATGGCGAGCCAGTGCTCGATCGTGGCGTGCGCCACCTGCAGCAGCTTGCTCAGGCTGTTCACCGACAGGGGCGAGCCGACACAGGCCGGCAGGTGGTGCAGCAGGAGCTCCAGCATGGACACCTCGCGCACGTGCTCAAGATCGCGCAGGTCCTCCTGCAGGACGCGGTCCGTGTGCTCGCGTCGCCAGCGGCGGTGGAATCGTTCGTCCGCTCTGAGGAACGGCTCGGGGAACCCGCCGAACCGGAGCAGTTGCGCCACCAGCTCGCGGCTCGGCGAGGGCTCCAGCTCCCGGGCCGAGAAGGGATGCAGCCGGTAGTAGTGGTACCGTCCTTGCAGCGAATCACCACCTTTCCGGTAGTAGTCCAGCCGGGCCGACCCGGTGACCAGGAACGACACGGTATCGCGATTCTTGTCGAACAGCCCCTTCAGCAGGCCGCGCCACTGGGCGTACTTGTGGATCTCGTCGAAGATGACCCGCGGCTGCGCGGCCGGCAGGCGGCCGGCGAGGATCGACTCCCGGTCGGTCAGGTCATCCCAATTGAGGTAGGCCGGGTTCGAGGTGCTCCGTGGCTCTGCCACCAGAGACAAGGCGAAGGTGGTCTTGCCTACTTGTCGCGGACCGCCGACAAAGACCATCCGGTCGGCCAGGTCTGCCTCCGCCCAATCCTCAAGGTACCGAAGGCGCATCGAATCTCCTCTCTCTGGAGCCTGTGTATTTATGAGCCGACTCTAATTTACTCATGAGTTTATCAGAGTCAACCGAGATCTGCGCGGGTGAGAACCAGTCCGGTTCACAGAGGTCTTGCCGTCGCGCGGCAGACACCGGTATCCAGGCGGTCGCTTCATGCTGGGCCGCGTGCTGTCCCCCAGTGGACAACCAGTGTTCCACCAGCGGACACCGGCTGGCTGCCTGGTCTCGCGCCGGGGCGGCATAAAGGCAGCCCAGCCCACTAGATACAGCACCCTGGGGCTGCTGGCCTGAGCCTTGCTGCCGGGAGGATGTGTACCCACGATGTGGCTCTGGGGTCGATCCAGGAGATCGGGATCTAGCCACCACCGGCCAGACCCTCCGTGCCGCCCTGGCCAACCCCATCGCCGCCCTGCGGCAGGAGTGAAAGGAGTTCCACATGCTGCGCAGCTACCTGCTCAGTGCCTGGCGCCACCTGGTCCGCCGCCGGGTCTACACGGCCATCAACCTGCTCGGTCTGGCGGTCGGCGTCGCCTTCTGCCTGCTGGCCTGGACCCTGGTGGCGTACGAGCGCTCCTTCGACGCCTTCCACCCCAAGGCCGACCGGGTCTTCCGCGTGGTCAGCACTCTCCGCTTGGAGCGGCCATTGACCACTGGGGTTTGCCCGGCAGAGACCAGCACCCAGCTTGCGTCCGACTTCCCCCAAGTGATCCGGGTCGGCCGTCTGGATTACGACCCCGACTTCAGTGCGCGCGTCGTTCGGGTTGAAGGTCGGATCTTCGAGAGTGGGGTAGGATGGGCCGACTCCTCCTTGTTCCGGGTACTCTCCTTCCCGGTCATCGCCGGCGACCCAATCCGCGCCATCAGCGCACCGACCGAGGTTGTCCTGAGCCGGAAAGCTGCTCAACGTCTGTTCGGTCACCCCCAGGTGGTCGGTCGTTCGCTGGACCTGCGGGAGCAGGGTACTTGGCTGCCGCTCATCGTCGGTGCGGTGATCGAGATCCCGGCCAACTCGACCTACCAGCCCGACCTGCTTCTGGCGTGGCAGCGCCATGTGGATCCCGTCCGCGCCGCAGGGCAGGCCCTCCTTGAGTTGGCCGGACCCGATGACGCCGCGGTAATCGAGTCCCAGCTTCCCGCCTTCGTCGAGCGACATTACAGCGCCGAGATCGCCGCGTTGCGGCAGTTCCTGGGTCCCGAGTGCGGCAGGGAGTACCGTCTCCAACCCCTGCGGGACATGCACGGCGACCCTTTGGTGGGCGGTACTCCCGGAGCCACTGACCTGGCGTATGCCTGGGTGCTGTTGGCCCTTGCGGCCGTGGTGCTGCTCATCGCCTGCGCCAACTTCGTCAACCTCTCCATGGCCCTCGGG
>JBAZUN010000466.1:0-4925 GCA_041661365.1 Candidatus Latescibacterota bacterium
ACCCGCTCGGCCCCCCCTAGAATCCGCCGCAGCATCCATCCCCACGGAAAGCGGTCGCGGAACTCCAGCAGATCGGCCCCGTGCACGTACGGGAAGTACCGCACCGCGCGGAAGCGACGGCTGCAGACCCAGCCGACGAACCCGGCGGAGAAGACCTGGCCGCAGTGGATCTGGCCGACCTGGCGCCGGCGGCAGAGGCGACCGGCCTGCCGCAGCAGGAGCGCGACCTTCCCCGCCTTGTTGAGGATCCCGTCCGCCAGGGGGAGCCGCGTGCGGACCACCTCGCACGACAACCCGGCGTCGACCGTCGCGTCCCCGGGAAGGGCCGGCGCCAGGACCACCACCTGGTCAGGGGGGAACCCGGACCACAGGTCGAACAGGTAACGCGACTGGCCACCGGAGACCGGCGGGAAGTCGCTGCTCACCAGCAGGGCCACGCCGCTGCCGCTCATGCCCTCCCCCGCTCGGCCAGGCCCTCTAGCAACTGCACCTGCCGCTCGCACAGGTCGGCCGCGCGAAAATGCCCCGCGCGCTCCAGGCCCTGCTCGCGCAACCGCCGTCGCAGCTCCTCGTCCTCGAGCAGTCGCCGCAGGGCCGCGGTCAGGGCTCCCTCTGCCTGCGGATCGATCAGCAGGCCGGCCTCGCCGACCACCTCCGGGATCGAGGTGCAGTTCGCCGCCACCACCGGGGTGCCGCAGGCCATGGCCTCCAGCGGCGGCAGCCCGAACCCCTCGTAGAGCGACGGGAAGGCGAAGACCGTGGCCGCCGAGTACAGGGCAGGGAGATCGGCCTCGTCCACCCGGCCGACGAAGAGTGCCTGACGGTCCAACCCCAGCCGCCGAGCCAGCTCCACCTGCTCCCTCTGCCAGGGGTCCTCGCGGCCGGCCAGCACCAGGGCGAAGCGCGACCTTACCCCCTCGGGAAGTCCGGCGTAGGCCCGCAGCAGCGCGCCGACGTTCTTGTGAGGCTTGAAGTTCCCGAGGTAGAGAATATACGGCATAACGATGCGGTACCGGGACCGCACCTGGTCCAGCAGCTCGGGATCGGTGACCGGCCGGTACCTCTCCTCGATCCCGAGGGGGACGACCTGCACCCGGGCCCGGTCTACCCCCAGGAACCGCTCCAGGTCACGCGCCGAGTATTCGGAGTCGGTGAAGACCAAGTCGGCCCGGGCCCCGACCCGTCTGGCCATGGCGAGGAAGAGGAGGTTGCGCGGCCATCGGCGCCAACCGGTATAAGCGGGGAAGCGCAGGAACATCAGGTCGTGCACGGTGATCGCCATGGGGCAGGTCAGGCGCAGCGGCCCCTTGACGTAGGGAGACAGAAAGACCTCCACGCGATCTTGCGTTGCCAGGCACGGCAGGATCACCTGGTCCCACCAGAGGGTGACGGCTTCCGGGGCCACGCGGGTGGTGACGTTGGCCGGCCACTCCACGGCCGCAGTCCGTTGGTTGCCGTAGAGGAAGAGGGGGTGATCGGGCCGCGTCGTTGCCGCGTGGGCGACGAGGTTGCGCAGGTACCGGCCGATCCCGGTCATGCGACCGCGCTCCAGCTCGCGGAGGTCCACCCCGAGCCGCATCTCAGACTCCCCCGATCCCCGCGGCCATCCGGGACTCCAGTACCTCGTCGTAGAGATCCTGAACCGCGGCGGCGTGCGCCTCCAGGCCGAAGGAATCCCGGGCCCGCTCCTGACCGGCCTGCCCCAGGGCCAGGCGGCGCTCCGGCTCGGCCAACAGGGTCAGCACAACAGCGGCCAGGGCCGCTGGATCCCCGGCCGGCACCAGCATCCCGGTCCGCCCTTCGAGCACCAGCTCGGGGATCCCGCCCACGGCCGTGGCGACCACGGCCCGTCCCGCGGCCATCGCCTCCAGGATCACCCGCCCGAACCCCTCCTGCCAGGCGCAGTGAACGAGGAGATCGAGGCCGGCCATCACCTCGGGGATCTCCGCCCGATGGCCCAAGAACGCGACCTGCTCGGAGATCCCCAACTCGCGCGTGAGCTGCTCGAGCCGGCGCCGGCGTGGACGGCCCGGTGCAGGATCCTCGCCGATCAGCGCGAAGCGGGTATCCGGACGCTGGGCAAGGATCCGGGGGACCGCCTGCAGGAGGGTCTCGTGGTCCTTCTCTGGGGTCAAGCGGGCCACCATCCCGACCAGCATCCCGGCACCGACCGCCAACTCCCGGCGCAACGGGGAACCTTCGGCCCGCTCGAAGCGCTCGACGTCGATCCCGTTGGGGATGACCTTGACCTTCTCCTGCACCCGGGCCGGAAGGCGCTCCCCCACTGCCCGAGAGATGACCACCACCCGGGTGGCCAGGGAGGCGAGCACCCGGTCCCAGATCGGCTCGGCCTCGGCGATGCGGAGGTGCCAGATCACCGGCACGCGGGCCAGGCGTCCGGCCAGCCCGCCGTAGAACATGCAGCGCGAGCCGTTGGCGTGGACCAGCGCCACCCGGGCCCGCCGCAGTCGGCGCCACAGCCGTCCCACCACGGCAGGTACTCGGGCCGCCCCCAGGCCATGTAAGGACGGCAGCTCGACCTCGCTGACCACCACCCCGCACTCGGCGACGGCACGGATCAGCCCGCCATGCGGCCCGGCGTAGAGCGGAGTGAACCGTCCCCGGTCCAGTTCCCGGAGCAATCCCAACAGGCTCTCCTGGCCCCCGCCCAGCCACTCGGCCTGGTGATCGAGGTAGAGCACCGGTTTCACCGCGGGCACGGACTCACCTCGGCGTAGACCTGCGCGGTCCGGGCCGCGATCCCCGGCCAACCGTACTGGCGCTCGGCTTGACCTCGGGCATACTCGCCGGCCGCCTCCAGCTCGGTCGGCGCGCGGAAGACGCGGATCAAGGTGGATACCATCCCCTCGAGGTCCTCCGGCTCCACCAGCCAGCCGCTCCGGCCGTCCTCGACCGTCTCGGGGAAGGAACCGACGCGGGTGGCCACCACCGGGCGACCAAAGGTGAAGGCGAAGAGCAGGATTCCACTCTGGTAGATGGCCCGGTACGGAAGGACGACTAGGTCGGCCGCGCAGACGTAGGCCACCGACTCGGCATGGGTCAGGTAGGAGAACCGCGTGGACAGCTCCTCCGGTCCGAGCCCCAGCTCGGTGATCTGACGATCGTACTCGGTCTGGTCGCCCCGCAGCACCATGCCGGCCGCGGCGAAGCGGACCTCGGGACAGGCGGCCCGCACCGGTCTGACCATCCGGAGGAAGAGGTCGAGTCCCTTGTACGGTCGGATCGCGCCGAGGAAGAGGGCCAGCCGGCCGGTCGGCGCCAGCCCCAGCCTGGCCCGCGCCTCCTGCCGGCTCAGCTCCAGGTCCCGGAAGTAGGCGTAGTTCCCGTGGGGGATGCGGTGGACCCGCGCCGGGTTCAGCCTGGGCTCGAGGGCGAGCAGGTCCCGTCGGTTCCGCTCCGAGTGGAGGATCGTCGCATCGACCAGCCGGTAGTAGAGGAGGTAGAGCCGCCGCTCCCCCCACCGGACCTCGTGCGGCAGGAGGTTGTGCACGGTCATCACCAGGCGCGCGCCCCAGAGCCGGAAGAGGAGCAGGAGGAGCAGGTCCTTCCGCTGGGAGATGAGGGACTGGAGGTGCACGACCGCGGGCCGTTCCCGCTGCAGGATACGCGCGATCCGGACCAGGGTCACCAGGTAGTTCTCGCGCCGCAGGACCTGGAGCCGTCGGAAGCGGCAGGGCCGATCGTGGAGCTCGTACCGCTCGGCGGTGAGGAGGACGACCTCGATGCCGGTATCGGCCAAGGCATTGGCCAGGGCATGGGCATACTGGTGGATGCCACCCCAACCGCCCGACTCGAGCATCAGCACCTTGGCCCCGGTCCGCGGCTCACCCATCGACTCGCCCCTGCAGGAGGTGAAGCGTCTGGCGCAGCACCGCCGGCCGGTAGCGGTGCAGGGTCAGCAGGTAGGCCGCGACCCCGGCCGTGCCGGCCAAGGCCAGCTCGCTTCCCGGACCAGCATCGGCCAGGTGCCCGAGGAAGCGGCCGGCCAGCAGGACCGCGGTCATGGCCGCGCCGGGGAGGAGCAACGGCCGCACGACCTGCCAGTGTCCTGACCAACCGCCCCCCAGCAGTGCAGTGGCGCGACGGAGCGCCAGCGGGCCGCTCCCCAAGGTACCCACGAGCACCGCGAGGCAGGCGCCGGCGGTCCCCAGTCCCCAGGTAAAGGGGATCAGGACCACGGCCAGGAAGCCCAACTGCAGTGCGTTCACCCCCACCGCGGCCCGCGGGTTACCCAGGGCGTTGAACAGGGGACCGGTGTTCGACAGGAGCGCCCGTAGCAGGCCGTACGCGGCGAGCCACTGCAGCAGCGGCACGAGGGGCGCCCAGCGCTCGCCGAAGGCTACCGCGGTGAACGGCCCGGCCAGCAGGATCAACCCCAGGGCGAACGGCAGGGCCACCACGGCCACCGCGATGAATAGGCGGCCGTACAGCCCGGCGACCTCGCCGGGTTCGCCGTGCAGGCGGGCATAGGCCGGGAAGGCGACCCGGTTGACCAGGTGCGCCACCGAGGTCACCGGCAGGTTGGCCAGCAGATAGGCCCGGGCGTAGAACCCCAGGGCCTCGACCCCGAGCAGGCGGACCACGACCAGGTCATCGACATTGACCACGAGGAAGGCGACCAGTCCGGCAACAGCGACCGGCCGGCCGTATCGGACCAGCTCCCGGGCCCGGGTCCGGTCGAAGCGCCAGGTGGGGTGCCAGGGGGAGAGCCAGCAGGTGGCCAAGGCCGCGACCAGACCTCCGGCCAGGCGGCCCCAGATAAGGCTCCACACCCCGTGGCCCGTCAGTCCCAGCCCCAGGCCGACGACCGCGTAGACAAGGGTGGGCAGGCTGTCGGTGCAGACCCGCTTGCCGAAGTCGAGGTCGCGCTCGAGCAGGGCCCCGGGGACCACGGCCACCGCCTG
>JBAZUN010000467.1:0-4917 GCA_041661365.1 Candidatus Latescibacterota bacterium
AGTCATTCCGGGCGACCACCGGAACCGCTATATTCGCCCGTCATCGCTCGGGAGAACGCCGTGGCCGTGGACGAGGAATCGCTGATCTGGGGACGACGCGCCGTGATCGAGGCCCTGACCTCGGGGGTGCCGGTCAACCGGGTCTACCTGGCGACCGAGGCGCGGGGACCCGAGATCGAGGTGATCAAGACCGCGGCCAAGGCGCGCCAGGTGCGGTACGACTTCGTCGAGGTGGGGAAGCTGGGGGCCCTGGCCGGCACGCGGGACCACCAGGAGGTGGTGGCCCGGCTCAGTCCGGTAGCGTACACGCCGCTGGAAGCCCTGCTCCGCGACCTGACGCCCTCTGGCCCCGCGGTCCTCCTCGCCCTGGACCAGGTGCAGCATCCGGGGAACGCCGGGATGGCGGTCCGGGCTGCCGCGGCTGCCGGTGCGGCCGGGGTCCTCCTGCCGATCCGGGGCGGTCGCCTGGTCAATGCCGAGGTGATCCGGGCCTCGGCCGGCACCGTCTTCCGGATCCCCCTGGTGGCCACGGCCCATCTGACCCGCGATCTGCGCGCGCTCAAGGACCACGGCTTCTGGATCTACGCCCTGGAAGCCGGGGCCGTGCAATCCCTGTACGCGGTCGACTGGCCGGCCCGGTGCGTCCTCGTTGTGGGGAACGAGACCCGCGGGCTGAGGCCCTCGATCAAGCAGGCCGCGGACGCCGCAATCGGTATCCCCCTGGCCGCCGGGGTCGAGTCCCTCAACGTGGCCGTGGCCGCGGGGGTCGCCCTGTTCGAGATCCGCCGTCGCCAGTCCTGATCGGGTATCGAGATGTATCGAGGTACGGCTCACACCGAGACTGACCTCGCGCCTCGGTCAGCGATCTCCCCGCCTCGTTTCCACGCGGTGCGGCATGGCGCCCTCCCCGGTGGCTCGTTATCTTCTCAAGTCCAGCATTAACACAGGTTAGGACCGAGTGAAGGCGTACCTGAGTTACACCGAGCGGCTCAGCGGCAGGATCGATCCGCCGTCCTCGAAGAACTACACCACGCGGTACCTGCTGGTCGCGGCCCTGGCCGAGGGGGAGAGCCTGGTCCGTTTCCCGGCGGTCAGCGACGACGCCGCGGCCATGGTCCGCTGCCTGCGCGACCTGGGAGCGACCATCGAGGAAGAAGAGGACCGCGAGGGAAGGTTCCTGCGGATTCTGGGGTTCGGCCGCCGACCGCGGGCGCCGGGGCGACTCGATCCAGGGAACGCGGGGGCCGTGCTCCGGCTGCTCATCGGGGTGGGAGCCCTGCTCCCCGAGATCCGGTTCGAGACCGCCTTCGGCGAGTCCCTGGGCCAGCGTCCTCACGGTGACCTGCTCGATGCCCTAGGTCAGCTCGGGCTGGCCTGTGAGTCCGTTGACGGCCGTCTGCCCCTGATCCTGCGCGGCGGGCCGCCGCAAGGCGGGCTGGTCCGGGTCAGCGGGGCGCGCAGCTCCCAATACCTCAGCGCCCTCCTCTTCCTGGCGCCCTTGCTTCAGCGCGGGATGACCATCGAGGTGACCGGTGGGCTGGTCTCGAAGCCGTTGGTGCGGACCACCCTCGAGGTGATGCGACAGGCCGGGATCGAGGTCGAGGCCGAGGACGATCTCCTCTATTTCCAGGTTCCGGGTGGCCAGGCCTACCTGGCCCGCGAGTATAAAGTCAACGGCGACTTTCCCTCGGCCGCCGCCATCCTGGCCGCCGGGGCCGTGACCGAGAGTCGCATCGAGGTGTCCCGGCTCTACGAGGACAGCCAGGGGGAGCGGGCCGCGATCCCGGTCCTGCGCGAGATGGGGGCCCGCGTCGATCACGAGGGCGAGACCGTGCGGTTGGCGAGCAATGGTCGCCTGTGGGGGGTGGAGTTCGACGGGGACCAGGCCACGGACATGGTCCTGGCCATGGTGGCGGCGGCCTGCCTGGCCGAGGGCACCAGCCGCTTCTACAACGTGGCCAACCTGCGGCTGAAGGAGTGCGACCGGATCGCGGTTCCGGCCCTCGAGCTGGAACGCCTGGGGGTCGCGGTCCGGACCGGGGCCGGTGAGCTGTCAATCACCGGACGGCCCGAGGGGTACGAGGGTGGGATCGAGGTCGAGACCCACCACGACCATCGGGTGGCCCAGATGCTGGCCATCGTGGGGCTGCGCTGCCGCCGCGGGCTGACCATCCTGGACGCGGAGAACGTCTCCAAGTCCTATCCCGACTTCTTTGCCGACCTGGCCCGCCTGGGGGCCAGGGTCGAGCTGGGGGACTGACCGGAACCGATCTGTAGGCGTGTGCCGCGATGGTAGTAGACATCAGGCAGACGCCGGAAAGGACGAAGGACGGATGTTCTGCACCTTGGAAGAGGCCCTGGCCGACTTTGCCGTTGGCCGGTTTCTGGTGCTGGCCGACGACCGGGAGCGGGAGAACGAGGGTGACCTGATCGTCCCGGCCCAGTCGATCGACGCCGAGAAGGTGAACACCATGCTCAAGGAAGCCCGGGGGATGCTCCACCTGGCCACCACCCGGGCCCACCTGGAGCGGCTCGGGATCCCCCTGATCGAGCCCCGGAACGCGGATGCGGTCACCCCGCGGTTCGGCCTGCCGTTCGACGCCCGCCAGGGGATCAGCACCGGGATCTCGGCCCGCGACCGGGCCACCACCATCCTGCGCGCGCTAGATCCAGGATCCGGTCCCGAGGACTTCGTCGTGCCGGGGCACGTGCTGCCGCTGGCGGCCCGGACCCGCGGGCTCAGGGTGCGGCGCGGACACACCGAGGGATCGGTCGAGCTGGCCCGGATGGCCGGGCTGTTCCCGGCCGCGGTGATGTCCGAGGTGCTCACCCCCGAAGGGGAGATGGCCCGCGGTCGGGATCTGGAGGCCTTCGCCGCCTGTCTGGGCTGCCGGCTGATCGACGTGGCGAGCATCAGCGCGGCGGTCGAATCCAGGGAGGCCGGGGCGTGAGTCGCGCTGCTTCGTGGGGGCCGCGGCCCGGCCTGCGCGCCTGCTGGCTGGTCGCCCTGCTCGCGGCGATGGCCGTTCCGGTCCAGGGGGCCGAGCCGCACCCGGTGCAGGCGAGGCTGGTGGCCGGAACCGACGCGGTCCGTCCGGGGGAGACCTTCCAGGTCGGCCTGGCCCTGCGCATGGCCGAGGGGTGGCACACCTACTGGCGGTACAGCGGGGACGCCGGGACCCCGACGCGGGTAAGGTGGACCCTCCCCGAGGGGTTCACCGCCTCGGATCTGCAATGGCCGCTTCCGGCCAAATACGCCGAGGCCGGCGACCTGACCGCGTACGGGTACGCCGACAGCGTGCTCCTCCTTGCCGAGATCCGGCCACCGGCCCGACTCACCGGTCGATCCGTGCGCCTGACGGCTTTAGTCTCCTGGCTGACCTGCAAGGAGGTCTGCATCCCCGGCGACACTACCCTCGTGCTGGAACTGCCCGCGGGCACCGGAGCCCGGCAGGGGATGTCGCCGATTGCAGCCGCCCTTGCTCAGACCGCCTCGCAGATACCAAGCCCCCTGCCCGCGGCGGCCGGTCTCGAATACGGCGTCAGCCGATCCCCGGGTGAGATTGCGGTCGAGCTGCGCCTGACCGGCGTGGCCGTCGAGGCGCTCGACTTCTATCCCTATGCCGCCGAGGAGTTCTCCTTTGCCTCTCGACCGGTGCCGGGCGCCGGCCCACCTCGGGTGCGGCTCCTTCTTCGTCCCTACGGCGAGGCGCCGATCGACTCCCTCCCCGGTCTGGTGGTCTATCTCCTTTCCGGTGAGGAGCAGACCCGCGCGGGCGAGGTCACCCTGGTGTTGGCGGGGAAGGGACCGCTAGGCGGCCAGACCGGTCCTGGCCCGACCACCGGCGGCGAGGGGGTGACCGAAGGTCCGGGGCCGTCGCTGATCTCCTACCTGCTGTTGGCCCTGGTGGGCGGGGTGATCCTCAACCTGATGCCCTGCGTCCTGCCGGTGATCTCGCTCAAGGTCCTCGGGTTCCTGTCCCAGGCCGGCGAGGAGGCCGGTCGCGTCCGTCGCCTGGGGCTGGTCTTCTCCCTCGGGATCATCGCCGCTTTTATCGCCCTCGCCCTGGTGGTGGTGGCGGTCAAGGCCGGGGGAGAGCAGGTCGGATGGGGGTTCCAGTTCCAGTACCCCGCCTTTGTCATGGGGATGGCGGCCCTGGTCTTCGCCCTGGGCCTGAGCCTGTTCGGGGTCTTCACCGTCAACCTTTCCGGCGGAGGACTGACCGGTCTGGCCGACCGCGGGGGTATGGTCGGGTCCTTCTTCAACGGCGTGCTGGCCACGATCCTCGCCACCCCGTGCACCGCGCCCTTCCTCGGTACGGCCCTCGGCTTCGCCTTCTCCCAGCCTGCGGGCACGGTGGTCGCCGTATTCGCCACGGTCGGCCTGGGGATGTCGCTGCCGTACGCCTTGCTGGCCTTGCGCCCCGGGTGGGTCCGCCGCCTTCCCAGACCCGGTGCCTGGATGGATCACTTCAAGCAGTTGATGGGATTCCTGCTCATGGCGACCGTCCTATGGCTGCTCTGGGTTCTGGGCCGGCAGGTCGGGGCCGACGGGGTGGTCTGGACCGGGGCCTTCCTGCTGTGCGTAGCCCTGGCCTGCTGGCTGATCGGCCAATGGGTCGATCTGCGCAGCAGCCGAACCCGCAGGCGAATGGCCTGGGTGCTGGCGCTGTTGGTGCTGCTCGGGGGGTACCGGCTCTTTCTGGCGCCGGTCCTGGGCGGCGAAGGGGCGTCGGTCGTGGCCGGGACAACGGCCGACGACGAGTGGGAGCCCTTCACCCAGGCCCGGCTCGACCAGTTGCTGGCGGCCGGCGACCGTCCGGTCTTCATCGACTTCACCGCCGAGTGGTGCTGGACCTGCAAGGTCAACGAGCGCACGGTGCTGGCCAGCCAGGAGGTGCGCGAGCGGTTCGCGGC
>JBAZUN010000468.1:0-4883 GCA_041661365.1 Candidatus Latescibacterota bacterium
GGACCACCAGTTCGAGATGAGCATCGAGGAGCAGGCCGCCGCGTTGCTGGCCGACGGGCTGGCCCTGGCCGGGCCGGGACCGCGGCTCAGCGTGGTCTCCACCTTCGCGGCCTTCTTCGAGGGGATCGCCCGCGAGGGGTTCGACCTGTGGCGGTACCAGCGCAACCTCACCGGCGTCAACGAGGGGCTCAACGTGGCCTTCCACCTCTCCCACGTGGGCGCGTGCACCGGCCGCGATCACTTCTCGGGGTGGGGGCTCGACTGGATCAACGTCGGTTTGACCTACCTGCCCTACCTCCACCGGTTCTATGCTCCTGCCGACGCCCGGGCCGCCTTTGTCGCGGTGCTCGACCTGGCGGCCCACTACGGCGGCCACGTCATCGGCATCCCACGGGACAACCTGCCGATCCTCGACCGGCCCGACGGCTCAGGGCCGCTGTGGGAGGCCGACTCGCCCTGGGAGGCGGTCACCGCGTACCGGGTGACCCCCGGGGCCCGGCGCGCCATCCTCGCCTTCGGCGCCCCGGCCTTCCTGGCCGGCGAGGCCGCGGCCCGCCTGCTCGCCGAGGGGATGCCGGTCGACGTGCAGATCGTCAACGGCCTGCCGCTTCCCGGCGACGCCTTGATCGAGCTGGTCGGCCGCTATCCCGAGGGCGTGGTCACCGTCGAGGACGGGCTGATCGGCTGTCCGCAGTCCGGCGTGCGGGGATTTGCCGGCGTGGTCGCGGCCGCGACCCGGTCGCAAGGCGTGCCCGCGGCCCACCTCGGGATCACCGATCCCCGGGTGGCGCCCTCGGACGGCCACCTCGAAACCTGGGCCCATTTCGGCCTGACCGCCGAGGCGCTGGTGGCGGCGGTGAAGGGTCTCCGTTAACCCCCGACGACCGAGGAGGGAACGGCGATGCGCGCGGCTGTTCTGCTCGTGGGTCTGGCAGCGTGGCTGGCCGGGTGCAAGGAAGAGACGGCCGGCTTCAATCGAGAGACGTTGATGAATCCAGCCGGAGAGGCGTTCAAGCAGACGGCGCCGGAGCGCTTCCGCGTGCGCTTCGAGACCAGTGTCGGTGATTTCACGGTGGAGGTGGAGCGCGCCCTCGCTCCCACCGGCGCCGATCGCTTCTACAACTTGGTTCGAAACGGGTTCTACCACGACCAGCGGTTCTTCCGCGTGGTCCCCGGGTTCGTCGTCCAGTGGGGCATACACGGGGATCCGGCGATCTCGGCCAGATGGGAGGGTACCGGGATCGCCGATGAACCCGTGCGCGGCAGCAACCAGCGCGGCATCCTCTGTTTCGCCGCGGCATCGGCGCCGAACAGCCGCACGACGCAGGTCTTCATCAGCCTCAAGGACAACGCCTACCTGGACGGGTACGGCTTCGCTCCCTTCGGGCGCGTCACCGAGGGCATCGAGACCGTGGACAAGCTCAACGGGGAATACGGGGAAGCGCCCAGCAAAAAACAGAACCTCATCCAGCAGCAGGGGAACCGCTACCTGCAGGAGCAGTTCCCGGCCCTGGACTACATCAAGGCCACCAAGCTGCTGGATTAGGCGAACGGTCAGCCCGCCAGTCGGGCCGCCAACTCCACGCGCTGGCGGATCAGGTCGCAGCCGCCCTGCCAGAACGAACGGTCGGTCACGTCGATCCCCAACTGCGCCAGCAGCTCTCCCGGTGCCCGGGAGCCACCCGCGGCCAGCAGCTCGAAGTACCGCTCGACGAACGGCTCCCCCTCCTGCTGATACCGGGCGTAGAGGGCCAGCACCAGCAGCTCGCCGAAGGCGTAGGCGTAGACGTAGAACGGCGTGCCGATGACGTGGGGGATGTAGAGCCACCACCAGGCGTGGTCCTCGCCCAGGGTCAGCGAGTCACCGAACATCTCCTGCATGCACGACTGCCACAGGCCGTTCAGCTTCTCGGTCGGCAGCTCGCCCTGCTGCCGCCGGGCCCGGTGGGCCTGCTGCTCGAAGCGGAACATGGCCACCTGGCGGAAGACCGTGGCAAAGGTGTCCTCGATGCGGCCGCAGAGGAGGGCCAGCCGCTCGCTCTCCGACGGGAGGGTGTGCTGCAGCCGGTCGAAGACCAGCATCTCGGCGAAGGTGCTGGCGGTCTCGGCCATCGGCAGCACCGGCTGGTAGTCGAGGAGGTGATTGCGGGCGGCCAGCACGTCGTGGATCCCGTGGCCCAGCTCGTGGGCCAGGGTCATCACGTCGCGGGGCTGACCGGTGTAGTTCATCAGCACGTACGGGTGCAGGTCAGGGGTGATGCCGGCGCAGAAGGCGCCACCGCGTTTGCCGTCCGCCGCCTCGGCGTCGATCCACCGGCGGGAAAAGAACGGCTCGCTGATCTCGACCAGGCGGGGCGAGAAGCGACCGAAGGCGTCCAGCACCAGCTCGCGGGCCTGGGCGAACGGCATCTCGGTCTGCTCGCCGGTGATCGGCGCGTACCGGTCGTAGTGGGTCAGCTCGTCCAGTCCGAGCAGCCGCCGCTTCAGCCGGTAGTAGTCGGCCACCAGGCCGTAGTTGGCCGTGCAGACCGAGACCACCGTCTCCACCACGGCCGGGTCGAGCTCGTTGTCGAGGTGGCGGCTGCTCTCGGGCTCGGGGAAGGCGCGGAGCCGGTCGAGCACGTCCTTCTCGTGCAGCAGGGTGTTGTAGATGAAGGTGCAGACGTGGGCGTTGGCTCGCAGCCCTTCGGTGAGAGAGACGGCCGCGGCCCGGCGCCGCTCGCGCTCCGGGTTGTAGAGCAGGGCGAGCAGCTCCGACTGGTTCAGCTCCTCGCGCTCGCCGTCCTGTTCGAGGCGATACTTGGTCCGGCCGGTGACCTCGGTGAACAGCCGCGCGAAGGCCTGGCCCCGGGCGTTGGCGGTCTCGACCAGGATCTTCTCCTCGGGCTCGGAGAGGTTGTGCGCGGCCAGGCGGCGCTGGTGTTCGAGGTAATGCCGGTACCGGGCCAGGTCCGGGTGATCCACGGCGGCGTCGTACGCGGGCCGAGGGATCCGGCCGATCTCCAGCTCGAAGAAGACCAATCGGGTGGCCACCGCGCTGCCGAACTCGCGGGTCTTCTGCAACAGGGCGCCGCGGGCCGCGTCGCGGGTGTCGGTGGAGTAGAGGAGCATGGCATAGGCCTGCGGCCGGTACTCCCGTCGCAGCAAGGCCTCGTACCGATCCAGGGCCTCCCGCAGGTGGGCCGCCTGCAGGTCCGGCACCTCGATGGTGCCGCGGAACCGGGCCTCGAAGTCGGCCGCCTCCTGCCGGGCCGCGGCCATCTCCTCGTCGAGCCGCGGATCGTCCGGACCGGCGTAGAGATCGCTCAGGTCCCAGGTCGGCAGGGATTCGGTCTTGCTGATCATCTAGCGCTCCTATGAGAAGGTTCGCTGAGTATAGCCGGAAGGCCAGGGCCGGTCAACGCCGGCGCGGCTCGACGAGCGGACCGGTTCTCTGTAGAAGAAGGTGAGTTTGCCCACGGATCGACACCCACCCGCCGTTGCCGAGGCGAGGATTCCCCTCGTCTCGACCCACACCCACACCAACCTGTCCCTCTGCGGCCACGCCGAGATGACCTTTGACGCGGTGGTTGGTACCGCGGCCCGCCTGGGGTACGAGCTGCTGGTCCTGTGCGACCACGTCCACGTCCCCACGGTAACCAACTACCCGCGTCACCTCGAGCGGCTGGCCTGGTACCGACAGCGGCGGGCCGAGCTGCAACCGCCACTGCCGGTGGTGATCGGCGCGGAGTTCGAGGTGACCGCCGCCGGATGCGTGGTCGAGCCCGAGCCGTTCGTCGAGGCGGCCGAGTGCGCCATCGTCGCGCCCAACCACTATCAGCTAGATTGGGTGGTCTCGCCGCGGGGCGGTCCGGTCGAGGCTGCGGCCCACGAGCTGGACCACCTCGAGACCGCCATCGCCTGGCCGCACACCGATGTGGTGGCCCACCCGTTCGCGGCCACCGGCATCACCCCTTCCCCGGACGAGCTGTACCTGGCCTGCGACCAGGGGCGGCTGCGCGAGCTGCTAGTCCAGGCCGTGGAGCGGGACGTGGCCCTGGAGATCCAGCCGAAGTATTGGTTTATACCGGAGCGAGCCGGCCACCTGACCGAGTTGTTCGAGACCTGGCTGGGGTTGGGCGGGAAGGTGGCCTTGGGGAGCGACGCCCACCGGCTGTCCGGATTGCAGACCTGGTCCGAGCAGTACCAGGAGATCGCGACGCGCTTCGGCCTGGACCGTCAACGGCTCTGGTGGCCCGCATCGGAGAAGGGTAATACGTGGATCGGCTAAGCGAATGCGAAACCCCGGCCGACGGGGCGAGGTACTTCCCCCCGGCCAGCGGCATCTACGACGTCAAGCCCGGCCTGTCCCCGTTGGGCACCGATTTCGGCAATGGCCCGGTGGATGGCCAGGTCTTCCAGTTCGACGGGGCCTTCGCGCCCTACCGCGTGGTCAAGGAACAGGCCCGGGCCGAGCGATTGGGGAAGTACTACCAGACCCGGGAGTTCGGGCCCGAGGTGTCCGATCCGGTCTGCCGCTTCCTCGTCGAGCGTCTCGTCGCCGAGCATCCCGGGAGATTCGACCTGACCACGGACGGCGACGGACTGATCCTGCACTGCGCCTCCTCGGGCGAGACTTTGCGCTTCGACCCGACCATGACCCGGGTCAGCGGCGGCCGCGGCGAGCCGGCCTACCTCGATCCCTTCGACGCCCTGGCGGCCCAGGTCCAGGAGGACCTGGCCGTGATCCGGCGGGTCGAGGGCCGGGACTGGACCACCGCCATCCATCTCTGCTTTCCGTACCGCTGGACCGCCGAGGAGAAGATCGGCCTGGACTTCGTCACCATGCACCTCCCCGTGCCCGGGATAGAGAACTTCCGGCGCCCCGGGATGGTGAACATCAT
>JBAZUN010000469.1:0-4874 GCA_041661365.1 Candidatus Latescibacterota bacterium
GACAGTTCCCGTCGCGGCCCTGGGATCGACCGGTCGGCGGGCGCTATCTCGGGGGAGGTCTGCTGCCATGGCGTCGGACCAGGCGTGGGACGGTGCGTACCTGGGGGAGTCCTCGCTCTTCCTCGGATTGAGCAACGACGAGGTCCAGCGGCTGGCCGAGTTGGCCGAGACGCGGACTTATGGCGACGGCGAAACCGTGGTGGTCGAGGGGAGCCTGGGGGATTCCCTGTACGTGCTGCACGACGGTGCCGTCGAAATCCTCACCCGCGACCGGGGGGGGAACGAGGTGCCGCTGACCACCGTCACCGACCAGGGGGCCTTCTTCGGCGAGGTCGCGCTGGTCGATCCCGGCCCCCGGTCGGCCACGATCCGGGCCCGCGGCGGCGCCCGACTGCTGCGGTTCACCGTTGGTCGGCTGGAGACCTTCTTCGCCGAGTTCCCCGAGACCCAGGTGCTGGTGCTCCGCAACATCGCCCGGGTCCTGGCCCGGCGGCTGCGGGAGTCGAACGTGCGCTACGTCGCGGTCAGCGCCGGCTGAGCCGATCGTCGATCACGGGCATGGGCTGGCCGCTCCTCTTCGGTTCCTTCCTGCTCGTGGTGGTCGCGCTGAAGTACCTGTGGCCGCGCGGCCAGCGGTGTCCGCAGTGCCAGGCCCGGCGCCTTGACCCGGAGCACCCGATCTGCCCCGAGTGCGGCTGGATCTTCGAGGTGCCCGGCGAGGAGGACGAGGACTATCGGGACGAGGAGGATCCCTGGAATCAGCCGCGGGGCTGAGCGTCGGACGCGGCAGGGCTCGGGGAGGCGATAGGGACCACACCATCGGTCAGGAGTGAGTCGTAGGGTATGGAATGGGTCATCGCCGTGCTGGCCGTGGGCTGCCTGTTCTTCGCCTTCCAGGTGGTCATGGACTACGTGAAGTACCGGGCCGTGGTGGCGCCGCGGATGCGGCAGTTGGAGGAGGCCAAGGAGGAGCTGAGGACGAGGATCGAGGCGGCCCGTGCCGAGTTGGAGCAGCGCCGCGACCAGCTCGATCCCCTCAAGGGGGAGATCGACGGTCTGGAGCAGGAGTACCGTGACCTCCAGCGCCAGATCGACGAGGAGAAGGCCCACCAGCAGGGTCGCTCCCTGCTGCCGCGTCGCGGTGGTTCCCGGATCAAGCCGCCGAGCTGAGCCGGCACCTAGCAGCCCGTTGAAAAAGCCCATTCGGGCTGCGGCCGGTGCTGGCGGGCTCTGGCGTCGTTCCGCTCGCGCTGCGCATCTTCCCTCGATGCGCCGTTGCTCGCGCGCCTAGCCAGGCCCCGCCATCCCTCGGCCTCGCCAGGCAAAGCGACTTTTCCAACGGGCTGCTAGGGGAGAGCGCACCGTGCTGGGGATCGTCGGGGGAGCCCCGCGTAGCGAGCGAGAAGAAAGGCACGGCATGGCAGAGCAGGGGTTGGAGGTCGGCGTGGCGAGCGTGGAGATCACCCCGGACCCGGGGATCCACCTGGGCGGATACTGGGGCCGGAAGTCCGGGGCTACCGGGGTCCACGATCCCCTCGTGGCCCGGGCCCTGGTCTGGCGGCTGGGCGACCGTGCCGCGGCCCTGGTCGCCTTGGACCTGGTCGGCCTGGACGCCGCGACCGTGGCGGTCCTGCGCCGGCGCCTGGAGGCCGAGACCGGGATCCCGGCAGCGGCGATCATGATCTGCTGCACCCATACCCATTCGGGACCGCTCACCGTTCCCTTCCGCGGGATGGGCGAGGTCGACGAGGGGTACCTCCTCCGGCTCCAGGAGCAGGTCTGCGGCGCGGTGACCCAGGCCCTGGCCGCACTCCGCCCGGCCCGTCTGGCCCACCAACGCGTGCCGGCCCGGGTCGGGATCAACCGCCGCCAGCGGACCGCCTCGGGGATGGCCCTCGGGCAGAACCCCGAGGGGGCGGTGGCCGACTACGCCCACCTGGTCCGGATCGAGGCGGCCGACGGGCTGCTGGCCACCCTCTTCAGCCACGCCTGCCACCCGGTAGTGCTGGGGAACGCCAACCACCAGATCAGCGCCGACTTTGCCGGGGCCGCGGTCCGGTACGTCGAGGCGGCGACCGGCCGACCGGCGCTCTTCGTCAACGGCGCCTGCGGCGACCTCAACCCGATCCGGCGGGGCGATTCCTTCCGGGAGGTCGAGGAGGTCGGCGCCGAGCTGGGCAGGGCCGTGGTCGCCGGTCTGGCCGAGGCCCGGCCGCTGAAGGTAACCGATCTGCGGTACTCCACCCGCCGGCTGGAGCTTCCCCTGGTCGACGCCGCTCCGGAGGGTGCGGCCGAGGTCGAGAAGCTGGTGCTCCTGCTTCGGTCCGAGATCGCCCTCATCGCCGACGAGGGAGGGGACGCCTGGGCCCAGAGCGTGCCGCGGGCCCGGCTGGCCTGGGCCGAGGCCATGCTCGACCTGGTCCGGCGCGGCGAGGGGAAGGGGCGCACCCAGCCGTTCGAGGTGCAGGGGATCGCGGCCGGGGAGCTGGCCCTGCTGGGTCTGGAAGGGGAGATCTTCGTCGACTACCAGCTCGACCTGGAGTCCCGGTCGCCGATCCCGGCCACCGTGCTGTGCGGGTACGCCAACGGCTGCGTCGGGTACGTGCCGACCGCGGCCGAGTTCGCCCGCGGCGGGTACGAGGTGGAGGAGGCGTACAAGGTCTACCCGGCGGTGCAGATGCTGGCGCCGGAGAGCGAGCGGATCATCAAGGAGGCGGCCCTGGATCTGCTGGCGGAGCTGGCGCGGGCGGCCTGAGTCTCAGCGGGCGGTGAAGAAGCGGCTGTCCGTCCCTTCCGGACCGATCTTCACCTCCACGCGCTTGCCGCAGCGCGGGCAGGCCCCGGTGTACGCGGTGCGGGCCTGGTTGGCGTAGATGCGGGCGTAGACGTTGCAGCACTGGAACAGGACGCCCAGGTAGCGCTTCTTCTCGGTCATGGCGCGGCTCCGGGCGTGAATCTGGCGGACTCGAGGAGGAACGTCAAGCCGTCCGGACCGGGTTCGTTGCGGGCGGTTCCGCCGTACGTCATACTTGGAGTGTCCCGTGCACGGAGTGGTTGCGGATCAGCGATCGGAGGCTCAGGCGCCGGCTCTGTCGAGGGCTCTCAAGGGTGAGCTGGAGGCCCTGTACCAGGAGGTGCCGGCCACGGGGTGCGCCAGCTCCGGGGAGTGCTGCGCCCTTACCGACGAGGAATACCGGGGGACCTTTGCCACGATGTTCCCCCTGTACCGGATCGAGTACCTGAACCTGGTCGACCACGTGACGGCCCGGTTCTCGGCGGGACGACGGGAGGGGCTGCTGGCCTTCGTCGAGGAGCGGCCGCGGCGATGTCCGTTCCTGTCGGCCGACCATCGCTGCACCGCGTACCCTGCCCGGCCGCTGATCTGCCGGACCTATGGGGTGATGAACCCCGAGTCGATCGCCGGCGCGGCCGAGGCCCAGCGCGGCCGGTTTCCCCGGGAATGGGTCGAGGGATTCGTCCTTCGCGAGGGCGGCATGACCTGCCCGCGGGTGCGGGTGCTGGAGCCGGAGAAGGTGGCGCGTCACGCCGCGAACCTGATCGACGGCACCTACGAGCGCGAGTTGACCCGGCTCAGCGGGAAGGTTGAACTGGCCGAGGGCGAGCGGCGCGAGATCTTCCAGCGGGAGACCGGTCGCGCGGCCTGGCCCTGGCGTTGGACCTGGGGTGGGTACAACGCGATCCGCCACGCGTCGCTGGACTGGCTGCGGGCCGGCTTTGCCGAGTACTGGCGGCGGGCCTGGTTGGTCGACGCCGGCTGAAGGGGAACGGCTCTCAGGGGCCGCGACGCGACCGTCTTGCTCGTCCGATAGAGCGCGGTAAGGAGGGTATCCCGGTGCGCACGGTTCCGGTGGAGGAGGTCCAGGTCGGCGACGTCCTGGCCGAGGACCAGACCGATGGTCAAGGCAAGGTGCTGTTGCCCAAGGGGGCCCGGCTGTCGGTGGCCGCCATCTCCCTGCTGCGGCGCCGCGGCGTGACGGCGGTGACCCTGGAGGGAGAGGAGGTCCTGGCCAGCGAGGTCCAGTCCCTGCTCGAGGCCCTGGAGGTGCGGTTCGCCGGCCTGGAGGACGACCCGGTGATGATGCAGCTCAAGTCGATCGCCCGCGGCCACCTGCTGCGGCAGCGCTAACGACGAGGAACCGCCATGGACAAGGATCAGCTTCGCCTCGTCGTCGAGCGGACCGGGAACCTGCCCACCCTGCCGATCACGGTCCGGCGCATCGCCCAGATGGTCGACAGCCCCGAGACCACCGGTCGCCAGCTTGGGGCCGAGATCGCCAAGGACCAGGTGATCTCGGC
Source organism: Candidatus Latescibacterota bacterium (assembly GCA_041661365.1). Lineage (GTDB taxonomy): Bacteria > Latescibacterota > UBA2968 > UBA8231 > UBA8231 > CAITNQ01. The sequence continues at coordinate 4,318 of JBAZUN010000469.1, forward strand.
CAAGGTGCTGAAGCTGGTCAACTCCGGCTTCTACGGCTTTTCCCAGCCGATCTCGACCATCCCCCACGCGGTCACCCTGCTCGGCTTCAACGCCATCAAGAGCCTGGTGCTCAGCTCCACCGTGCTCGACCTGATGAACGAGGCCATGCCCGGGCTGTGGGAGCACTCCCTGGGATGCGCCCGGGCCTGTGCCCTGATCGCCGAGCAGCTCGAGCTGCCCGACCCCGAGGAGCTGAGCACCATCGGCCTGCTGCACGACCTGGGCAAGGTGGTGATCTACCAGACCATGGAGGGCTCCTTCCGCCGGATCCGCCTGCGGGTCGAGAAGAAGGAGATGCTGGTCTACCAGGCCGAGCAGGAGGTGCTCGGGGCGCATCACGGCGAGATCGGGAGCTGGCTGCTGGAGAAGTGGGCCCTGCCGCCGCACCTGACCAGCCCGATCGCCGACCACCACGACTTCCGTCCCCGCCGCGACCACGCCGAGCGGACCGCGGCGGTGCACCTGGCCGACATCCTCTGCCGCGCCGAGGCCTTCGGGAACGGCGGCGATCGCAAGA
>JBAZUN010000470.1:0-4399 GCA_041661365.1 Candidatus Latescibacterota bacterium
GGCCGCGTCACCCGGACCCCGGTCGACCGCGAGATGGACATGCTGCTGGCCTCGGGCGAGCGGATCTCGATGGCCCTGCTGGCCATGGCGATCAACGACCTCGGGGTGCGGGCCGTGTCGATGACCGGCGGTCAGGCCGGGATCATCACCGACGCGGTGCACCGCAACGCCCGGATCGTCGACCTGAGGCCCGCGCGGATGCTGGCCGAGCTGGCGCACGGCGGGATCGTCGTGGTCGCCGGCTTCCAGGGGGTGACCGAGGAAGGGGAGGAGACCACCCTCGGCCGAGGCGGGTCGAACCTGACCGCGGTGGCTCTGGCCCACGCGCTGAAGGCCGACGTCTGCGAGATGAACACCGACGTCGACGGGATCTACACCGCCGACCCGCGCCTGGTCCCCGAGGCGCGCAAGCTCGAGGTGGTCTCCCCGGACGAGATGCTCGAGCTGGCCAGCTCAGGGGCCCGGGTGCTGCAGTCGCGCTCGGTGGAGTTCGCCAATAAGTACGGCGTGGTCATCGCCGTGCGCTCCTCCTTCAACTAGAACCCGGGAACGCTGATCAAGGAGACGGAGGACATGGAGAAGGTGGTGGTACGCGGGATCGCCCACGACCTGAGCGACGCCAGGATCACCGTGCGTCACGCGGTCGACCGTCCCGGGATCGCGGCCCGGCTCTTCGGCGCCCTGGCCGAGCGGAACATCAACGTCGACGTCATCCTCCAGAACAGCGGGGAAGGGGGGACCGCGGACGTCTCCTTCACGGTCAAGGAGGGAGACCTGGGGAAGGCCCTGGAGGTTTGTCAGAACATCCGGCAGGAGCTGGGCGCGACCGAGGTGCTGGCCGACTCCAGCGTGGCCAAGGTCACGGTGGTCGGCATCGGGATGCGCAGCCATCCCGGGGTCGCGGCCACGGCCTTCGCGGCCCTGGCCGGCGCCGGGGTGAACATCCAGATGATCAGCACCTCGGAGATCAAGATCGCCTGCATCATCAGCGCCGCCGACGTCGAGAAGGCGGTACGGGCCCTGCACGCCGCCTTCGAGCTGGACCGGGAGGGCTGAAGAAGACAGGGCACGCGCGGCGTCCGCGGTCGCGGTTAAGCAATCGACGAACAGGTGGGGACAGGGGCAGGGCTCCTGTCCCCGTCGTCGTTCTGGTGCGGGCCGTCAGGGCAGGCCGCAGACGCAGACGTGTTCGATGAAGCGGCTGTACAGGTCGACGCCGCGGCGCAGGGCCTCGACGCTGATCCACTCGTCCACGGTGTGGGCTTGGGCGATGTCCCCCGGACCGAGGACGACCAGCTCCTTCATCTTCTGGACGAAGATCATCCCGTCGGTGCCGTACGGCACGGTGCGGGGCCGTCGTTTGCCGGCCAGCCGCAGGGCGGTGCGGACCAGGGGAGCGTCGGCCGGGGTATAGAGCGGGTCGCCGACCTGAAAGACCTCGCACTCCAGCCCGTGCCGGGCAGCGCAGGCCTCGGTGCGGCGGACCAGGCCATTGGCGTCGATCCCGGGCATCGGTCGGTAGCTGATGGTGCAGACGCTGCGCACCGGGGTCATGTTGGTGGCCACGTTGTGGTCGTTGATGCCGATGCTCCACTCGGAGCAGGGGGGCGAGAAGAGGTCGTTGCGGTACCGCGGCGAGGCGAGCACCAGGTCGTATATCCGCTTCATCTCGGCGAGGAAGGGGATCATCTTCACGTTGGCGCTGATCCCCTTGAGGGTACTGGTGTGCGCCGCGCGACCGCGGGACGTGACCGTGATCGCCAGGGCCCCCTTGTGGGCGTGGACCACCTGCAGGCAGGTCGGCTCGCAGATCACCCCGTACCCCGGAGCGGCCTCGTCGAACAGCCGCGAGCGCGTCACGAGCTGGCGGGCGCCGCGGGCCTGGAGCTCCTCGTCCGCGGTGATCACCAGGAAGAGTGGAGCCGCCAGGTCGCCGGATCGGAAGCGGGAAGCGGCGCAGATCGTCGCGGCGAGCGGCCCCTTCATGTCGCAGGCCCCGCGGCCGTAGATCCGGCCCCGGCTGACCCGGCCCTCGAACGGATCTGCGGTCCAGCCGTCTTCCAACCGAGCCGGCACCACGTCGTCGTGGCTGAAGAGGGTCAGCCCACCGCGGCCCTTACCCAGACGGGCGACCAGGCAGAGCTTCTCGATCCCGGCGCGGTCGGCGTACGCCACCTCCTCGGCCTCGAACCCGAGCCGTCCCAGCAGTGCGGCCAGGTGGCGGGTCACCGGCGCGTTGCTGACCTGGGAGACCGACGGAAAGGCGATCAGGTCCTGGGTCAACCGGACGACGTCGAGCTTCATGGGAACCGGCTCTCGCTGCTCTGCCTCACGTCAGCGGCTAATGACGACCAATGCCCGGCGACCGCCGGGAACCAGCGAAGGGTCGATACGGGAATCGAGAGAGGCGAGGGTGCCGCCGTGATGGACGGCCAGGGCGAGAAGATACACGTCGGTGAGCTGCTTGGCGCTGATGCCTTCCAGGGATGGCAGTGCCCGCTTGTCCGCCGGAGAGATGTCGTCGTCCCAGAACTGGTGCCCCGGCAGGGAGCGCAGGTGCTGCAGCAGGGGCCGAACCTCCGCGGGAGAGCCTGGACCGCCGGGGTATCCGAGGTTCCCCATGACCCGCAGGAGCCCGTTCTCGGTCAAGGGACAGGTGGCCCAGCCCGTATCGCCGCTGGTGCGAAACCAGCTTCTGGCTTGCCGGTGGTGGACATGGTCGGCATCGCAGAGCGCGACGAGGAGATTGACGTCAAGGAGGATCAAAGGCTCTCCTCTTCGAGCAGCCGGCTTACCAGTTCCTTGGTCACCCTGGCACCCCGCGATGGGAGACGCGGCAGGCCGTCGGCGTCGACCTCGAATATCGCCGGCGCCACCCTACCACTCCCGTTTACCTCGCGCTCCAGAGCATGGGAGAGCATCGCCTTGAGCGTCGTGCCGCGGCGGGCCGCCAGGATCTTGGCCTTGCGCAGCAAGGCATCGGGTAGGTCGATCGTCGTTTTCATATGGGCCAAAGTATGGTTATATGGCTGGAAGTCAAGAACTCACGACGGAGGGCCTTCATAGCCACCTTGGGATCAGGGCCTGGATATTTCGGTTGACATGGTCACACCCGGTCGCGACCGTTACCCCTGGTCACCCTGTCGCGCCGGACGGTAAGCGCGTCGGTCCCAGGTCCACTCCACGGCGCCTTGAGCGGCTGTTCTTTGAGTACTACCGAAACAGGAGAATGCCCGATGCCACGCCCCAGCACGGCACCCCAGGGATATCGGCGACGCACAGACCACTGGCACCGGTCTCGGGTCTTGATGGGCCTTTCCTCCCTGGCCGCTATGACCTTGGTCGCCCTCGTCTCCGACGCCTCCCCGGCCCGGGCCGAGGGCGCGGCTCCAGCGATGGGGAGGCCCGGGGAGCGGCAGGTTTCGACCACGGTGGAGAAGCCGGTCTCCCGGCCCCGCGTCTCCGTGGTCCGCTCGGACTACCCCAAGCTGACCCGGCAGGCGGCGCCGACCGAGGATCTCACCCGGGAGCAGATCGAGGGGATTGTCCGTGCCGCCCTGGACGAGCTGGGCGGGATGCGGGCCTTCGTTCCCCCCGGCGATCCGTGGGTGGTGATCAAGCCGAACATCGTCCGGCTCTCCGCCCGGGGGCGCGGCGACATCACCGACGCGTACGTGGTCTGGTCCCTGGTCAAGATGATCCACGAGGTCAACCCCGCGGCGCGCATCACCATCGCCGAGGGCTCGGCCGGGTGGATGCTCCCCGGGCATCCGGAGGCCATGGAGGCTACCACGGCGACCGACGGCTTCGCCAACACCGGTTTTCGCGAGATCGTCGAGGACCCGCTGCTGGCCGGGGCACGGATCGACTTCATCGACCTGAACTTCGAGGAGTCGCACCAGGTGGCGGGCCGGGCCACCGGGGATCTCTACTGGCTGCCGGATCTCATCGGCAAGTGCGACCTGTTCATCAACGTGCCGGTGCTCAAGCTGACCAACGCCATCGGCTTCACCTGCGCCATGAAGAACATGGTCGGCCTGATGCCGGGCATGAAGTACGGGTGGCCCAAGTCGAACGGCTTCCCCCCGGGCAGCGGCAATCCCGGTATCCCCAACCACCGCGCCGGCCGCTTCGACGAGATGATCGTCGACCTGGCCGGGATGGCCGGCATCGACCTGACCGTGGTCGACGCCATCGTCGGCATGGAGCGCGCCCGCGTCGAGGACGAGGGCGGCAAGGCCAAACGGCTGAACACCATCATCGCCGGCGCCGATCCGGTGGCGGTGGACGTGGTCTGCACCCACCTGGCCGGCTTCAACCCGGACGACTTCGAGTTCATCACCCTGGGGGAGCGGTTGGGACTCGGGGTGGGTGGCCTCGAGCGGATCGAGACGGTGGG